>NZ_PNFF01000001.1:1300437-1648082 GCF_028888695.1 Bacillus methanolicus | reverse complement strand
GGCATTAGGACTGACAAGTGAACAATTAACTTATTTAGTTTCCATAGATATTTTAATGTGCGGGATTGCGACGATTCTTCAAGTTTGGAAAAATAAATTTTTCGGGATCGGTTTACCGGTTGTTTTAGGCTGTACATTCACGGCGGTTGGACCGATGATTGCCATCGGCAGCCAATACGGAATTTCAGCGATTTATGGTTCAATCTTAGTTTCCGGAATATTTGTTGTCTTAATTTCTCAATTTTTCGGCAAGCTTGTGAAATTTTTTCCGCCTGTTGTTACAGGATCGGTTGTAACCATTATTGGAATCACGCTGATCCCGGTTGCTATGAACAATATGGCCGGGGGACAGGGCAGCCAAGATTTCGGGTCACTCTCTAATATTGCACTGGCATTTGGGACATTGCTTTTTATTATTGCTATTTATCGCTTTTTTACCGGTTTTATTCGTTCGATTTCCATCTTGCTCGGGCTGTTGGCTGGAACGTCAGTTGCATTCTTCATGGGAAAAGTAGATTTTTCAGCAGTCGGAGAGGCTTCATGGTTCCATATGGCAAAACCGTTTTACTTTGGTATGCCTACGTTTGAATTGACGGCAATTTTAACGATGATTTTAGTTGCGATTGTGAGCTTGGTTGAATCTACCGGAGTTTATTTTGCTTTAGGCGATATTTGTAATCGTCAATTATCTGAGAAGGATCTTGCAAATGGCTACCGTGCTGAAGGCCTTGCGATTATTCTCGGTGCATTGTTTAATGCTTTTCCTTACACAACCTATTCCCAAAATGTCGGTCTCGTTCAGCTGTCCGGGGTGAAAGGAAAACAAGTGATTTATACAACAGGTGCTTTTCTTGTTGTCCTAGGACTTGTTCCAAAAATTGGCGCGCTCACAACCGTCATTCCATCGGCTGTACTCGGCGGTGCCATGGTGGCAATGTTTGGCATGGTCATGGCTTACGGCATCAAAATGCTAAGCAAGGTTGATTTTGCGTCACAGGAGAATTTGCTTATTATTGCTTGCTCAGTCGGAATGGGACTGGGTGTTACAGCCGTGCCGGATTTGTTTGCGAAAATGCCTGAAAGCATTCGTATTTTGACGGACAACGGAATTGTAGCCGGCAGTTTAACAGCGATTTTCTTAAATATTGTATTTAACTTTTTGCCGATCAGAAAACCGGTACAGTTTTCAGGACAAATCAGTGGACAGAAAGCTTCATAAAAAACAACATCCTTTTTAAAAGAGTTTGGAGGAATCCAGGCTCTTTTTTTAAACAAGAATGAAATGACGGAAACGGACGAATACTAGCACAAAACTAAAAAAGGAGGGTTTGCCTTGGGAAATTGGAATGAGGAAGCTGCACCTAACAATAATTTTCCATCGAATACCATCCGTGAATCAAACATAGCCGGCAAGAATCAGCGGGAGGGCCATGAATTCTCTGAAGAATTGGCAGATGGCGGAGAACGAAATAAAACCATCGCCCGCCAGCAAACAAAATTGTAAGATTATTTTTTCGGAAAAGGTGTTCTTTGTCACAATCCCGATTCGCTTTAAATAAACTAAAGAAAGATTGGCTAGCAGGGGAAGAGTGAACAAAGAATGAAAAAGTATTATTGTGATCGCTGCCGCCGTTTATACAATGAAAAGCAAATTTGTACAACATGCGGTTTGTTAGCGTCAAACTCAATCTGGATCGAAGTCCAAAAACATAATGAAAAAAATCAATAAAGACGGCATCGGTTTATCCGATGTTTTTCTTCATTAATAAACAGTCACGTTCGAATTTTACTGGAAATGATTGAGAGTGATATTTTGTCGTGCAAAGTATATAATAAGATTGCACAACAACTCCTTCAAAACGAATTGCTTCCTCCGAATGGGGGAAGCTTTTTTTTTCTCTACATAAATCGAAGTTCTTCTCGTGTGTTCGTGTGTTTGTTTGCATACTCTTTACTTAAATGGAAAAAGTAACTTTACATGAATTTAAAGGAGAGTATGTAATAATGCCGATCATTTTGTCTGCAGCAGAAGCGATTCCGCCTTTCGTTATTGAACAGCATCAAGCGATGGAATTTGCGGGTGAACTTTTTTCAGATTCGTTCAAGGACATTGAGAGGCTATTAAAAGCGTTTCAAAACGGACAGATTGAAAAGCGCCATTTTGTAAAAGAGCTGGAATGGTTCAAGAATAACAGGACATTCGAGGAAAAAAATAATGCTTTTGTTGAGGAAGCTGTAAAATTAGGTGCGGAAGCAATAACGAAATGTTTAACAAATTCTACTTTTTTAAAAGAAGAAATCCCTTATGAAGAAATTGATGCGATCATTACTGTTTCGACAACCGGTCTTGCAACACCGAGTATCGAATCAAGAATAATGAATATCCTTCCATTTTCCTCATTCACGAAAAGGATACCGATCTTTGGATTAGGGTGTGCCGGAGGAGCTGCCGGATTATCTAGGGCTTTTGAATACTGCCTTGCTTTTCCGAAAGCAAAGGTTCTTGTTTTATCAATTGAATTATGCAGTTTAACATTTCAAAGAAACGACCGTTCCAAAAGCAATTTAATCGGTACTTCCTTGTTTGCTGACGGCGTAGCTTGTGCTGTCGTTTGCGGCAGTGAGTCTGATACTTTGAAATATCAAAAGCGGGCTTCATCTCCAAACATTTTTGCCACTCAATCGTCGACAATGAAAAACACTCTTGATGTAATGGGGTGGGATGTCAAAAATGATGGGCTGTTTGTTGTGTTTTCAAAAGATATTCCAACGAAGATAGAGACTTGGCTAAAACCAAATGTAGAAAAACTGACCCGTGAGTGGAATATCTGCTTAAATGACATTGATCATTTCATTGCCCATCCCGGAGGCAAAAAGGTGCTGGAAGCGTATGTAAAAGAACTCAACCTTCCTGAAAACATGATTAAAGATTCTCTCGAAATATTAAAGGAATATGGGAATATGTCTTCAGCAACCATCATATATGTGTTACGGAGGATTATGGAAAAAGCGAATAAAGGTGAAATAGGCTTGGCTGCCGCTCTTGGGCCCGGATTCAGCTCTGAATTACTATTAATGAGGTGGGTATAATGGCATTCTGGCTATTCATTTCAGTGATCATTATTCAACGAATACTCGAATTAATAGTGGCGAAACAAAATGAAAAGTGGATGAAAAGTCAAGGAGCTGTTGAATTCGGCCAAAAACATTATCCAATAATCGTGTTTGTACATATTCTATTCTTCTTCGTATTAATAACAGAGGTCCAATCTTTTCATAAAGACATCTCGCCTCTTTGGCCATTGTTATTAGTTGCTTTTCTTGCTGCACAGGCCATTCGCATATGGGCGCTGTTATCACTCGGGAGATACTGGAACACAAAAATTCTTGTCCTGCCGGGAGCATCAGTCGTAAAAAAAGGACCTTATAGATATTTAAAGCATCCAAACTATTTGGTAGTGGCGCTCGAATTTATCATTATTCCGCTAATGTTTCATGCTTTTTTTACTGCGATCCTTTTTTCATTGTTAAATATTTTCGTCTTATCGATTCGAATACCCGTGGAAGAGAAAGCGCTTACGAAATTTACGGAATACGAACTTTCTTTTAAAAAGAAAAATCGATTCGTTCCAAATAATGTTAATAAATTGTGAAAAAATAAACCTTCATATTGAAAATGATTATCGTTCATGATAAAATTCTAATTGAATTTGAAAGTTATTCTCACTATCATTCTCCAAGGATGGTGTTACATATGGTTTCTCTATTTGTTGTTTCTACTGTTGTTGTTTATGGATTTGTTATGAAATATGTTCTTCAAAATGTAACCAAACCTGCCCAGTCAACAAAATAAGATCTTTTTTGCTATGCTCACTGCCCGGGGAACCTCCCGGGCTGTTTTGTTATAAACTGTTAGATAGAAAATCTACAAAGACTTGTATGAAAATATAAAAAAATCGTTTACAATGGAATCAATATTGAAATGTTGAAATAAGGGGTATTTGATTTATGATTAAGACAATGATTCAGCAAGATCAGCCGCTCATCGAAAAAATCACTGCCTTATATACATTTTTCAAAAAAAATAATGACCTTGAAAATGAGCAAAAAGTAAAGCAACTTGCAAGAAAATGGAAAGAAAAAGAATTTTCTATAGGATTCTGTGGCCATTTCTCGGCTGGAAAATCAAGCATGATCAATGCGTTAATCGGTGAAAATCTGCTTCCATCGAGTCCGATTCCGACGAGCGCTAATGTTGTAAAAATTAAATCAGGAAAGGATTATGCGAAGGTTTATTTTAAACACGGCAAACCTCGGCTATATCCGGCTCCTTACGATTTAGAAAAAATGAAAACGTATGCAAAAAATGGGGATGAAATCCATTCCATTGTCATCAGTCATTCTAAAGCGAATTTCCCTGAAGACACGGTAGTTATGGATACTCCCGGGATTGATTCTACAGATGATGCACACCGAATTGCGACCGAATCTGCCCTTCATTTGGCAGATATTATCTTTTATGTGATGGATTACAATCATGTTCAATCCGAATTGAATTTTTTATTTACAAAAGCGCTTTCAGATGCAGGGAAAGAAATCTATTTGGTCATTAATCAAATCGACAAACATAGAGAAGAAGAATTAAGTTTCACAACTTTCAAGGAAAGTGTGCAAGCATCGTTTGCTTCTTGGGGTGTGAAACCTGCAGGAATTTTTTATACAAGCTTAAAAAACAGAGAATATACCGGGAACCAATTTCCAATGCTTCAAGATTTGATAAAGGAAAAAATCTCAAAAAGGCATGAACTTTTACCGGTAACTATTTTCCATTCACTAAAAAAACTTGCCGATGATCACTATGCGTATTTGGCAGCTCGTGATGAAGAAGAGATCGAGGCCAACAAGCAAATCTTAAACGGGTTGACGGAAGACGAACAAAACAATGTAGTCGAAAAACTTGAAGAGATCAAACAGCAATTGGATGAAATCGATTCAGTTGCTTCCAATACGAAAGAACGCCTGCTAACTGAAACAGACAATATATTAAAAAATGCGTATCTTATGCCTTTCCAGACGAGAGAGCTTGCCGAAAAATATTTGGAGTCCCTCCAGCCGGATTTTAAAGTTGGCTTGTTTTTTACGAAACAAAAGACGGAAGAGGCCCGGAATGAACGGCTTGAACAATTTTACAGCGACCTTTCTGAAAAGGTAAAGACCCAGCTGGAATGGCATTTGCGCGAACTGATTTTGAATGCTTTAAAGAGCGAAGGAGTTTTTCATCCGGAGCTTGCCGCAAGAGCCCAAAACTTTGCGGTCCCATTCCCGATCGATTTATTAAAGTCGGCCGTAAAACCAGGGGCGAGGCTGTCAGGGGAATATGTTTTAAATTATACAAATGAAGTTGCTGAGTTATTGAAAAAAGCAGCGAAGCAAGAAGTCCTTCCTTTAATCGAAAGTTTTAGCAACTTTCTGCTAGAGAAAAATGTTGACGCAAAAAGTAAGCTGCAAGCAGAATTCAATCAATGGCAAAAATTTGTTGACGCGAAAAGAATTTTAGATTCAATACAGGAAAAGCAGATGTCTGCCCGTTTTGCCATGGAAGGGATTTTAACAGGCAGCAATGAAATAAATGTGGATTATGATACCATTCTTTCTCTTTTTTCATTTGAGGAGGAAGAGTTTGAAATTATTACAGATGTGATAGATGATTCTTTTGAGCCGAACAAAAAGAGATGGAGTGCCTGGGATAAAGGGGATTCCGATGATAATAATCAACAAGGGAACCTGGAAACGCTTTCTGATGCCAAGTTTGAAAAATTAGCAAGAAAACTCCGGTTTACTGGGGAGAAAATCAGTTCTATACCCGGTATGAAGAAAATGAGTGAAGAGCTTCTTCGCAAAGCGGAGCGCCTTGAAAACCGGCAATTTACCGTTGCTTTGTTCGGTGCATTCAGCGCCGGGAAATCTTCGTTTGCCAATGCCTTAATTGGAACAGATTTGCTCCCGGTTTCGCCAAACCCGACAACGGCTGCAATCAATAAAATTAGGCCAGTTGACAAAAACCATTCGCATGGAACTGTGATCGTCAAATTAAAAGATTCCTCCGCGCTTTTTGAAGAAGTTCAGCGGTCGTTGCATTTCTTTGGATACGAAGTGAAAGATTTTCATGAAGGAATGGCTTCGATACAAAAAATAGTTGGAAAAGAAGCTGTTTCGGATGCTTCCGGAAAAATGCATTTTGCTTTTCTGTCCGCTTTTTACAAAGGTTTTGAACTTTTTCAAAACCGTCTCGGCGAAACAGTGCAAACAGATTTGAAAGAATTTCGCGAATTTGTTGCCAATGAAGAAAAATCGTGTTTTGTTGAAGAGATTGAGGTTTTCATTGATAGTCCGTTAACAAGAGCAGGGATTACTTTGGTGGATACGCCCGGCGCTGATTCCATCAATGCACGCCATACCGGAGTCGCTTTTAACTATATTAAAAATTCGGATGCCATTTTGTTTGTCACTTACTATAACCATGCTTTCTCAAAAGCAGACCGGGAATTCCTCATCCAATTGGGCCGGGTGAAAGAGACATTTGAACTTGATAAAATGTTTTTTATTGTCAATGCGATTGACCTTGCCAATAACGAGGAGGAAATGGCTTCTGTTATGGAGTACGTACAAGATCATCTTGTACAGTACGGTATTCGCCGTCCGAATTTGTTCCCGGTTTCAAGCTTGCTCGCTTTGAAAGAAAAAACAATGCAGCTTGAGACTGAAGAATCTCGAATAAACGTTTTTGAAAAGGCTTTCTATTCCTTTATTTCAGGAGATTTAATGAAAATTGCTGAATCTTCAGCCGAAGCAGATCTTGTCCGCGCTTCTGACCTTCTTCGCGGGCTTATTTCATCCGCAATGGAAGACGAATCGGTAAAAAAACAAAAATACGAAACAGTGAAAGCGGAAAAAGAGCGAATGCTGGCTTTTATTCAATCACAAGCTCCTGACTTCTTGAAAAATCAGCTGATCCAAGAGGCGGATGAATTAATATTTTACATTAAACAAAGGGTGTTTTTCCGGTTCGGCGATTTTTTCAAAGAAGCCTTTAACCCGGCAGTGCTAAAAGATGATGGCAGAAATATAAAGAAGGCTCTTCAAACTTCCTTGGAAGAATTGCTTGAAAGCATCGGATTTGATTTTGCTCAGGAAATGAGAGCGACATCGTTAAGAGTTGAGGCGTTCATCACGAAAATTCTTAAAAACTTCTATTCTGCCCTTACACAAGAATTGGCAGCCAAGAGCGAAGAAGGAATTGCGTTCTCGCAGTTTGAATCGCAGGAGTTTACCGGAATTGAGTTTTACAATGCTTTTAAAGAACTTGACAGAGGCATGTTCAAAAAAGCTTTAGGCCAAGTAAAGAATTTGAAATCTTTTTTCGAAAAAAATGAAAAGCGCTTTCTGGCAGAAGAGTTGGAAGGAATCCTTCAAGAACCTGCCGAAAAGTATTTACAAGCAGAAAACAGCCGTGTGAAGGAACATTATATGAAGCTTCTGAGCCTTCACTTTGACAGTCTGCTGCACAATTTAGCAGAGCAGACGGAAGAATACTACAACGGATTGATGACTGCTCTTGGCGAAGGAATTCCGATTGATCAATTAAAAGAAATTGAAAAACAATTAAATTCTTAATTCATAAAGGTTGGGTCAAATGAATGATTGGCTGAACGAATTGGAAAAACGCTATGAAATAGAGATCCTTTTTGCGTGTGAAGCGGGAAGCCGTGCGTGGGGAACTCATTCCGATGATTCAGACTTTGATATTCGCTTTATCTATCGGTTTAAAAATATTAAAAAGTATCTTTCCATTGATCCACCGAAAGATGTGCTTGATTTGACTGATCAGTTTGATATCCATGGCTGGGATATTTTTAAAGCAATGCAGCTTTTGAGAAAATCAAATCCGAGTCTGTTTGAATGGGCGTATTCCCCGGTCGTGTATGTCAATAAACACACATTCCGGGAAACGTTGCAATATATGATTGAAACAGGCTACTCGCCGTATTCTTTGTTTATGCATTACATGCAGGTAATGTCGAGAAATGTAAAAGATGTTAAGAATAAAGAGAATTACGATGACAAAAGACAAAAACAGCTGCTTCAGGCGATTAAAGCTTTTTTAATCGCCTTGAGGCTTTACGAGAAAAACAAGGTATCCAACGAATTGCTGAATTTTCTTTCTCAACCGGAAATGGAAAAGGATGTTTTATACAATCAATATTCCATTCTCGTAAAAGCGAAACAAGAAAAAACGCTTCTTCCATACTTAGAAGTCAAGGAAATGTTAGATTATTTAGAGAAACAGAAAGAAATATTGATTGAATACTCGAAAAAGCTTCATAAAGGTACGAATTTGACGGGCTTATTAAATAATTGGCTTTGGGAGCTTTTACAGGTGAAGGCGGGAGAGAGCGAATGAATCCATTTCACGCATGTGCAACTTGTATCCATTTTCACGCCGAAAGAGCGGGGAAAGAGAAGAGGATGGAATATCATTGTAAAAGACTCGGATATGAAACGCAGCCAAATTATCAATTTAACTGCTGGACTCCGAAAGAACATGTGAAAAAACTGATGGAAAAACGAAAGAAGGAAAGAGGCTTTTAATGGCTTTATAAGAACAATTTCCTGTTGTCCCATGCTATAATGAGAATTGTGACTTTACAATCGGAGGGACAAAGTATACAAATGAAAAAGCCATTATTCATGCTGGTAGACGGCATGGCGCTATTATTTCGTTCGTTTTATGCAACAGCCGTTAGCGGTCAATTTATGATAAATTCGAAAGGAATCCCAACGAACGGCGTATATGGATTTATTAAACATTTTTTTACAGCGGTGAATCAATTTCCTCCGACCCACGTGGCAGTTTGTTGGGATATGGGTAGCAAAACATTTCGTACGGAGCTTTTTGAAGGGTATAAGGCGAACCGTTCAGAGCCTCCGGTTGAATTGCTACCTCAATTTGACCTTGTGAAAGAGATCGTGGAATCTTTTGATGTGCCAAATATCGGACTTGAAGGTTTTGAAGCGGATGACTGTATTGGAACGCTTGCAAAACAAAACTGTCAAGATGCGGATGTTCTGATTCTTACCGGGGATCAGGATCTATTGCAGCTGATTGACGAAAATATTTCAGTCGCGCTGTTAAAAAAAGGTTTCGGAAATTATCATGTTTATACAAAAGAGTCATTTTTTGAGGAAAAAGGCATTCAGCCACAACAGATGATTGATATCAAAGCATTGATGGGAGACTCTAGTGATAATTATCCGGGAGTAAGAGGCATCGGCGAGAAAACAGCTATAAAGCTTGTGCAGCAATTTCAAAATGTTGAAGGCATCGTTACTAATATTGAGAAGTTGTCAAAAGCACAGAGAACAAAAATCGAACAGGACCTTGAAATGCTGCACTTAAGCAGAAAGCTTGCCGAAATAAAGTGTGATGCACCGGTGTCTTGCAGCCTCGAAGATGCATTATTTCAAATCGACCGGCAAAAAGTGATTGGAAAATTTGCCGAACTTGAATTTAAAGGGCTGCACAGGTATTTAGAGATTGAAAAAGAATATGCTTAATAAAATATATGAGCCTTCGTTGGGATTTTTGAGCTGTTATTTTGACATATGAGCCTTTAATTCGATTTATCAGCCTTCGTTGCGTAAAATGTGTCTCCATATAAATTTATGAGCCGTCGATCACATTTAGAGCTTTCATTCCAATATATTAAAAAAAAAAAGACCGGGTTTTCGTGAATGATCCACTTTACTGGGCACTGTTCACGGATGCCCGGTCTTTTTATTTGCAGGAAAATCGCTAACATTCTGCTGCCTGCATTGTTTCATCTATTTTGTATTTTTCTTTTTGGCGGCGTTTTCTAATTTGCTTTTCGGTTCTGCAGCAAACTCTGCGTCTTGCCCATACCCTTGAGGGGTTACTCCAGGTGCTTTTGTTCCTCTGTTTCTGTTGTGTTTTTTCATTGAAAGGTACCTCCAAACTTTTATGTCATGAATTGGTAATCATTTCAACTTGCCCCAAAATAATGGACATTACCTTTAGCATATCCAACAAGAATAATTTCACACGGCTTTTTTCAAACTAACAACGAGGTGAAGGTATGAATAAAGGGGTTTATATTGCATTGCTCAGCATTGGGCTGGCTCAGGTGTTAAAAATTCCTATTTATTTTGTAAAAAACAAAGTATGGAAGCCGGAGCTCTTTTTTCAAACGGGCGGTATGCCAAGTTCCCATTCGGCAGGAGTTTCGTCATTAACCACGTTTATTGCATTAATAAGAGGCGTGCCGACGATCGATTTTGCTCTGTCCCTAATTTATGGATTAATTGTTATGTATGACGCACAAGGAATTAGGCGCCAGACTGGCGAGCTGACGCTGAAAGTAAATGACCTTGGGGAATTAATTGAAAAAATCAATAAAGATGAAAGTGTAAAATTTGAAGAAAAATCACCAAAAAGGTTGAAAGAAATGCTTGGCCATAAACCGGAAGAAGTAATAGGAGGTGCACTCCTCGGAGTTCTTGTCGGCACAATCGGCTATTTTTTGACAAAAAACAAGCATAAGTATTAAATGTCCCATCCTAATAATGGAAATAGGTTCATTTGAAAAAGATAACCAACAAGATAAGGTGTTGTGAGCGAATAAAGGCTCTAAATATTTTGCAAAGCTAAACATGAATGTTGCAGCTCGCTCCTTTCCACAAAAAAACGATAGAAACTTGTCGAAATATAAAGTAAAATTAGAAAGGGAAAATTACAGATCCGGGGGATAGGAATGGAAAAGTCAGTGCGGACAGTGGAAGATTATTTGCACTATTTGCAAACAAAAGGCTTTCGAATTCGGGAGGATGCCGTTGGGTTTATTTATTTTGGGAAAAATTATACAAATGCATCTGATGAACTGACGAACACGGCAATCGAACTAACCTTAAAAGCGCAAAAGGAATTTGACGGAAGTTTCTATATCTCTTTACTTGAGACATTAACCGCAAACAAAATTAAAACCCGACACGAAGCGATTCAATTTGTGAAGGAAAATCATTTGATTGCGATATGAACTGGTTGAAATGAGGGGCTGCCCTTTTAGGGATCACCTTTAGGCGAGCCCCTTTGCGATTTATCGTAAAACGAGCATTTTTTCCTCATAGAAGCGCGGATTACTTGCTCTGAAACATGATCAAATCAAGAGTCAAGTCCTTAATATTGTGTAAAATACTAATTACAAGGTTTTAGCCTATTTATTTAATTTGATTGGAAGGGGGTACCCCCTTCCAATCAAATTAAATTTCGCGCTCGCGCGGGACATTCTCGTTTTTCGCAAAAATGCTTTTTTTCTTGGCTTGTTCCTCATCATAATCCATTAAGACAGCTCCAATCAGCCGATAGGCAGACTGCGTATTTGGAAATATGCGGATCACCCTTTCACGACGGCGAACTTCCTGATTTAATCGTTCCAGAGAGTTGGTGCTACGGATTAAGCGATGCCATTTTGCGGGATGACTTAAATATTGGATGGCGTCTTCAAAGCCCTCATCTAATATCTCCAGTGCCTTTTCAAGTTTCGGATTCTCTTCATAGCTCTTAAAGAACACATTGCGAAAGAAACGGGCATCTTCTACCGTAACGGCTTCGAATATCCTTTTTAAATCGACAATGACCTCTCCCATGCCTTTTTTAGGCAATGCTTCGATGATATTTCGTTTGAAATGAACGGTACAACGCTGCCATGATGTTCCGATAAATTCCTTTTCTATCGCTTTCTTTAATCCTTTATGGGCATCTGAAATCACCAGCTTGGGGGATTGCAACCCCCTTGACTTTAACTCACTCAAAAATTCCCGCCATGCTTCATAGCTTTCTTTATGATCGATTTTAAAACCGATCACTTCCCTTTTTTGGTCCTGGTTAATGCCGGTCGCAATATACACCGCTTTAGAGACGACTTTATGGTGTTCACGCACTTTGATATACATGGCATCTACAAAAATATAAGAGTAATATTGGACATTTAACGGTCGGTTTGCCCATTGTTTGACAACTGGATCAAGCTTTTCTGTCAAGGATGAAACAAAGGATTTCGAAACTTTTTCCCCGCATAATTGTTCTACAACATTCGTCACTTTGCGTGTAGACACTCCATTTACAACCATCTCGAGCATGGATAAGACAAAGGTTTGGTCCACACGCGCATAGCGTTCAAAAACAGATGGTGAAAAGTCACCATTACGTGTACGGGGAACTCTTAATTTAATCTTTCCAATACTTACAATAAAGTCACGGTCATAGTAGCCATTTCGGTAGTCTTGGCGTTCGGAGGTGCGCTCATAAGCCTTAGCCTGTAAATACTCATCACGCTCTTTTTCCATGTACTCATTCAAGACTAAAACAATGGTTGATTTAACTACCGCATCAATATTTGAATTCATGACCGAATCTTTTAAAAGGTCCATATTTAGGGTAAACTGTAATTGGGTCATAATTAAATCTCCTTTTCAATGTTTTATGTAGGCATTAAAACATTGTAACCAAAAGGGATTAATTTGACCCTTTTTCTTTTTACACAATTATACGGACTTAATCTGATCAAGATAAGGTTATGAGCTTTTATTTCAAGATATGAGCCTTCGTTACTAGAAATGATCCCTTATTTGAATAAATGAGCCTTCGCCACGGGAAATGAGCCTTTTTTTCAATATATGAGCCTTCGATCCAACTTTTAAGCCGTCGATCTCATTTATATGCTTTCATTCCAAGTTATGAACAAAAAAAGAACCCGGCCATAGTCCGGCATTACTCATCTTATTTATGCAACGTGTTTCCGCTTAAACTTACCAAAAAACAAACCCTTTTTCACTGGAAGCTCCGCAAACACCATGCCTGAAAAGATAAGGATACAACCGGTGATCGCAGAGTATGACAAGCGTTCTCCTGCCCAGATAAATCCTGTAACAGCGGCAAAAACCGGTTCCATGGCAAAAATAAGTGCGACTCTCGTTGGCGTTGTGAATTTTTGAAAATTCGTTTGCGCAAAAAATGCAAGGGCCGTTGCAAAAACAGAAGTGATAATCAGTGCAGCAAGCACTTTTCCTGATAGCACGACATCAGGACGAAAGGCATTTTGCCAATGTTCCAATCCAAATGCAAAAATGGACGACAAAATGGACACCGTTGATATTTGCACAACTGTGAGCAGCAAAGATGGGTATTGATTGCTAAACTTTCCTGTAAAAATAATGTGAAGAGCAAATCCGATCGCACAAATAAAAACAAAACCATCACCGATATTTAGTTTTGCGGTGTCCGTCATCGTAAGCAAATACAAGCCGGCAATGGCGATGAAAACACCGATAGCAGCATTTATGCCTGGCCGCTGTTTTAGCAGGAACATCGCAAACATTGGAACCATTACGACATTTAATCCGGTAATGAATCCGGCCTTAGATGAAGATGTATAGAGGAGACCGACTGTTTGAAATGCATAACCGATAAACAATAAAATGCCTAATAACATTCCTGATAACAGCATTTTTCGATTAAAATAGCGAATTTGTTTTCTTTCAAATAATAGCAGCCAGCCTCCTAACAGAACCGCAGCTGCAAAAAAACGGATTCCATTAAATGAAAAAGGCTCTAAAAAAGAAATGGCATTCTGTACAAGGACGAAAGTGGCTCCCCAAATGAAAGCAACGAAGAGGAGGCTGACATCAGCAAATAAAGTTTTTTTCATAGTACGATCAAGCTTCCTTCCAGCTATTTTTTCGAACAGCCATCCGTGCCAATTGATCAGCCGTTTTGTTTTCGCTGCTCGGGATCCATTTCATAAAAAATAAATCAAATTGTTCAGAGAGCTTTAATGATTTTTCTAATAAAGGTGCGAAAGTTTTGTTTTTTACAAATTCTTTTTCGATCGCTCTGTTGACTAATTCAGAATCCGTTCGAAAAGAAACCGTTCTATATCCTTTTTCAATACATATTTCCATCGCCTTAATAAATGCATGGAATTCTGCTTCATGATTAGTCATCAATCCGAGCGGAATTGAGTATCTTTCTACATTCCCGTCCGCTTTAATAAATATTCCGGCTCCGCTTGGCCCGGGGGTGCCGGCACTTGCTCCGTCAATATAAACTTCAATCAAAATAACTCCTCCAATAATTTTCAAAAAATATAAATAAGTGTATCATATAAGGGTCGCGGTAAAAATATAAAGTGAGTAAATGAACCTTCTATACAACAATATTGTATAATAAAAGATCAGAAAAAGGGCTGAAAAAAAATGAAATTTCAATTGGAATGGAAATATAAATTAAAAAGTAAGGAAATGATCTTGTTTATTTCTGATTTGCTGGATGGAGATCTCGCAATAAAGGCCGGAGAAGAGATTGAAAAATCAGGAAAAGCATCAGAATTAGTTTTTTATGATGAACTCGGGTCATCATGGACGATGAAGGAAATGAAAAAATTAACTGCCCAAATTGAAGAAGAACCACATGATGTTGTCGTCTATTTTGATGGGGGTTTTCATAAAGAATTGAATCAGGCCGGTCTTGGAGCAGTTATTTATTATAAGCAAGGCAAGAAAAAATATCGAATCCGCGCAAATCAATTGTTTGATGAGATGGAAACAAACAATGAAGCCGAATACGCGGCGCTCTATTTTACGTTAACAATTCTAGAAGAGCTTGGTGTTCACCATCTCCCTTGCCAGTTTATCGGTGATTCTCAAGGAGTTTTGAAGCAGCTTGAAGGGGAATGGCCTTGTTATGAGGATGTTTTAAATAAATGGCTTGATCGAATCGAAAACAAGCTGAAAGAGCTTGGACTTGAACCTCGTTATACCGTTGTTTCCCGAAAAGAAAACAAAGAAGCCGATAAGCTGGCAAGCCAGGCTTTAGAAGGAAAAATGATAAACAGTAAAATGCAAATACTTTAGATTTGGGGTTGAAGGGCGTGAAAGAATTGGATCGTGAAGCATTGTTTGCAGAAGTGGAAGAACTGATGAACTATTACTGCAAAGATTGTTTTTTACATAAACACCATCGAAAAGAAAAAGGAAAAAGGTATGCTCATCGGTTTTGCATCACACAATGCACGGTAGGAGAAAAAATTAAAGCCGTTGGCAAGAAACTGTCATGATTTGTATTTGAGGTATTAAAAAAAGGCAGGCGATTAAACACCGGCCTATTATTTATTTGAATTAAAGTTTTACAACATTCGCAGCTTGAGGTCCGCGGTTTCCTTCAACGATTTCAAAAGAAACTTCCTGGCCTTCTTCTAGGCTTTTGAAACCTTCGCCTTGAATTGCGCTGAAATGAACGAATACATCGTCTCCGCCTTCAACTTCAATAAATCCATAACCTTTTTCGTTGTTGAACCATTTTACTTTACCGTTTTGCATATTACACTTTCCTCCTAAACCTTCGAGACACAAAAACGTGTCCATGTAAAATAATATCATACGACAGAATATATTCCGGAGACGGAAATTATTCAGCCAAATGATGTCTTTAATATACACGAAAACAGTATAAAACGTCAATAATTGTGAGAATTTTTTTACGAAAACACAACTAATTTTAAAAAAATTTGCAATACATAAAAACATGTTTTGCTCATATCTTTTATTAATATCTCCAACAAAACAAAGGGTGAGGAAATGTACCGATTTTCAATAGGAAATGAAGATTGGATTGTAAATTTCTCTCCTCACATTATGATCGAAACAGAGGAGCGGGAATCAATTGTCAATTCCTTGCTTACAATGGGTGCCGTTCTGCATAGTTTTTCACATGGAGACTCTTTTCTTATCTTTCATAAACAGCTTGAAGTTGCAGTGTTTCGGGTCGAAAAAATCCCTTCCCTCATCTTGACGATTGTCGCAATCGTTTCAAATGATAAATGGTACATCCAGAATAATGGATCGATCGAGTCTTACAACTAGATAAGACAATCAATTAAAATCGGCTTAGGCCGATTTTTTTTTGTTTTCAGATTTTTTATTGACAAAAGTTTTCATTACACTAAAATGTTTACTATAGGAAACTTTTTAGGATTAGTAAAAAAAGAATGAACAAAGTTAAAATGCTAGGCATATGTTAGAAATGTGCCAAAATCTCAAATTTACAAAAGAGGTGAAGACAATGAAAAAGATGTTTGCCATGTTGTTAATGGCTGCCCTTTTCTTATTGGCCGGCTGTTCGGAAAATACGCCGGAACATTCTGAAGATGGGAAAAAACTGACAGTAACTGTAACAACCGGCCAAATTGCAGATGCCGTAAGAAATATCGGCGGAGATAAAGTGAAGGTGCAAAGCCTGATGGGTCCTGGTACAGATCCTCATTTATATAAAGCCACCCAGGGCGATATAAAGAAACTTCAGGAAGCGGACATTATATTTTACAACGGCCTTCACCTTGAAGGGAAAATGCTTGAAATTTTTGAAAAAATGAACGGCAAAATTCCGACATATGCGATTGCTGAGCGCATAGATGAAAAAGATTTATTAAAAAATGCGGCTGATAAAAAAGCGATCGACCCCCACGTTTGGTTTGACATCAGTCTTTGGAAACAAGCGTTGGAAGCCGTAAAGGACGGATTAATAAAAGCAGATCCGGAAAATAAATCCTTCTATGAGAAAAATGCTGAAACTTATTTTAAAAAACTTGATGAATTACATGCGTTTGCAAATGAAGAAATGGCAAAAATACCTGCCGAACAACGGGTTTTGGTTACTGCCCATGACGCATTCGGCTATTTTGGTGCAGCTTATAATATGGAAGTAATGGGTTTGCAAGGATTGAGCACTGATGCGGAGTATGGACTAAGTGATGTTCAAAAGCTTGTGAATACACTTGTCGAGCGCAATATTAAAGCTGTTTTCGTGGAATCGAGTATTTCAGAAAGATCGATAAATGCCGTCATTGAAGGGGCCAAGAAAAAAGGTCATACCGTTAAAATCGGCGGAGAGCTATATTCTGATGCAATGGGAGAAGAAGGAACACAAGAAGGAACATATATCGGCATGTACCGCCATAATATCAAAACCATTGTGGACACACTTAAATAAGGAGAGGAATAGGGATGAAGCCTCTAAAAGTAAAGAACTTAACAGTTGCCTATCAAAAGAAAACGGTTTTAAAGGATGTTAACTTTGAAGCTCCGGACGGGAAACTTATTGGCATTATCGGTCCTAATGGAGCCGGGAAATCTACTTTCATTAAAGCAACACTCGGGCTAATTCCAAAGATTTCAGGTGAAATTGAAATTTATGGAAAACAATACCGTCCGAAAGACAGACTTGTCGGGTATGTTCCTCAGCGCGGTTCGGTCGATTGGGATTTTCCAACAAATGTTCTCGATGTCGTGTTAATGGGCCGCTATGGATATATAGGATGGTTTAAAAGGCCCGGAAAAAAAGACATTTCTCTCGCAAGAGAATGTTTAAGAAAAGTTGGAATGGAGAATTATGAAGACCGGCAAATAAGCCAGCTTTCCGGAGGACAGCAGCAAAGAGTGTTTTTGGCGAGGGCGCTTCTTCAGGACGCAAAAATTTATTTTATGGATGAACCATTTGCCGGAGTTGACGCAGCGACAGAAAAGGCGATCATCGCACTGTTAAATGAATTAAAAAAACAAGGAAAAACAGTGCTAGTCGTTCATCACGACTTGCAAACCGTCAAGGAATATTTCGACTGGGTGATGCTTTTGAATATGAGAACAATTGCAGCTGGCCCGACGGAGGAAGTCTTTACGTTAGAAAATCTTCATCGAACATATGGGGGAAGATTAGCCTTCCTTGAAAAAGATAAGCTAATAGCTGAACAAAAGTGAGGTGAGAAGATGAAAGACATAATCGCTATGATTCTTTCTGATGCCAATATGCAATGGGTTCTTCTTGGAACAATGCTTCTTGGCATTGCCAGCGGTGTACTTGGAAGCTTTGCTCTACTGAGAAAGCAAAGTTTAGTAGGCGATGCAGTGGCTCACGCAGCTTTACCGGGAATCTGCATAGCATTCCTGCTTACTGGAGAAAAATCGATGACAGCCTTGCTGATTGGGGCAACGATTTCCGGGCTTTTGGCAGCATATTGTATTCAAATCATAACTTCAAGCACGATCTTAAAAGAAGATACAGCAATTTGTCTCGTTCTTTCGGTATTTTTTGGTTTCGGGATTGTGCTTCTAACAAAAGTATCACAAACAGGTTCAGGCAATAAAAGCGGTCTTGACGATTTTATTTTCGGCCAGGCGGCATCATTAACAGGAAATGATGTCATGCTGATGACCGGAGCTGCAGCAGTCTTAATCATCGTGACAACTCTTCTTTTTAAAGAATTAAAAGTTTTAACATTCGATCCTGATTTTGCAAAAGGACTTGGACTCCCGACAAGGTTTCTAAACTTTACCTTTTTATCCCTTTTAGTTGCTGCTGTTGTAGTCGGAATTCAAGCGGTCGGCGTTATCTTAATGGCATCCATGCTGATTACCCCTGCAATTGCGGCCCGTTACTGGACGAATTCGCTTGGAAAAATGATTGTGATCTCAGGATTTTTTGGGGCATTATCAGGAATTTCAGGCACAATTATGAGCACTCTTGGAGAAGGCTTGCCGACAGGACCATTCATCGTCGTTACAGCAACAATTCTTTTCCTTATTTCGATGCTGTTTGCTCCGGAAAGAGGGCTTGTAACAAAAGGGATAAAAATGATGATGTATAACAGGCAAATAAGGAAAGAACTCCACTTGAAGGGCAGGGAATCTCATGAACTATGAATTGTGGATTCTAATTGTCGGATCTCTTGTCGGAGTAAATTGCGGCATCACTGGCTGCTTCCTCATTTTGCGAAAACTGGCCATGCTGGCAGACGCGATCAGCCATACTGTATTGCTGGGGATTGTCACGGCTTTTTTAGTCAGCCAGAGTATGAACGGGTTTTATATGTTGATCGGGGCTGCAGCAGTCGGGTTGTTAACGGCATTTTTTGTTCAGCTTTTACACAGCAGCGGAATTCAAGAGGACGCTTCAATCGGTGTTGTGTTTACATTTTTGTTTGCAGTCGGTGTCATTCTTATCACAATTTTTGCCGATAATGTCCATTTAGATGTCGACCATGCGCTTATGGGAGAAATTACTTTTGTACCATGGGACGTGGTGAAGATCGGCTTTCTTCCCGAAGTGCCTAAGGCATTTCTTATGCTGGGAACAGTTTTCATCATTAATCTTATCTTTATTCTCTTATTTTATAAAGAACTTAAAATTACAACATTTGATCCGCAAATGGCAGCTGCGATTGGTATTCCGGTTCTATTGATTCACTATTTGTTAATGGGAATGGTTTCTGTAACAACAGTTGCATCGTTTGACAGTGTCGGCGCCATTCTTGTTGTGGCGATGCTGATTGCCCCGGGCGCATCCGCATACCTTTTAACCGATAAGCTTAGCGTCATGCTTGTTCTCAGTGCGGTCATTGGCGTGTTTTCTGCAATTACGGGCTATTATGCGGCCAGCTGGCTGGATGTTTCGATATCAGGCAGTATGGCAACAGTAAATGGGCTGATCTTCTTTGCTGTTTTCTTATTCACACCTCGAAAAGGAATTATTTCTAAAAAATTATCAGTGAACTCCACCCCACATCAAAGCTAAATGCAGCTGGGGGAGTTCATTTTTTTTTTGCCAATTTTTTATAAAAACGTACAATTTGACAGTAATTAAACCGCTGTCATTGGTATTATTTTCTATTAATAGGAAATAATATTACCCCCTTAATTATTACTTGATGTTTAGAAAGGTTCAACAATGGAAGCCAGAAAACTTCATGAGTATAAATCTCCAATTGCAGCTTTATTATGGTCAGTAATGATGTGCGGTTTTGGTCAGTTCTATAACGAACAATATATTTTTGGAACGGTGCTTTTGTTGTGTGAAGGTATGGTCAATGTGCTATCTAAATTGAATGTGTCGATTCTTCATTCTTTTCATGGTAAGTTCCAAATGGCTCATGATGTTGTTAGTTATCAATGGGGAATTTTTTATCCGTCTATTTATGGTTTTTCAATGTGGCAAGCCTATAACAAAGCGATCATCCATAATTATCAGAGAAAAGGGAAAGAGCCTCCCAAGAAAACAGATTTAACTGGATTTTGTTTTGGATTAGTAATTGGTATGAATATTGGTGTCGCTTGCCATCCCCATTTCCTTGCTGACGTCCGATTTTTTGAAGTTTTTATTAGTCCTGTTTTTAACGGACTTCTTTTAGGAGTTATTGGCGGTATAACAGGACATTTGATCGAAAAATACATAAAAGGCTAGTATAGTCAGCCGGATTTTCCGGTTGGCTATTTTTTAAAAAAATCTTTCTAAATGCGGAAACCCTTAAGTCTGAATATTTAGAATTTGTATTGTCTTTCCTTGGATCGCAGGCTAAGATAATGATAGAAGAGAGACAGGAGTCATTGGAGGACGGTACATATGAATTTGCATGAGGAATTGCAAAAAATATTATCAAAAGACCAGGTAACGGTTAATGAAACAATTTTAGAGCAGCACAGCAAAGATGAATCATACCATACGCCTCATCTTCCTGATGTTGTTGTTTTTCCTGAATCAACGGAGGATGTAAGCAAGGTGATGAAATTTGCCTGCACGAATAAAGTTCCGGTTGTCCCATTTGGTTTGGGAACTAGCCTGGAAGGGCACGTCATTCCTTATCAAGGGGGAATCTCCCTCGATTTTCAACGAATGAACAAAGTATTAGAAGTGCGGCCAAGGGATTTTCTTGTCAGAGTCCAGCCGGGTGTTACACGTTCACAAGTCAATAAGGAGCTGAAAAAATACGGGCTATTCTTCCCGGTAGACCCTGGAGCAGACGCTACGTTAGGAGGAATGGCAGCAACGAATGCAAGCGGAACGACTTCGGTCCGTTATGGTGTCATGCGGGATCAAGTGAGAGATCTTGAAGTAGTCTTAGCAGACGGGGAGATCATCCGCACCGGCGGACTTTCGGCTAAATCGTCTTCCGGATATAACTTGACTGGTTTGTTCGTAGGTTCAGAAGGTACGCTCGGTATTTTTACCGAACTGGTGCTGCGGGTGCATGGAATTCCCGAGGAAATTGTGGCGGCACGAGCTTCCTTTCCGACTGTAGAACAGGCGGTAAATACGGCTGTCTCCATTCTTGGAGCCGGCATCCCTGTCGCCAGGGTAGAACTGGTCGATGCACGCTCGATTCGTCAGATAAACCGGCAGTTTGACAGAGACTACAAGGAAGAGCCTACACTGTTCTTAGAGTTCCACGGGAATAAAGCAGGTCTTGTACAGGACGTTGAACTCGCAAAGGAACTGGCCGTACAGGAAGAATGCAGTGAGTGGGCGTTTGAGACAGAGACGAAAGCACGTGCCCAATTATGGGAAGCCCGCCACAATCTCGCATATGCTTTCCTCCATGGTTCACCAGGTAAAAAGATGATGGCTACAGATGTTTGTGTCCCACTAACTGAACTTGCAGATGCAGTGAAACTAGCGAGGCACGAGCTGGATGAATCAGGATTGGACGGGGCGCTGCTCGGCCACATTGGGGATGGAAATTATCATGCTTTAGTGATGTTTAATCCGGAAGATGCCGGCGAAATGTCCCGAGCGGAAAAGTTTAATGCCAGATTGGTGGAATATGCATTGAGCCGGGGAGGAACATGTACCGGCGAACACGGGGTTGGAGTTGGGAAAAGAAAATACCAGATACAGGAACACGGTTCTGCTGTTAATATTATGACCCGCATTAAACAAACCCTTGATCCGTTAAATATTTTAAACCCGGGAAAGGTTCTGCCGATTCCGAAAGCCTCTAAAAAACTGTAGATAAAAGGTTTGGAGCCAATACCGTTTAGGTGTTGGTTCTTTTTACGTTCAATAATAATAGTAAGTGCTTTTCATGTTATTCGTTTATTAGGTAAGTGTGTGGAAATCCTCTCTCATTTCAATGGGGAAATGATAGAACGCTTTATTGGATAAAGCTGAAAATATCTTGTTCAATTTTTATTGTATTATGGTAAAATATAAATAGGAACATATATTCCCTTTGAACAGGGAATCCGAAGCTCGCCATTTCAACGGCGATGCAGTTTATGGGGCTGACTCTATAGCAAAGGGCCGGACCCTGGAAAGTTTATGAGCTTAGGAGATTTATATGAAGTTAATTATTGCAGAAAAGCCTGATCAAGGTTTAAAATTGGCAGCTCCTTTCTCTTTTAAGAAAAAGGATGGTTATTTAGAAATAGCACCCAATCATATTTTTCCTAACGGCGCGTTATTGACTTGGGCAATTGGCCATTTATGTGAGCTGGTTCCACCGGAAGATTATGATCAAAAGTGGAAGAAATGGTCGCTGGAAACGCTGCCCATTATCCCGGATCGTTTTCAACATCGTGTATTAAAGGCGAAGTGGAAACAGTTTAAAATTATAAAAGAACTTGTTCATCGAAAGGATGTTTCTGAAATTATTATCGGGGGCGACGCGGAGAGGGAAGGAGAAGCGATTATCAGGATTATCCTTTCCCAGTGCAAAAATAATAAAAAAATGAAGCGTCTTTGGATTTCTTCCTTAACCCCAAAGGCTGTAATAAAAGGATTTGAAAATTTATTGGATGAATCGCAAACGAGAAACATTTATTATGAAGCGCTCAGCAGAGCGTGTGCAGATTGGCTTGTCGGAATGAATGCTTCGCGTGCTTATACACTTCTGCTACACCAAAAAGGCATTTCTGATGTGTTTTCGACAGGACGTGTTCAAACGCCGACACTTGCGCTTATTGTAAAAAGGGAAAAAGAAATTGAAAACTTTAAATCAGAACTTTTTTGGGAAGTGGCCGCCACTTTTCATATGAATGGAAAACGATATATGGGCAAGTGGCATAAAGATGGAGAAACGCGATTGAAAGAAAAAGAAATGGCTGAAAAGATTGCTCAGTTTTGTGAAGGGAAGCCGGCAGAAATCCAATCGGTTGAGAAAGAACGAAAAGAGTTTCAACCCCCATATTTCTTTAATTTATCATCTTTACAGGCAACAGCAAATAAGATGTTTAAATACCCTCCGCAAAAAACACTGGATATTGCGCAAAAATTATATTTAAAGGGAATTATTTCCTATCCCCGAAGCGACTCAAATTTTGTAACAAAAGAAGAAGCAGCAATGTTTCCAGAAATTCTTCAAAAATTAAGCCAGTTAGATCAATATAATAAATTTTTCCCTCTGCCTGTTGATTCGATTATGAATAATAAACGCTACGTTAATGAAAAAAAAGTCACAGATCATTATGCCATTATACCGACGGAACAGGTGACAAACCCGGCAAAATTATATAGTGACGAGCAAAATATCTATAACTTGATTGTAGAGCGTTTAATTGCTGCGCATTATGATAAAGCAATTTTTGATTATACAACCATTCACACATTAGTAATGGGCAGGGCTGCTTTTATCTCTAAAGGAAAAGAGCAGATACAAGAAGGCTGGCGTAAAGTGATTTATGGTGAGCAAAATGAAAAGAGCAATGAAGACGATGAACAAGATTTGCCATCCTTGCAAGAAGGAGAACAAGGAATTGTTCAAAAAGTAATCGTCAAAGAAGGAAAGACGCAACCACCTAAACGATATACAGAAGGCCAGCTTATTACATTAATGAAAACGGCCGGTAAACATTTGGAAGATGAGGAACTTGTCAAAGTGTTAAATCAAACCGAAGGGTTAGGAACAGAGGCAACGCGTGCAGGAATTATCGGCGTTTTGAAGGATCGAAAATACATTGAGGTAAAGAAAAACCAAGTGTTTGCCACGAATAAAGGAAAACTGCTGATTGAGTCTATAGGCGAAAGTATATTGGCTTCCCCAGAAATGACAGCTAAATGGGAGCAGCGTTTGCATGAAATAGGAGAAGGTAAGGCATCTCCAAAAGAATTTATGGAACAGGCGAAAAAGCTGGCAATTAAGTTAATTGAAGATGCAAAAAAACAAAGTAAAACTTGGAAGTTTGAAGGATATGATTTAGCGGAATTCAAGAAACAGAAAACAGGTAAAAAGAAAACAACAATAGGAATAAAAGTAGGAAAATGTAAGAAGTGTGAGGGGGATGTAATTGACAAAGGAACTTTTTATGGCTGCTCAAATTATTCTGCGACAAAGTGTGACTTTACGATTTCTAAGAAGATTTTAGGCAAGACGATAACACAGGCTAATATAAAGAAATTTCTTAAAGACGGAAAAACTGAACTGATTAAAGGATTCAAAAAAGGTGAGAAGACGTTTGATGCAAAGTTAGAGTGGTCGGAAAATAAGATAAAATTTCTGTTTGAATAAAAATGAGAGGCTGACTCATAAGGGTCAGACCCCCTCTGAACTTGAGGGGTCTGACCCTTTGTTTATTATGACTGAAAGCTAAAAAAGTTTCTCGCTAAAGATAAGTTAGCATTTCTATTTTTATTTGCGTATCTTCGCCCCTTTTCCACAAAAACCAGACCCAGTTAAATAACTCTTTATATTTTGATATACCAATAGTTATTGGATATAATTTAGCGATGAATATGATTAACAATGTTAATCTTGTTCAAAATATCTTTATTGAGGCGTTTTCAAATGGTTTTACTTTACTGCTGCATTATATTTGTCTAGTTCATATTGGGGGTTAATAACGTGTGTCTCATTTTATTTGCTTATCGTGTACATCCTGATTACCCACTCATTTTGGCTGCCAACCGGGATGAGTTTTACGAACGTCCAACCGCTCCTGCGGCATTCTGGGATGATCATCCTTCTGTACTGGCAGGGCGCGATTTGGAGAAAGGTGGAACGTGGATGGGAGTTACCCGGACCGGGCGCTTCGCTGCGATTACAAATTACCGCGCTCCAGGTCATGACCGTTCGGACGCCAAATCACGCGGTTTTCTCGTTAGTGACTTTCTAACCGGTACAGATAAACCGAAGGAATATCTCGAAATAGTACAGCAAGATCGCGGACTATACAATGGCTTTAACTTGCTGGTTGGGGATACTGAATCACTTTATTATTATTCACCGATCCTTAACGAAATCAGTAAAGTTGAACCGGGTATCCACGGTCTCAGCAACGCCGTGCTGGATACGCCATGGCCAAAAATCAAAAAAGGGAAAGAAGAACTAACACAAGCAATAAGTAATAATATAATTGATGAAGCACTTTTGTTGTCAATATTGTCCGACTCAGAAGAAGCGCCGGAAGAAGAGCTGCCGGACACCGGGATTGGGAGAGAGTGGGAGAAAATGTTATCACCGATTTTTATCAAAAGCAGCACATACGGAACAAGAGCTTCTACCATTTTGATAATTGATAACGATAACAATATTGTGTTTAACGAAAAATCTCTTTTGCCTGAATTACAGCAATGGAAACAATCCCGCTTTACGTTTACCGTCGAAGGCTAAAGGAAAGGACCTGGAATAGAAAGCTGGATTGCCTTGTTTATGTATATATAGTAAACTTTTATTGATTATCGTTTAATAATGGGAGGGTACGGAATGCCGACACCAAGTATGGAGGATTATATTGAACAAATTTATATATTAATTGAAGAAAAAGGATACGCAAGAGTTTCGGATATTGCCGAAGCGCTGTCCGTTCATTCCTCCTCAGTCACGAAAATGATTCAAAAACTTGATAAAGATGAATATCTTGTATATGAAAAATATAGAGGGCTTGTTTTAACGCCTAAAGGGAAAAAAATCGGAAAGCGCCTTGTATATAGACATGAGCTTCTGGAACAGTTATTACGTATCATCGGTGTGAAAGAAGAACACATTTACCAAGATGTAGAAGGAATTGAACACCATCTTAGCTGGGACGCAATTGACCGAATCGGCGACCTGGTCCAATATTTCGAAGAAGACGAAAGCAGAATTGAAGCATTAAGAGCAATTCAAAAATTGAACGAAAATTAGAAGAGGCTGACTCATTAAGGGTCTGACTCCCTCGATCGGAGGGGTCTGACCCTTAGTTATGAGCCAGCCTTTTCGTTTTCTCTAATATTTTTAAAACTAATAGTATTTGAAAATCAAAAAGGAATAAGAATATTTTTATTGAAATTATCGTAAATGAAACTATTGAGCCGGCAATACGTATTAAAATACAAAGAAGAAGGTGAGATAAACCAAATATAGAAAGGGTGAATCGATAGTGAGCAGGTATTCGATCGATGATTTTGTTAACGAAACGAAGCAGCAGGATAAAGGGGAAGGCGTATTTGAACTTGAAACACCAAGAATGTTAGAAATTAATGTTAACGGTCAAATTTGGGCAAAAGCGGGAGCAATGGTTTCCTACCGGGGAAACATAAAGTTTGAACGGGAAGGAATTTTTGAACATGGCCTTGGAAAAATGTTCAAAAAAGCATTAACCGGTGAAGGTACTTCGTTAATGAAAGCAACCGGAAACGGCAAGCTGTATGTTGCGGATCAAGGAAAGAAAATTTCAATATTATATTTGCAGGACGAATCGATTTTTGTTAATGGCAACGACCTATTAGCATTTGAGCCCACCATTAATTGGGATATTAAACTAATGAAAAGAGTCGCAGGAATGCTCTCTGGAGGGTTATTTAACGTCCGCCTTGAAGGCCGGGGGATGGTCGCTATTACGTCCCACTACGAACCTTTGACTCTGTTGGTTACTCCTGATAATCCGGTTTATACCGACCCAAACGCAACGGTCGCATGGTCGGGAACACTTGTGCCTGAGTTTGTGACAGATATTTCGTTTAAAACATTCCTTGGAAGAGGAAGCGGAGAATCGATTCAAATGAAATTTTCAGGAAACGGCTTTGTGGTGGTTCAGCCGTTTGAGGAAATTTACTATTCGCAGCAATCGTAACAAAATAGGAGGCAACCACAAGGTTTGCCTCTTTTTGTCGTGTTTTTCTATTATAGTGTTATTACGTAATTTTCCTCTATTTGCTTAATGGCAAAATCAGCAATGGTTTTCGCGGAAAATGGCTGGTAAATTTCATTTAGAGAGTTTTTCATTTTTGTAGCGAGTGTTTCATCCTGGAAAAGCCTTTGTATATGATCGAATGTTTCTTTATTTGAATAGGAAATGAGGGCGGCACCCTTCTCTGCAAAATATTTTGCATTTTCCGCTTCCTGCCCCGGTACCGGTTTGTAAAGGATTAATGGGATCTGTAATGCGGCTGATTCCGTCAAAGTAAGTCCGCCGGGCTTTGTCACTAAACAATCAGAAACGATAAAAATTTCATGGATTTCTTCGACATATTGAAACAGACGGATAGAATCTGGAAAACGTAAAACGAGCGGGGAAAGCTTTTCGTATAATTTTTCATTTCTTCCGCAAACCACTAAAACCTGGTAGGCGGGATTTTGTAAAAGAGTTTCACAAAGCTCCTTCACATTTTTCAAAACTCCATCAGCGCCCGCAAGAATAGTAATGACCTTTTTATGAGAAGAAATTTTGTATTTTCGATAAACCATTTTCCTGTTAAAATCCATCTCAAAAGAGGAGCGAATAGGAATTCCGCTGACTGTGATGCGTTGTTCTTCTATATTTTTGGCGAGCAGTGACAACTTAACAGATTTTGATGCAACAAAATAATGGTCTATTAAAGGATTGGTCCAATAAGGATGAGCACAATAATCCGTAATGACGGTATAAACCGGGATGGAAGATTTTGATTTTTTGATGAAAAAAGGTGCTGTATGAAGCGGAAAAGTTGTGATGACAAATGCCGGGTTATATAGAGCGATCAGCTCCAATAAACGTTTGCGCCCTAAATATTTGGAGAATTGGACAAGTCCTTTTGAATGGAGCTTATTTGTTCCATAATAAAACCATTTATAGAAGGAAGGTCCATATGTAAAACTTTTTAGAAGTAAAGTTTGTGTTAAATTTGTAAAAGCAGGATAAGATTCACCGAATAAATCGGAAACGACCGATTCAAAACCTTTCCTGTTTAATTCTTGAGCAAGTACTTTTGCTGCCTGTAAATGACCACTTCCGTAACGGGCAGTAAGAATGAGAGCGGATGGACGCTTCAAGTGAAATCCCCCTAGTGATTACTTTTTTTTTCAGAATATCATGTTTTTGTATAGGAAATATGAAGAAATGTTCATGAATTGTAAAGGAAATTAGAAAGTTTTATAACTTGTATAAAATTAAAGAATGGAAGGTACTAAAAATAAAAAACAGGCGCAAGACTTTCTCTCACGCCTGATTTTGTTAGTCCCATTCATAAGGTGTTTCTTGGTAGACGTAGTAATTTAGCCAGTTGGAGAATAATAGATGTGCATGGGAACGCCATCGGTTAACTGGCGGCAATGATGGATCATCGTTCGGGAAATAGTTTTCAGGCACATGAATATCAAGTCCCTTTTTAATATCGCGGCGGTATTCTTGGCTCAGCGTCTCGGCATCATACTCAAGGTGCCCGGTTATCATAATTTGCTTGCCGTTATTTGCACTCATAATAAATGGCCCTGCTTCGTCTGATACAGAAAGTAATTTAATGTTGTCCGAATTCATGATTTCCTCTATCGAAACGTCCGTATAGCGGGAATGAGGAGCGACGAATACGTCATCGAAGCCTCTTAACAGCTTTTCCGTTCTATCTAAAACCTTATGTTTGAAGACTCCGGAACATTTTCTCGGAAGTTCAAATTTACCGATTCCAAAGTGATAGTATAAAGCAGCCTGTGCACCCCAGCAAATATGTAAGGTGGAAGTCACACAGTCAACCGACCAATCCATGATTTCCTTTAACTCTTCCCAATAATCCACCTCTTCAAAAGGAAGGAGTTCAACCGGTGCCCCTGTTATGATCATTCCGTCGAATTTCCTTTCCTTTATGTCCGAAAAGGTCTTGTAAAACTGTTCCAGATGCAAGGCACTCGTATTTTTCGATTTATGAGTTGCAGTCTTCAAAAAGGTTATGTTTACTTGCAGAGGCGTATTTCCCAAAAGCCTGAGAAGCTGTGCTTCCGTTTTTTCTTTTTCAGGCATTAAGTTTAAAATTAAAATATTTAAAGGCCTTATATCCTGTCGGTTGGCACGGTCTTCATCCATAACAAAAATATTTTCAGCTTCAAGTATTTCCCGTGCAGGAAGAAGCTTCGGAATTTTTATTGGCAATCGCGTATCCCCCTTCGTTTCAATTTTCAATTATTTCTATTATAACTACCAATCATTTAGTCAGCAATGATGTAAACTTTGATTTTAGAAAACTTTTATAAGTTTTTACTCCCAACCCTAACATGGAAATAGGTCTCATTTAAAAACAAAACCAACAAAATAAGGCGGTGTGAGCGGAGCCAAGCTAAAAAAATTTACAAGGCTAAACATGTATCTTGCTAAAAATTAAGTTGGCATTTCTATATTAGTTAGCGCAGCTCCGCCCCTTTTCTACAAAAAAAGTGAATATTTTTCTCTTAGAAAGCGCATTCCGGTGTTACAATAATGGGGATAACTATTCGAATGTTTTCAGGGGGAAAGTGACATGGAAATTAAAACAGAATTTAAGTCAGACATTGAAATTGCCCAGATGGCAAAACTGAAACCGATTCGTGAAATCGCAGAAAAAATAGGTTTAACTGAAGATGATATTGAATTATATGGGAAATATAAAGCAAAGCTATCCTATGATACACTAAATAAATTGAAAACAAAAGAAAATGGGAAAATCATTCTGGTAACCTCGATAAATCCTACTCCGGCCGGGGAAGGGAAATCAACGGTGACTGTCGGGCTTGCTGATGCTTTTAACAAGATCGGCAAAAAGGCGATGATCGCTTTGCGCGAACCTTCACTTGGCCCAACAATGGGAATTAAAGGAGGAGCAACCGGGGGCGGCTATGCCCAAGTACTTCCGATGGAAGACATCAATTTGCATTTCACTGGCGACCTCCACGCGATAACGACAGCGAACAATGCTCTGGCAGCATTAATTGATAACCATCTGCAGCAAGGCAATGAACTGCGGATTGACCAGCGAAGGATTGTATGGAAGCGTGCTCTTGACTTAAATGACCGTGCCCTGCGAAAAGTTGTGATTGGATTAGGCGGCCCTGTACAAGGAGTGCCGCGAGAAGATGGCTTTGATATAACGGTTGCATCTGAAATCATGGCTGTTTTATGCTTGGCTGAAGACCTCGAGGATTTAAAAAGAAGGCTTTCTAGAATGGTCATTGCCTATAATTACGATAAACAGCCGGTAACCGTTGGAGATTTAGGGGTTGAGGGGGCATTGGCTTTATTATTAAAGGAAGCTGTAAAACCAAACCTCGTTCAAACAATTGAACATACTCCGGCGTTAATTCATGGCGGACCGTTTGCCAACATCGCCCATGGCTGCAACAGTGTGATTGCGACAACTGCAGCATTAAAGCTAGCAGATTATGTTGTCACCGAAGCAGGCTTTGGTGCGGATTTAGGTGCGGAAAAGTTCTTGAATATTAAGGCAAGAAGTGCAGGTTTTCATCCGGAAGCTGTCGTCATTGTTGCGACGATTCGCGCCCTAAAAATGCATGGGGGTCTCTTAAAATCCGAATTAAAGAAAGAAGATATCGGCGCATTGACTCAGGGATTCGCCAATTTAAAAAAACATATTGAAACAATTGAAAGCTTTGGTCTCCCTTATGTTGTGGCCATCAACAAGTTTCATACCGATACAGATCTCGAAATTCAAACACTTCTTAACCTATGCAGAGGGGAAAATATTCCTGTGTCATTAACGGAAGTATGGGAAAAAGGCGGTGCAGGCGGAGTAGACTTGGCGCAGACCGTATTACGAGTAATCGAAGAAAAAGAAGCGAATTTCTCTCCTTTATACGATCTTTCGGAACCGTTGGAAGAGAAAATCCGTACCATCGTTCAAAAAGTATATGGAGGGAAAGACGTTGAATTTTCTCCTAAAGCGAAAAAACAGCTGATCGAATTTGAAGCAAATGGCTGGGGCAATTTGCCTGTATGCATGGCGAAAACCCAGTATTCTTTGACAGACAATCCTGGAAAGCTCGGACGGCCAACAGATTTTACAATAACTGTTCGCGAGTTAAAGCCATCAATCGGTGCCGGGTTCATTGTTGCCTTAACCGCAGAAGTAATGACAATGCCGGGCTTGCCAAAACAGCCCGCAGCCTTAAAAATGGACGTGGATGAAAACGGAAGAGCTGTTGGATTGTTTTAGCCAATTGTGCCTGTCAAGGCGAAATGTGGAGTGATACAATGTTTGATCCTACTGCTTTTGAAAATATGAAAGTTGTGATCGAAGGTGCTGTGTATGACCTTGATCTTAGCGGGGAAATACGTGTTATTGATCGAAATGATTTACTAAACACGGCCAAGCTTTCAAGAGAATTTAACATTTCTTTTATCGATGCTGGAGAAATTCAATCGCAAAAAATAATTGCAAAATTCATAATGGAGGCAAAGCTTGAAAATCTGGCTGCAGAACTGCTTCCTGCAGCCCAATCAGTCAAGCTTTCCGGCTCAAATGTTATGATCGTTTTTATCGCCGAGCATGAAAATGACACGGAGATCAATAAGAAAATATGGAAGACGGTAAAGGGAATTTGGGGAGAAAACAGAACCGTCACACAAAAAATCATTATCGATCCGTCTGCAGACAACAAATGGATCAAAAGTGAAACGTCTGTTTCTTTTAATCGATTGATTAGTGAAGAACAAATTGATGATCTGGCAGAAATGATTCCTTTCATGATTCAAACTTTAAAAAAATTGACTGCAATTGTATAATGAACAGGTGATACGAGTATTTTTCGCAATGATTGGATGTCAGCAAATTTACATAAAATATTTAGGAGATCTCGAAAATTTTTAAGAACGGATGGCCTTGCCGTAATTGGCAAGGTTTTTTATTATAGGACATTAACGTGGTGGCAGTGTAGACTTATTTTTGCGATCCGAGGATTCTAATCGAAGTCAAAACATAGTGGTCGAACGGTATTTTTGTAATTAGTTGAGTCTTTATTTAAATATATCAGCCTTTATATTAAATTATGAGCCCTGATTTTGAAATATGAGCCGTCGATTTGATAAATGAGCCTTTATTTGAATTTATGAGCCGTCGATCTGAGATATGAGCCCTGATTTTGAAATATGAGCGGTCGTTCTGATATATGAGCCTTCGAACACATTTATGAGCATTCAATCTAGTTTATGAGTCTATTATATAGTACCCAACTAATTCTTATTTTAAAAAAGAAGAATATATAAATATAAAGGGGGAGATTTAATGGCACGGGTTGCCTGGGTCACAGACAGCACTGCATATATTGATGAAGAACTAAAAAACCATCCCGATGTTTACACGATTCCAATGACAATTCTTCTTGATGAAGAGGAATTTTTAGATGGCATCGAACTTTCGCCGCATCAGCTGTTTGAAAGGCTGAAATCGTTAAAAACACCGCCGAAAACCTCTCAGCCATCGATCGGAGAATTTCGCAAACTTTATACAAGTCTGTCGGAAACCTATGACTATATTATTTCCGTACATGTATCTTCAAATTTAAGCGGAACGGTTTCTTCAAGTGAACAAGCGGCGCAAATGGTTGATATTCCTGTTACTACAATCGATTCAAAAATTCTAACCTATCCTTTGTCAGCCCTAATCAAATTAGGAATAAGCTGCATTGATTCAGGGTTAAGCATACAGGAAACGAAAAAAAGAATAGAACAGGTCGCCGAGAGCAATGAAACATACGTTCTAATCGGAAGTCTTGAACAGCTTCATCGCAGCGGAAGAATGTCGGGAGTACAATTTTTGCTGGGAAGCATGCTGAGCATTAAGCCGATCATTACGATTGAAAACGGCAGTCTCAATGTAAAAGAAAAAGCGAGAAGCGAAAAAAAAGCAAAGGAAAAGATTGCTGCGTATTTGCGAGAATCCTTGGAGAAGCATTCGTTTAAGGAAGTATATATATTATACGGGCTTCATGAAGATTCAGCAAAATCATGGCAATCAGAGCTTGAGGCAGAGTTTCCGGACATCCGGTTCATTTGCTGCCCGCTTGGTGCTACCATCGGTGTCCACGCAGGCGAACATACACTTGGAATCAGCTGGTTCCGTGATTTGAAATAGTGCTGTCAAGGCACTTTTCTTTTTTACGGCTCTCTTTCTTTCATGCTAAAATTAAATTCGGGATGAAAGAAGGTGTCTTCATGCAAGAGAAAATAATTAAGAGAACAGAAGCATTCGTCAAACATGTGTTGGGCCGTGAATCGACGGGGCATGACTGGCATCATGTTGACCGCGTAAGGCGGAATGCTTTATATATATCGAAAAAAGAACAATCCGGTGATCCGTTTATTATTGAGATGGCAGCGCTGCTCCACGACATCCCGGATGATAAATTAAATAACAGTCAAGAAGAAGGCCGGTACAAACTTGCAAGCTTCATGGAAGTGCTTGATTTGCCTCCGGCGATAAAAAAGCATATTACGGAGATTATCTTTTCGATCTCTTTTAAAGGGGGAAATGGCCCGAAGCTGTCTTTAGCCGAAGCTAAAATCGTTCAGGATGCAGACAGGCTTGATGCCATTGGGGCGATCGGCATTGCCAGAGCATTTGCATATGGCGGAAAGAAAGGTCAGCCAATATTTGATCCGAGCCTTTCCGTACGTGAAAACATGACGGTTGAAGAGTACCGAAATGGTGAAACCTCTTCTATTCATCATTTTTATGAAAAGCTTCTTAAAATAAAAGACAGCTTACATACAGCAACGGCCAAAGAAATGGCTAGAGAACGCCATCAATTTATGGAAGCATTTTTGAATCAATTTTACAGCGAATGGAATGGTCAAGAATGAAAATGATTTCGATTGAACAAGTATCAAAAACATATGGAGAGAAACAGCTGTTTCGCGACATTTCCTTTACAATTTTGGAAAAAGAAAGAGTAGGCTTAATTGGCGTAAACGGCACAGGGAAATCATCTTTGCTGAAAATTGTCGCCGGAGTAGATATTCCGGATTCAGGCAAAATTGTCTGTGCAAAGGATTATAAAATCTCTTATTTAGCTCAGAAACCTGATTTAAACCATGAATTGACCGTTTTGGAACAAGTTTTTGAAGGTGATGCGCCCGTTTTCCGATTACTGCGGGAATATGAACAAGCGCTATTGGAACTAACTCACTTGCCAAATAATCAAGCACTTCAAGAACGAGTGTTTGATTATCAGCGGAAAATGGATTCGATGGATGCATGGGATACAAGCACAAACGCGAAATCTATCTTAACAAAATTGGGAATTGAAGATGTTAATAAAAAGATTGGAGAACTATCCGGTGGGCAAAAGAAACGGGTAGCACTTGCCCAAGTGTTGATTCAAGAACCCGACCTCTTGATCCTTGATGAGCCTACAAACCATCTTGACTACGAATCTGTCAAATGGCTTGAAGAATATTTGGCGAGATACAGTGGATCTCTTTTGCTTGTCACCCATGACCGTTATTTCCTTGATCGGGTAACAAACCGTATTTTTGAATTGGACGGAGGAAATTTATTCAGTTATAAAGGGAATTATGCTGCTTTTCTAGAAGCGAAAGCAATCCGTGAAGAAAACGAACAAGCAACAATTGAAAAAAGAAAGAACCTGTACCGCCGTGAACTTGAGTGGATCAGGAGAGGCGCAAAAGCAAGATCAACAAAACAAAAAGCAAGAATTCAACGCTTTGAAAAATTGGATGAACAGCTGTCAAATGTAAAAAGCAGTGAAAAGCTGGATATTGCGTTAAGCGGAAGCAGGCTTGGAAAACAAGTATTTGAACTGAAATCTGCTTCTAAAGCATATGGAAACCAAGTCATTTTAAAAGATTTTAACTTGCTTGTAAAACCCGGTGACAGAATTGGAATCATCGGCCGGAACGGCACAGGGAAATCCACACTTCTCAATATTCTTGCCGGAAAAATTCCGCTCGATCACGGGGATTTCATTGCCGGCCAAACGGTTAAAACCGCTTTTTACACGCAAGAAAGCGAGGACATGGATGAAAACAAGCGGATGATCGAATATTTGAAAGAAACCGCTCAAGTGGTCCAAACATCTGACGGAAAAACGATTTCCGCTGCCCAGATGCTTGAACGATTTCTTTTTCCCATGCATACCCACGGAACGCCAATCAGAAAATTGTCCGGCGGGGAAAAGCGCCGCCTCTATTTATTGAAAATCCTGATGGAGGAACCAAATGTCCTCCTGTTGGACGAGCCGACCAATGATCTTGATACGCAAACATTGACGGTTCTTGAAGATTATTTGGAGGATTTTCCAGGGGTTGTCATAACCGTATCCCATGACCGCTATTTCCTTGATAAAGTTGCCGAACAGCTTCTCGTATTAAAAGGCGATGGAATCATTGACTTTTTTTACGGAAACTATACCGAGTATTTGGAAAAACAGTCAGCCACAGTCAATAGTAAGCAGCCTAAAAAACAAGAGAAGACGCCTGCACAAGAAAAACCGAAGAAGAAAAGAATGACCTTTAAAGAGAAAAAAGAGTGGGAAGAGATTGATGATCATATCGAAAAAATTGAATCCCGTCTACGTGAAGTTTCAGAGGAAATGGCGAATACAGGCAGCGATTTTGAAAAAGCCCAGAAGCTTGTGGAAGAAGAAGCGGAGCTTAATGAAAAACTTGAACATTTAATTGAACGCTGGACTTATTTATCAGAGCTCGCAGAAAATGAATAAACAGCAATTTATTGCCCGGTGAATTTTGATGCCGGGTTTTTTTTATAAGACTAAGACAAGCACAAAATGTGAATCGACCATAACCGTATGTTAAAATAAATAAACAATGTGATTATGTTGAAAAAGGATGAAGCCAGATGAAAATAATTGCAATCGAACCTACTCCAAGCCCCAATACGATGAAAATCATTCTCGATGAAGAACTTCCGATGGGGAAGAGGAACAACTATAAAAAAGAAACGAGTGAAGGTGCACCGGAAGTCATCCGGAACATCCTCGAAATTGAAGGTGTAAAAGGTGTTTATCATGTTGCAGATTTTTTAGCCGTTGAAAGAAATGCGAAGTATGACTGGAAAACTATTTTGCCAAAAGTAAGGGAAGCTTTCGGGGAAGACCAAGATGACGATAGTGAGCCAGAATCAGCCGTAAATGACCATTTTGGTGAAATTAAAGTTCAAGTTCAGATGTATAAAGGCATTCCGATGCAAATTAAGTTAATCGACGGTACGGAAGAAAGACGGTATGGACTGCCGGAAAATTTTATTAATGCAATTAAACGAGCGCAAGACCCGAATGACAATATTGTGATAGAACGAAAATGGAAAGAGTTTGGTGTCCGCTACGGAGATTTCGATCAGATCGGCCATGATGTTAAAGAGGAATTAATGGCTGCCTATCCCGATGATAGGCTTGAAGCGCTTGTAAAAGCTGCGAAAGATCCTGATAAAAAAAATCAAGGAAAACAAATTCGGGAAAGGAAAAAAGTTTCCCTTGACGATTTAAATGATCCGGATTGGAGAAAACGGTATCAGCTGCTCGAACAAATGGATGACCCGACAATCGAGGATCTCCCTCTTTTGGAAAAAGCACTTCATGACGAAAAGGCGTCGATTAGAAGGCTCGCAGTTGTTTATCTTGGAATGATTGAAGATAAAAGAGTTCTGCCGTTGCTTTATAAGGGCCTAAAAGATAAAACGGTTACGGTAAGAAGGACGGCAGGAGATTGCTTATCTGATTTAGGATTTGAAGAAGCAATGGACGAAATGATGGAAGCGTTGAAAGATGAGAGCAAACTTGTCCGCTGGCGTGCCGCCATGTTTTTGTATGAGGTAGGCGATGAAAGGGCGCTTCCTGCTTTAAAAGCTGCTGAGGATGATCCTGAATTTGAAGTAAGTATGCAAGTAAAGCTTGCGATCGCCCGGATTAAAGGCGGCGAGGAAGCGAAGGGATCCGTCTGGAAGCAAATGACCGAAGCAAGAAAACAAGATAGTCGAACAAACGAAAGGGATTAACCTTCAATGGTTAGTCCCTTTTTTTGAATTTACCGCTAAATTCATTATTATTGCGATTATTTTGATATTATTGCGATTTTTTCAATATAACTGCGATAATTTTGATATAACAGCGATTTTTTAAAAATAACTGCGATAATTTTGGTATAACAGCTATTTTTTCAAAATAACCGCGATTATTAAATTGTAACCAAATATTATATTTTTTCCGCAATTAACGACAATTAACGCAAATTTAATTTTGAAAACGTTTTCAAATAATCAAAAACATTAAAATTTTACAAAATTATTGAAAATTTTTGTGAAAAGGTCTATATTTGAAAGAAAATAAAATTCGGAGGAAGATCAGATGACTAGAGACTTAAGAATTCGCAGCCATGTAATTAGTGATGATGAAAGAAGAGCTCCGAACCGAGCAATGCTTCGGGCAGTTGGGTTTACCGATGAGGATTTCAAAAAACCGATGATCGGGATTGCCAGTACATGGAGCGAGGTAACCCCTTGCAACATACATATTAATGAACTAGCCTTCAAAGCGAAAGAAGGTGCAAAGGATGCAGGCGGTGCACCGCTTGTATTTAATACGATTACCGTTTCGGACGGGATTTCTATGGGAACAGAGGGAATGAGATATTCCCTGCCGAGCCGTGATCTCATTGCCGATTCGATTGAAACGGTTGTAGGTGCTGAAAATTTAGATGGTTTTGTCGCAATCGGAGGCTGTGATAAAAACATGCCCGGTTGTTTGATGGCCATTGCGAGAATGAATTTGCCTTCTTTGTTTGTTTATGGAGGAACAATCAAACCTGGAAAATTAAATGGAAAAGATATTGATATCGTTTCCGCTTTTGAAGGTGTCGGCCAATATAATAAAGGAGATATCGATAGGGAAGGCCTGCATAAGATTGAATGTCATGCATGTCCCGGCGCCGGTTCTTGCGGAGGAATGTATACTGCCAATACAATGGCAAGCGCGATTGAAGCACTCGGTATGAGCTTGCCGGGAAGTTCTTCGAACCCTGCAGAAACAGATGAGAAACGAAATGATTGTTATGAAGCGGGACGAGCTGTTTACCGTTTGCTTGAACAAGATATTCGCCCCCGTGATATTTTAACGAAAAAAGCATTTGAAAATGCGATTACCGTTGTAATGGCTTTAGGCGGATCAACAAATGCGATTTTACATTTAATGGCGATTGCCCATGCTGCCGAAGTTGATCTTTCACTTGAAGATTTTAACCGGATTCAGAAAAAAGTTCCGCATATCGCTGACTTGAAGCCAAGCGGCAAATACGTTATGCAGGACTTGCATGAGGCTGGAGGAGTACAGGCTGTAATGAAAATGCTGCTTAATGCCGGCCTGTTGCATGGAGACTGCTTGACAGTTACCGGAAAAACATTGGCAGAAAACCTTGCTGAAGCCCCTGACTTGAAAGAAGGCCAAAAAATCATTTATCCACTTGATAAGCCGCTCAAGGAAAAAGGCCCTCTTGTCGTTTTAAAAGGGAACCTTGCGCCTGCCGGTGCAGTAGCAAAAGTTTCAGGCTTAAAAGTAACACGGCATACCGGACCAGCGAAAGTATTTGATGACGAAGAATCAGCTACGAAAGCAGTTTTAAACGGAGAAATACAACCGGGGGATGTATTAGTTATCCGCTATGAAGGGCCTAAAGGCGGTCCTGGAATGCCTGAAATGCTCTCCATTTCCGGAATTCTTGTCGGAAAAGGACTTGGCGAAAGCGTAGCGCTTTTAACAGACGGCCGTTTCTCAGGAGGAACCCATGGCCTTGTAGTCGGTCATATTGCTCCGGAAGCACAAGTCGGCGGTCCGATCGCCTTTATTCAAAATGGTGACATGATCACCATTGACAGTGAAACGCAAGAGATTTCGGTTGCTTTGACAGAAAGTGAATTTGAAGAACGAAAACGAAACTGGGAGCCGCCTGCATTGCCAACCAGAGGAGCATTGGCGAAATATGCGAGACTCGTTTCCTGTGCGTCAAGAGGTGCGGTGACTGATTACTTTGAAGATGCACCGGCGAAAGAAACTTTGAAGCTCTAATCCCGACAGTAAAATTGCAATGTAAGCATGGATTATAGTATGCTTACATTGCAAATATAGAAAGGGAGGGGTAACTATATGTCCATGGCATATGAAGAATATATGAAGCAAATGGTAAAACCGATGCGTGAGGAACTCGTGCAGGCCGGATTTAAAGAACTTCTCACTGTTAATGATGTAGAAGAATTTATGGAAAACACTGAAGGCACTACACTTGTCTTTGTAAATTCAGTATGCGGATGTGCAGCCGGCCTTGCCCGCCCTGCAGCAACACAAGCAGTATTGCGGAGTGACAAAAAACCGGACCATTTAGTTACAGTTTTTGCCGGACAAGATAAAGAAGCAACCGCAAAAATGCGCGAATACTTCACAGGCTATGAACCATCTTCTCCGTCAATGGCTCTTTTAAAAGGAAAAGAAGTTGTTCATTTTATTCCGCGCCATGATATTGAAGACCATCCAATGGAAGAGATAATGGAAAACCTCTTAGCCGCATTTGAACAACATTGCTAATCGCAAAAAAGCATCTATATAATTTGTATGAAAGGGATGTCCGAAAGGCGTCCTTTTTCTTTTTACGCTTCTAAAAAAACATATATTCAGGTGAAAACATGTTTGTAACGACTGCAGGACGAACAAACGAGGTAATGATTGAACAAGCAAAACAAATTGCAAAAGATTTGCAAGTGAAATATATAGAAAGGAAAAAGCATTCGATCCTATCGATTCAACGCATATTGCAAGATGATTGTATCGTAGTTGGGAAAGAACGTCTCGAATTATATCCATTAGGGGAAAAAGATCCTTTCTTTTTTCATCCGAATTCGGCAATGTTTCGAATTAAAAGGCTGTTAAAGGGGGAGCATGATCCATTTCTTGAAGCAGCAGAATTAAAGCTGGGAATGAGCTTTCTTGATTGTACACTCGGGCTTGCTTCCGACAGTATAATTGCAAGCTTCGCTGTAGGTGAAGAAGGTGAGGTGACAGGAGTTGAAGCCAATCCATATTTAGCTTATATCGTAGAAAAAGGTTTAAGCAAGTGGAATTCAGGTCTTGAGATGATGGATCTAGCAATGAAAAGAATCAATGTCGTCTCAAGCCTTTCAAAAAAATATTTGCAATCTCTTGCAGATGAAAGCTATGATGTTGTCTATTTTGATCCGATGTTTGAAGAGAATATTCTCGAATCAGATGGAATTCAGGCACTGACGAAATTTGCGGTTTATCATGATCTCGATGAAGAATTAATGAATGAAGCGATGAGGGTTGCAAGGAAACGAATTGTGCTAAAAGATCATTTTAGAAGTTCTCGGTTTGAAAAGTTCGGATTTCATGTTTATAAAAGGAAAACGGCTAAATTTCATTTCGGCGTGCTTGAGAAATAGAAAAGCGCCACTGCGTGAAAGCATAGCCCTCACCGCATTAACGCGTTAATACGTTAATTGATCGCGGGCCAGACCCTCATTGCGCTAATGCGATAATGCGTTAATTGATTGAGGGCCAGACCCCGAAAAAGGAGGAGAGGAAAAGTCCGCTCCTCTTTATTTATTAGTCCGCGATTGCCAGATACACAAAATAGCCCATCATCAAAAGGCAGCCGATAACGATTGCTAAACTCCAATCCACAACAAAAACCCCCTTAGTCTATTAATAGTAATAGTAGTTCCAAAATTATGACTATTCAAAGAAGAATGATATTATTTTTATTTTAACCTTAATGAAAAAAAATGAAACATTTTTACTCATTTTTACGTAATAAAAAGTATAATAGCATGGAAAAGCAGCAGGCATTTATATGTTTGGTTGGTTTTCAATAAACAACAGCATGGCGGACCACATGAATGCCATTTATTAAAAAGGCAATTAAGAAACGTAATCCCGGCATCTTTACCCAATTTTCAGCAACTAATCCAAGGAAGGTGTTGACCAGTATGCCTAAATGGCTTCGAAAATCATTCGTCGTACTTGTATCCATATTAACGTTAGGTATGGTTACCCCGTCTCCGGACTTTTTATATGACAATGCAAACGCACAAAAGCAGCCGAAACGGGATACATATGAATCCGATTCTGCAGAGAAATTGGATGAAACTACGGCAGAAGAAAGCAATTTTGAGGAAGCATCATCAGTCAAGGATGTATTTATTCAAAATATGGTTAAGGAAGCAGAGGAACAATCATACAGAAAATTCGGACCGAGAATTAAGCCCGTCATTGAGGATGAATTTAAAGAATTGATTCTTCCCAACATTGAAAAAGCAATTGCAACGGTTGCTGCCCAGTACCCGAATGAGGAGCTGTCTCGTCTTGAAGTTACGGAAGTTCCCGGAGGAGGCACTTCAGAGAAAATTTTCCATATCATGGACAGCCGGACGAAAACAGATCTGATCCGTTTTCATGTAAGAAGGGATCATCCGCCACTTGAAGGCTACTGGTTTAATTTTCATTATCATACACACCATGACAATTTCCAGGCCCATCACCATCTCGGGTCTATTTATTGGGATAAAAACACCCCGCCGAAGTGGAAAAGTGTGTAGAACAGAATTGAAAAAAATCATTTTTTATGAAAAAATGTTTCTATGAGTTTTTAAGACTATTCATTTGAGGCTGACTCAAGAGTAAAGGTCCAGACCCCTCCAAGACATCATATAGACAAGCACTAATAAAACCATTCTATATTTTGTCAATGTCGGAAGGAGCCAGACCCTTTACGAGTCAGCCCCTTTCTATGCTTTGATTTACAACCGGGAGGAAAAACATTAATGTCATTACTAGAAGGTATTATTCAAACATATTCCCAATTTTTCGACTGGGATATGTGGGTGAAAGTCTTAACAGACCCTGTCAGCTTGGGGTTAATTGGAACACTTGTCATTCTCGAAGGATTATTGTCAGCCGATAACGCTTTAGTGCTGGCTGTAATGGTGAAACATTTGCCAACGGAGAAACGGAAAAAAGCGCTTTTCTATGGATTGTTGGGAGCGTATACTTTCCGGTTTATCGCAATCGGCTTAGGTGTATTTTTAATAAAACTTTGGTGGGTGAAGGTACTCGGTGCATCGTATTTGGCCTGGTTATCGATAAAATATTTTATGGATAAGAAAAAGGGCGAGGAACATGAGCCAGAAGAAGTTAAAGGTATTGATAAAAATGGTCTGCTGATTCGATTGTTTGGTACTTTCTGGGGAACAGTTATATCGGTAGAATTAATGGACATTGCCTTTTCTGTCGACAGCGTTTTGGCTGCATTCGGCATCAGTCAGGAAATCTGGATTCTGTTATTGGGCGGTATGCTTGGTATCTTAATGATGCGCGGAGTAGCCGGAGTATTTATAAAACTGATTGATAGAGTACCTGAGCTAGAAACAACTGCATATGTTTTGATTTTCATTATTGCTGCAAAAATGATGGCTGGAGTATTCGGCTTTCATTTAGACCATATTTACTTTTTGATTCTCCTGTTAATTATATTTGGCATCACTTTTGTCATTCACAACTTGAATAAGAAAAAAGAAACAGCTGAACATAAAAAAGAGAATGTACTATAAGTTCAAATTGGGGCCAGACCCTACCAAAGTAGGGGTCTGGCCCCTTATTTAAACCATTTTCGCAAAATCAGAAACAAGATGATTCCAAAAAAATATAAGGCTAGGCAAAATGCCAATGCGGATAAAAACGAATGAAATATTTTCATAAGTAAAATGGTAAAGAAAACAGAGAAGATCAATAAATCAACGATGATAAAATAACTTGATAGCATTGTTGATTGAACGGCTTCCAACTCAGCGGCAAGGCGCTTTGGAGACGTTCTTCCGTATAAAAACCTCACTGAGTTCACCTTCTTGAGTTCATACTCAAGCTTATGCACGGACAAGAACAAAGATGAAAGGGGTTTCAGCAGGCGTATCGGCAATTTTCCCAATACTTCCTGATTTTCTCAAAGACTAGCGAATTCTGTATGCAAATCTCGTATGCTATAATATGAATAATAATTTCCGATTTTTCTATAGTTCCTATTAACTAGCTTCCAAGATTTGCAGAAGGATGATTTTTATGCGCAAGTGGTTTCGAATGGTTTCCGTTGTTTCTGTTTCCCTTGCATTATTGGGAAATTCCCCGTCGCCGATTGACAGCATTAAATTAAAAGATTTTTCAAGCCACTCTGTCCTCAAGGATCAATTGAACCTCCAATCTCCCGATATTCTCGGTGACATGATTTTGCTGCCGGAGGGGCCTTTTGACCAGAAGGAAGCTGCTTCAATCATCTCTCACATCGATAATCTCCCTGAATCCATGCTGAAAAAAGCAGCCCAAAAAGGGATTTCAGTAAAATTATTTGAAGGCAAGCTGACGGACAATCCTTCCGCACAACATTTGCGCGGCATCATTCCCCGCGGCTACAAAAATGGGACAACATGGGATGAGGTGCCCGGAATAGGAGGAGCGAAGACAGTTCTAGTGAAGATCGGCTCCAGTGAAAAAGGAAAAGGGCACGGTTCAGTCAATCTAGAACTTCATGAACTGGCACATTCCATCGACCGGTATGTATATAATGAAATTCGATACGAAGAAACATTTTTAAGAATATGGGAACTAGAAAGAAATAATTTATTCCCTGGGAGAGCCTACTTTTTAACATTTCCCGAAGAATATTTTGCTGAAAGCTTTGCGATGTATTACCTTGGCGGAAAATATAAGCAGGAATTAAAACAAAAAGCTCCCGCAACTTACCGATTCATCAAAAATCTGAAATGATGTAAAAAGACCTCTTCGTCAGTGGGAGTTGTTCCATAAAGATCCTTATTAAGATACAATAGGAAAGACACACAAGTTTGAATCTTCGAGTAAAGAGGTGGTATCGTTGAAGCAATATTTACAGCTTTGCGAGCATGTTTTAAATAATGGAATTGTAAAAGATGATCGTACTGGAACAGGAACAATCAGCACGTTCGGCTATCAAATGAGGTTTGACTTGCAGGAAGGTTTTCCACTGTTAACAACAAAGAAACTTCATGTAAAATCGATTATCCATGAATTGCTATGGTTTTTAAAAGGTGATACAAACGTCAAGTACCTTCAGGAAAATGGGGTGCGGATATGGAACGAATGGGCCGATGAAAATGGGGATCTTGGTCCGGTGTACGGGCATCAGTGGCGGTCCTGGACCGGAGCGGACGGCCAAACGATTGACCAAATCAGCGAGCTGATTGATCAAATTAAAAACAATCCGAACTCCAGAAGATTGATCGTCAGTGCCTGGAATGTGGCCGATCTTCCGAAAATGGCGCTTCCGCCGTGCCATTGTTTGTTTCAATTTTATGTCGCAGACGGGAAACTATCCTGCCAGCTTTATCAACGTTCGGCTGATGTTTTCCTCGGAGTACCATTTAATATCGCTTCCTATGCATTATTGACATTCATGATTGCGAAAGTTTGCGGCCTTGAACCTGGTGAATTTATACATACGTTTGGGGATGTCCATATTTATCTGAACCATATTGAACAAGTAAAACTTCAATTAACAAGGGATCCCCGTCCGCTTCCAAAGATGAAAATAGCCAGGGATGTGAACGATATTTTCGATTTCCGCTACGAAGATTTTGTTCTTGAGGGTTATGATCCTCACCCGCATATTAAAGGGGTTGTCAGTGTATGATTTCTTTAATATGGGCAATGGATGAAAACCGTGTGATCGGAAAAGACAATCAACTCCCATGGCACCTGCCGGAAGACTTAAAATTTTTTAAGCGGGTGACGATGGGCCATCCAATTGCGATGGGCCGAAAAACGCACGATTCGATCGGCAGGAATCTTCCGGGTAGAGAAAATATTGTCATTACAAGACAGAACGATTTTCAATGCGACGGATGTACGGTTCTTCATTCCGTTCAAGAGCTTGTCGATTATGCAGCTGAAAAAAATAAAGAAGTTTTCGTTATCGGCGGAGCGGAAATTTTTAAACAAATATTACCGTTTGCAGACCGGCTGTATTTGACACAAATTTATGACAGATTTGAGGGAGACACATTCTTCCCTGAGCTTAATATGGAAGAATGGGAACTCCTCTCACAAGAAAAAGGAATAAAGGATGAAAAAAATCCTTACGATTATGAATTTCTAATTTATCATCGAAAATAAACCGACGAAGCAGCCGAATCTTTCGGCTGTTTTTTTGTTTGGAAAAGGGGCGGAGCTGCGCTAACAAAGATAGAAATGGAAACTTATCTTTTGCAAGAAGCTTGTTTAGCATTGTAAATATTTGGAGCTTTGCTTCGCTCACACCGCCTTATTATGTTGGTTTTGTTTTATAATGAAAGCTATTGCCATGTTAGGGTTGGGAGTTTAATACTCATGTTGTTTTTTAGGAAAAGGGGCGGAGCTGCGCTAACAAAGATAGAAATGGCAACTTATCTTTCTGGTGTATGATCGTTAAAAAAACAAAAAATTTAAAATATTTGTCTTGAAAGTGCATAGATACATGGTATAATGTACAAATCATAAAGGTTAAGAGAGAAGGATGAAGATGGAACAGAAAGTATTGAAAAAGAAATGGGTACATGTTGAGGATATTTTGATCGCCTATCAGCAGCTTAAAGATATTGTCGCCCATACACCGCTTCAAAAAAATGAACGATTATCAGAAAAGTACGAGTGCAACATTTATTTAAAAAGGGAAGATCTCCAGCATGTGCGTTCCTTTAAACTGCGTGGAGCTTATTATTCAATGAAAACACTAAGCGAGGAAAAATTAGCGAATGGTGTTGTATGCGCGAGTGCCGGCAATCATGCCCAGGGCGTTGCTTATGCCTGCAGGCAGCTTGGCGTGAACGGGAAAATCTTTATGCCGTCAACAACCCCAAGACAAAAAGTCAGCCAAGTGGAAATGTTCGGGAGAGGGCATGTGGAAATTATTCTTGTCGGCGATACATTTGATGATTCATATAACGAAGCAGTTTTATGCGCAGAAAAGGAAAACCGTACATTTATCCATCCATTTGATGATGAAACCGTCATTGCCGGTCAAGGCACCGTTGCGGTTGAAATATTAAATGACTGTGAAGAGCCGATCGATTTTGTATTTGCCAGCATTGGCGGCGGCGGACTTATGTCAGGGTTAAGCACATATATTAAAAGTATTTCTCCTCTTACAAAATTAATTGGTGTAGAGCCAGAGGGTGCACCGTCAATGAAAAAGTCAATATCATTGGGAGCTGTCACCACACTTGAAGATATTGATAAATTCGTTGATGGAGCTGCAGTTAAATCTGTTGGTGAAAAAACATTGGATATTTGCCGTGAACTTGTTGATGACATTTTGCTCGTGCCGGAGGGAAAAGTTTGTTCGGCCATTTTGGAGTTGTATAATGAACATGCGATTGTAGCTGAGCCTGCCGGAGCATTGCCAATTGCGGCCTTGGATTTTTACAAAGACGAAATAAAAGGAAAGACCGTTGTCTGCGTGATCAGCGGAGGCAATAACGATATTGGGCGGATGCAAGAGATTAAAGAGCGCTCCCTTCAATATGAAGGATTGCTTTATTACTTCATCGTAAATTTTCCGCAGCGTGCAGGCGCCTTAAGGGAATTTTTGGATGAAGTTCTTGGACCAACTGATGATATTACAAGATTTGAATATACAAAGAAAAATAATAAAGAAAATGGACCGGCTCTCGTGGGCATCGAACTTAAGCATAGAGAAGACTACCATGATTTAATTTCGCGAATGAAAAAAAAGGGATTTCCGTTTCAGGAAATTAATAAAGACAGCAACTTGTATCATTTGCTCGTTTAGTGTACTATATAAACGATTACATTAACTTAAAATGAATGAAATTTATGAACATCTTATGAACTTTTTCTTTTAAATAACGAATGCTTTATGAAAAAATAATATAATCATGGTAGATTTACAACGCTGACTGAAAGGGATGTAACTGTATGTCAAATATCGGTGTTCCAGGTTTAATACTTATACTTGTTCTGGCATTAATTATTTTCGGTCCGAAAAAACTTCCGGAAATCGGCCGTGCCTTTGGCCAAACATTGCGTGAATTTAAAAAATCAACACGTGATCTAACAAACGATGTCATGGAAGAATTTGATGATGTCAAAAAGAAAGAACTGAAATAAGGTGTAGAAGTTTCTGCACCTTTTCTTTATTTTTATTCTCAAGCAGAGATTAGGCAGGAGATTGAAATGGAAGACAAGGAATTAAATGTAGTCGAGCACTTAGAAGAATTGCGAAAGCGCCTGATCATAACCGTTGCGTCATTTTTGATTTTTTTTGTCGTTAGTTTTATATATGTGAAAGATATTTATAAATGGCTCGTACGCGACCTGGATGTAAAATTAATCGTTCTCGGTCCAAGCGATGTCATTTGGGTTTATTTTATGTTGGCCACTGTCATCGCTGTGGCTGCCACAATCCCGGTATTTGCGCTTGAGGCGTGGCTGTTTGTAAGACCGGCATTAAGACCGAATGAAAGAAAAGTTACCCTGACTTATATTCCGGCATTATTTTTTCTTTTTATAGCAGGTCTTTGTTTCGGTTATTTTGTCATCTTCCCAACCGTCTTGAATTTTTTGGTCGAGTTGAGCGGAGATTTAATGGAAACAAATTTTACTGCGGAAAAATACTTCCGCTTTCTTATGCACATGACTTTGCCGTTCGGTGTGCTTTTTGAGCTGCCGGTTGTCGTCATGTTCCTTACATCTCTTGGCATTATTAATCCGTACGTTTTGCAAAAAGTGCGCAAATATGCATACTTTGTCTTAGTTGTTATTTCTGTCATTATCTCGCCGCCGGACTTTATGTCAGATATTTTAGTGTCGATTCCATTATTATTCCTTTACGAAATCAGCATCAACTTATCGAAAATCGTTTATAAGCGCAAATTAAAAAAAGAACAGGACTGGAATGAAGAATATGGTGAGGAAGTTTAAGTAATGGTATGAATAAAAAATATACGGAAGCAGCAAGTTTTTTTTCTAATTCTTTCTTCACAAATATTTTTCTTTTTCTCATATTCAGGCACATTTCGAGCGGGAAATAGGGTATAATATAGTCAAACGGGTGAAAAAGAGGATTGATATTTTGTTATTTAAAAGCCTGGAGTTCAAAAATGTAGTTGGACAGAAGGTAAAAGTCATTGATATTCCTGTATTGGAGGAAGATAACCCTTTTTATTTTATGATCCAAGTCCGTTTGCAAACTTTTATTACAACACTTTACCATGAGAGAAAGGCAAGAAAGTGCTATTCATTTAGAAACCATTTAAAGAGAGTGCTGAAATGGCCTGTTTATGAACAGATTTTCAATTCAACAGAATTAAAGAATAATGCTTAATACATTCTGAGTATCGGGTTACCGGTACTCTTTTTATGTGTTTAAAGCCGTGTTTCACAAGTTTGTCAAACATTTTTCTTTTTTCTTTCATAATCGTTTGCTAGAATGAATCACGAGTATATAAGAATAGCAGGTGAATGTAATTATGAAACATAAGTTGATTGGCTTGACAGTACTTATTCTCGTATTGATCCTTTCTGCGTGCGGTCAAAGTAAAATAGAGGATGCGATCAATCGACCGCTTGAAGATTTTAATTTCACAAATCAAAATGGAGAGCCGTTTGGCTTAAAAGATCTTGAAGGAAAAGTTTGGGTTGCTGATTTTATCTTTACGAATTGTGCGGATGTTTGTCCACCGATGACTTTTAACATGGCAAAACTGCAAAAAAAGGTGAAAGAAGAAGGAATTGAGAACATAGAATTTGTTTCGTTCAGCGTTGATCCGACTGTTGATGATCCTGAAACTTTGAAAAAGTATGGCGAAAAATACCACGCTGATCAAAGTAACTGGCATTTTCTAACAGGCTATAAGCAGGAAGAAATTGAAAAATTTGCGCTCGACAATTTTAAAGCGTTAGTTAAAAAACCGAAGCAGGGTGATCAAGTTATTCACGGAACAAGTTTCTATCTTGTCGACAAGAATGGAAATGTGATGAAAGAATATACAGGTTTAAATGAAGTTCCTTTTGATGAAATAATAAGTGATATTAAAGCACTACAATAGGCCTGAAGAAGGCCTATTTTTTTCTGTACAAATGCATTTTTCCTCTGATGATTCTTAATCATGTTATAATAAAGGATAAAATTATAAGGCAGGTGATTTGATGAAGAAGGTGCTCACCTTTCTTTTTATCTGCTTATTTCTTTTCATTATTTTCAATTATTCTCCTTTTTCCGGAAGCGAAAGGGTTAATTCTATAAAACAAACGGGAATAAGTTTAAAACAAGAAGTTCACGAAGAATTTTTCCCAAAGGATATTAAAGTTGTATCTATCGGTGATTCTTTGACAGAAGGTGTCGGCGACAGTACGGGACGAGGCGGCTATTTGCCTTACCTTGAAAAAATGCTTGAAAAAGAGAAGTCCATCAACAATGCCGAATTTTATAATTTTGGTGTAAGAGGACATAAAACGTCACAGCTGTTAGAACGGCTGGAAACAATTGAAGTGAAGAAAGCGATTAAAGAGGCTGATATTGTTGTCATCACGATCGGCGGCAATGACGTCATGAAAGTAGTCCGGGAAAATTTTTCGGATTTAAAGCTTCAGGATTTTGAAGGGGAAAAAGCATTGTATAAGAACCGATTAAATAAGATTATTGATAAGGTCAAAACGCTTAATCCGGACAGTACCGTTTTGCTGCTTGGACTGTATAATCCATTTTTTAAATGGTTTTCTGATATTAAAGAAATGAATTTAGTCATTTCTGACTGGAACAATACAAGCAGAACGATTCTTTCACAATATAACAAAGCTTATTTTGTTGAGGTAGCAGATATTTTCATGGAATCGCCGGAGAATTTACTCCACAAGGATTATTTTCATCCAAATGACAAAGGGTATAAACTAATTGCAGAAAGAATGTTTCAAACCCTTAAAAGCCAGGGATTTGAGGAGCTCACCGAAGAAAGGATCACTGCGAAAAAAGAGGAGAACTAGTTGAAATGAAAAATAAATGGAAAATATTATTTTTTCTTTTGCTTGGGATCAATATTTCGTTTGTTGCTGTTTTCTTTGTTCTCATTAACTTGCCTTCTGATAAAAAGGAAACAGAAATGGCAAGAGTGGATAATGGCGAGAATGTGAAGTTTGTTATTGATACGAATAAAGAAGATTTGAACAAAGTCATTAATCATTATCTTAAAAAAGAAGGGTTAACCGGGCCTGTCGATTACAAAGTTTTGCTCAGGGACGAAGTGGAATTGTACGGCACGATGCCTTTCTTCGGCAGGGATCTCGAAATGAGATTAACATTTGAACCGGAAGCTTTAGAAAACGGTAATCTCGTTTTAAAGCAAAAATCGATTTCCATCGGCCAGCTGCAGCTGCCGGTTTCCTATGTGCTGAAAATTGTCCGCGACAGTTACCATCTGCCTGATTGGGTAACAATTGTTCCAAATGACGAAATGGTTTATGTAGCTCTTCAAAAATTGAAGCTGAAAAGCGATATTAAAGTGAAAGTAAATGAGTTCGATTTAAAAGAAGACAATATTCAATTTACTTTGTTAGTTCCAACCAAGTAAAAAAAGGGCAGGGCTCTTACGGAGTTTTCCCGTATTGTGCCGGCCCTCTTTTAATCCGCATGAACGGGTATTAAGCTCTTTCCTGATGGAACTTTTACTTTATTATGCCCCCTGTATTCGCAGGCCTTTTGGATAGAAATTCTTTAATGTTCCTTTTGCTTCTTTTCCCCATCCAAGCGGGAAGCCGTCTATCGTAACTAGCATCCAGCCTCTGTCTCCTTCGCTTGAAAAAGTTTCTCCTTTTACGTACCGAAGCCAACTGTCATTTTCAGCTGTAAGAGAAAATGTATGGACAGCCTCTTCCTGCTTTAGCGCCAGGGCGAGTGCATGGTTCGGTTCAAAGCGGTTTTTCTTCAATTCCCCTAAGTGGAGGCCGGCTCGAAGAACTTTTAATCCCGACAAATCAAAGCAGTCTTCCGGTAGGGAATAAAGCTGCTGATGAAACAAAAATAAATTGTCGAAAGGGATTCGGGATAAACTTTCTTTTACAAACTTAAAGTAATCAGACACCTGATTTTTTGTGACATTGCTAAAAGCCGGCTTTACTCGTACCGGGGTTTCGGTCCCGGTTTTACGCAGCTTTGCTGCAAAATGCCCTTCACCTTTCAGATGGTGCGGCCAAAGTCTTGCCGTATTCGTTAATTCACTATTTTTCGATTTTGACCATAATGGATTCCCGTGATCTACTCCAGGTGGTTTTTGTATATTAATCAATTCCATATCCGGATATTTTTCGATAAAATATTCAATCACTTGTTCATTTTCTTCAGGAGAAAACGTGCATGTCGAATAAACGAGGGTACCCCCTTCTTTCAGCATTTTATAAGCAGAATCCAATATCTTTCTTTGCTGTAAAGCGCAGGCTTCCACATGCTGTTCGCTCCAAAACTCAATTGCCTCTTCATCTTTTCGGAACATTCCTTCCCCGGAGCATGGGGCATCGACAAGAATTTTATCGAAGTAGCCGGGGAATCTTTCTGCCAATTTCTCCGGTGTTTCATTTGTCACAACCGTATTTGTAATGCCGAGGCGTTCAATGTTTTCAGACAGTGCTTTGGCGCGCTTTGGATGAATTTCATTAGCCAAAAGCAAGCCTTTATTATTCATTAACCCGGCTAACTGGGTCGTCTTTCCGCCTGGTGCAGCACATAAATCAAGAACTTTTTCAGTCCCTTTAGGATCGAGCTGTTCGGCGACAAACATGGCGCTTGGCTCTTGAATATAATACAAACCTGCGGCATGATAAGGATGTTTTCCCGGCTGATCTATATTTGGGTCATAATAATAGCCGTTTTGAACAAAGGGAATTTTTTGCAGGGAAAAAGGAGAAAGACGCTCCCATTGTTCAGAAGATATTTTTATTGGGTTTATCCTTAATCCGCTTGCTTTTTCTTTCGTGTATGTATGTAAAAATGCTTCAGCTTCGTTTTCAAGAAGGTCGGACATTTTCGCAATAAAATTTTCAGGTAATTTCACAAATAAGCTCCTTTCCTATCGCTCGGCCATGCCGGAATCAAAACTACATGAAAATATCTTCACGATTCTCCGGCGAAAAGTCAAGCCGTGATCTATTTCTCCTATAAAAACGTTTGACATAACCGTTAAGATGTTTTTTTTTGCATAAGCCTCCGTTTTTCTATATGCTATAAATACAGAGTTGAATGCTGATTGAAAAGAGGTGCATGATATTATGTCAGAAAAAAATTATGAGCTTGCAACGTTTGCCGGAGGTTGTTTCTGGTGCATGGTCAAGCCTTTTGATGAACAGCCTGGCATTATTCAAATCGTATCCGGATATACCGGAGGAGACACTGAAAATCCTACTTATGAAGAGGTATGCTCAGGTACGACAGGACATTATGAGGCCGTTCAAATTACATTTGATCCGGAAGTTTTCCCATATGAAAAACTGCTTGAAATCTATTGGCAGCAAATTGATCCTACCGATCCGGGCGGCCAGTTTTATGACAGGGGAACATCCTATCAGACTGCCATTTTTTATCACGACGACAAGCAAAAACAGTTAGCAGAGCAATCAAGACAGCAGCTTGAGGAAAGCGGCCGTTTTAATAAGCCGATTGTGACAAAAATATTGCCGGCCAAGCCGTTTTATCCTGCGGAAGACTATCATCAAGATTATTACAAAAAGAATCCGATCAGGTATGAAGCGTATAATAAAGCATCAGGCAGGGAAGATTTTATCAGAAAGCATTGGCGTGATAAGATGATTAATAAAGATATGAACGAGCTAAAAAAGAAATTGACTCCAATGCAGTTTGAAGTTACACAGAACAATGGCACAGAGCCGCCGTTTCACAATGAATACTGGAATGAAACAAGGGATGGAATTTATGTCGATATCGTATCCGGAAAGCCATTGTTCAGTTCGAAGGATAAATATGATGCCGGTTGCGGCTGGCCAAGTTTTACCAAACCGATTGAAGAAGAAGAAATCGTTGAAAAATTGGATTTGAGCCATAATATGATTCGGACAGAAGTGCGCAGCAAATCCGCTGATTCTCATTTGGGCCATGTTTTCAATGATGGACCGGGGCCGTCCGGCTTGCGATACTGCATTAATTCAGCTGCATTAAAATTTATCCCGAAGGAAAAATTGGAAGAAGAGGGCTACGGAGAATATTTGTCTTTATTTGAAGAAGATAAATAATTCAGTGGTGGAAAAATAAGAAAGGGGCTGACTCATATTGCAAAGAGACAGCCCCTTTCAATTTATCCGGCTTGATTTTCTTTTTTGTGGAAAAGGGGCGGAGCTACGCTAACAAAGATAGAGATGGCAACTTAGCTTTAGCAAGATACTTGTTTAGCTTAGTAAATATTTAGAGCTTGGCTTCGCTCACACCGCCTTATTATGTTGGTTCTGTTTTATAATGAAAGTTATTTCCATGTTAAGGGTTGGGAGTTTAAAACTCAATGCACGTTTTTTGATGTCATGCCGCCGGAAAGGATAAACTTCATGGCATCTTCCGGTTTTACATCGATGATCTCAATTTGTTCTTTCGGAATTAAGAAAGTAAATCCTGCGACTTGAAAGGTTTGCGGAATATAAACAGCTGTGTAATCTTTTAGTGGATCATAAAAAGTTTCAAGGTTTTCAGCGGTAATGAACCCAATGCTTTTCATTTCTGTTCCCGGAACGGTTACAAGTGCGACTTTTGAAAAAGATTTTTTATCGCCGAGAAAAGAGTGGATTGTATCTTTTATAACGGAATAAATCGTTTTTACGATCGGAATTTTTTCAAGCAGCCGATCAATTAACTTGATGATTGTTCCCGTCAAGAATTTCGTAGACAGCCAGCCTAAAACCGTGATCAAAACAAGCGTTGCAAGCAGTCCGATTCCGGGAATGTAATCCTCTTTTAAATACGGCTTCAGTACGTTCCCGAGCAAGCTGTCTAAGAAAAGAAACGTCTTAAAGACTACATAAATAACAAGGATAATCGGAACAATCGTCAGAATCCCGTTAATAAAATTGCGAAAAATACTCTTCATAAGTTTCTATCTCCTGTTTTCGTTTTATAGATAATTAGATTTATACACTTTTTTTTCAGCAATATCAAATATTTATTTTTTTCCCGAAAAAAAGGAAGCCTGTTAAAAGGGCTTCCTTTGCTGTTTGGCCTTCTTTTTCTCTGCGACAATAATTGAAGAAATTTTCACATCAGCCTTATCAGTAACGTTATTTCGCGATTTTTCGCCTGTTACGACAAATTTTACATGGTTTGGTCCTTCGTTTAAATCACTGGCAATATACAAATGCCTGATCTTTTCAAGAGGCCACCATGTAGAGATGGTTGTATAATATTCATCATTTAGATAAACATCCATTAACCCGCCTTGCTCGTTTTGCAGGACAGTGACGCCAAGAAAAGGTCCTGTGAATTCATATTCAATGAAATTATCTTTACCAGTGCTGAACAAAAACCCTTGATTATAATAAAATCCTTTTTTTTCTTTGAAAGAACGAATACTTTGAAGCTTGCTGTCGACATGTTTAAATAACGGGGTAGGCAATACAGGCTTTATTTCTTTTTTAAACATGTTTTTTTCCAGTGTTTTGAATACTTCTTTCGCATACAGCTTATATCCTTTTCCATTTGGATGGATTAAATCGGTTGTTAATTCGGCGGTTGTGAATGTTGATTGCCGGAACGGCACTCTCATATCAATGTTGGTCGCGCCATAATGTTTAGAAATTCTTCTGATCTCTTCAGCGAACGGCTCATTGTTTAAACAGCTTTCAGTAAAGGTGAAAATTTCTGCAGAAGGATAACGCTTTTTGACTTGTCTGATCAGTTTTTCATAAAAGTAAGCGAATTGGCCGGAATTCATATGTTTGCGGTCATTTTCGCCAAACACAATAAAAGCTAAATCGATTTGTTCCGGAAGAACTGCTTCTTGAAGCTTATAAATTCCTTCAAAAGCAGTAGCTCCGCTTTGTACAACAGAATATCTTTTTGCGCTGCTTCCGTATTTGTTTTTGATGAATCCCTCAAGTTGATGGAACCATGTTTTGCTTTTATCTTCTGCACCGGAACCTCTTCCGATACTGTCGCCTACGATTAGGTAATGATAGGTCATTTCGTTGGAAAGTTTCTCATAAATCGTCAAACTTTTAGATAGTTCAGCTTTCGTCAAATTTTCTGCCAAATATAAGATCAAAAACAGAACAATCAGCGGCCCGAGAGCAAAAATCTTTTTTGTCTTCATCCATGCAGCAGCCCCCTGTAGCAAACAGTCAATCTTTGCCTTAAATATAACTTAAAACAAAATTGCTTAAAAGATTCATTTTTTTGAAACAGTTATTTTATGAAAAGTTTTTAAAATGGGCGAAAACACATGCGGGTCAAGTACACAGTTCATATTGTAAAAGGGAATTGCCAACAAAAAAAGGAGTGATGTCCATGTATTACGGCTATGATAGCTGTGGTTACACTTCGCCTGTTGCAACAGGCCCTGCCTACTGTTACCCTGTTGCAGGTGCCGGGTGCCATAATTCGTTTGCGTTAATTGTTGTGTTGTTCATTCTTTTAATTATCATCGGTGCCAGCTGTTTTGGAAAGTGGTAAAGGAATTTGGATATAGAAAAAGGATTGTCTCACTTTTTTAGCGAGACAATCCTTTTTTATTTGAAAATAGTCTGATTTTTTTGTAAAATAACTAAAAACGAACATTAAAATTATATTTAGTGAAAATAGTTCGTAAAAAACGTTGACGATAATAATTATATCTGATATAGTAACCAATGGTAAAAGAAAAACCGAAAATAAAGGAATGCATGGGGGTATAAACCTGTGAAAGAAAATTATGATGTAATTGTTGTCGGCGCAGGTCCGGCCGGAATTTTTGCATGTTATGAACTGACTTTAAAAATGCCTGAAGCAAACGTTTTGCTTGTTGATAAAGGACATGATATATATAGGAGAAATTGCCCGATCCTTCAAAGGAAAATTGAAAAATGCCCGCCGCCGGCAGGAAAAAAAGACTTTGCAGGATGCTTGCCTGCCTGCTCGATCACAAATGGTTTCGGGGGAGCAGGTGCGTACTCAGACGGAAAATTTAACATTACAAGTGAATTCGGCGGCTGGATGACGGACTATCTTCCTGAATCAAAAGTAGTTGAGTTGATTAAATATGTGGATGAAATCAATTTACAGCACGGTGCAACAACAAATATTACCGATCCTATGACAGATAAAGTAAAAGAAATTGAACGCCGCGCATATGCAGCAGGATTAAAGCTGCTAAGAGCACAAGTGCGCCATTTAGGCACAGAACATAACTTGGAGATATTAAAAAGCATCTTTGAATACTTAAAAGAAAAAGTTGACATGGCTTTTAAAACAGAAGTAGAGGATTTATTAACAGAGAAAACAGCGGAAGGCTGGAAAGTGAACGGAATCCAGCTTAAAAATGGCGAAAAGATTACCGCAGAAAAAGTAGTCATTGTGCCGGGACGCGACGGTTCCAAATGGCTGGCTCAGCTGTTAAAATCACGCCGGTTGAAAATGATCAACAACCAGGTCGATATTGGAGTCCGTGTAGAGACTTCCGATATCGTCATGGAAGAGATTAACGAGCACTTGTATGAAGGGAAATTTGTGTTTAATACATCGGTTGGAACAAAAGTACGGACATTTTGCAGCAATCCTTCCGGCCATGTCGTGGTAGAGAATCATTCCGGAACGATGCTGGCAAATGGCCACGCTTTTAGAGACCCGAAATTGGGAAGTAAAAATACGAACTTTGCACTTCTTGTTTCCCATACATTTTCTGAACCATTTGATAAGCCGAATGAATACGCACATGAAATTTCCCGCTTGGCAAACAGCTTATCAAACGGCGGAATTATTGTACAAAAGTACGGAGATCTTTTAAAAGGAAGAAGATCAACGGAGAAAAGAATTAAAGAAGGCTTCATTGAACCTACGCTCAAGGAAGCCGTTCCTGGCGACCTTGGCCTTGTTTTGCCGTATAACACGCTAAAAAGTTTGATCGAAATGACAGAAGCATTGAACCACGTTACGCCGGGCATCGCATCTGAACATACTTTGTTCTATGGTGTAGAAGCGAAATTTTATTCTGCTCGCCCGAAATTAAATGACCGATTTGAAACGGAAATAAGCGGCCTGTATGTTGGAGGAGACGGAGCAGGGATTACGAGAGGGCTGGCGCAGGCAAGTGCGTGCGGTGTCTGGATTGCCCGGGATATTGTTGAAAAAATGAAGCAATCAGGACGCAAAGAGCCGGCATTCGTATAAAAGAACAATATAGAAATAAGAGATCACTCCCGTAATGAATGGGAGTGATTTTTGCATAATAATTAATGAGCAAGATTTTGAAATAACATAAGACTTTCTGGAAGAGACATTAAAGTTTTTCCCGTTTTCCTAAACATTTAGTTTCCGTTACAATGGTTTTAAAAGACAAAGACCAGTTAGTAGGGATGATTTCAGTGGACGTTACTATGAACACGCGCAGAAATTTTTGAGGGGGTTAAAGCTGAAGGTGAATTTTTAATTTTGCAAGCTCCCTTTCATTTTTTGCGGCTTTTTCCCAAATATGATCCTGGTCGGCTTGCATATCTTTTAACTTTGCCTTAATTTCATCCCGCATCGATTTTTGGCCGTCCTCAAGCTTGCCAAGTCTTTCTTCCACTTTGTCAAGTTTTTCTTCCACCTTGTCAAGTCTTTCTTCCACTTTGTCGAGCCTGTTCTCTATTCTGTCCAACTTTTCGCCCATTTGATTTTGTTTATCATTAATGTTCCCGACCATGGAAATCAATGTGGCAAGCATTTCTTCCATTTTGTCAAAACGTTCTTGTGCCATCTTTTTCACCTCCCTATAAGGTAGTATAACTCATTTCAAATTCTTAAGAAATGTATTTCCATTATCAGAGTTAAAAAGCTTATGTACGCTGTTTTTTTCTTTGTTTATGAAAGATTCAATCTTCCATTTCATACAATTTAGTAATTGCTCAATTTTCTTGGAAACGTTTCTAGTATGAATGGAGTGGAAAGGACATGGATCCGTCTTTCTTGATTAAACCTTCTTTGGATGACCAATATCCTATGATTGATTATGGCAAAGGTGTGTTCTTATATGATAAGCAAGGAAAAAAATATTTAGATGCGTCTTCAGGAGCTGTCACCGCCAATATTGGCCATGGAGTGGAAGAAATTATCGAGGCAATGCACGAACAAGCGAAAAAAGTATCATTCGTCTATCGGTCCCAATTTACGAGTGAAGCAGCCGAAAATTTAGCAAGGAAAATTGCTGAAAACTCCATTGGCGACTTAAAATGGTGTTTTTTTGTGAACAGCGGTTCCGAAGCAACCGAAACAGCAATGAAAATTGCAATCCAATATTGGCAGGAAAAAGGGATTCACACAAAAACAAAAGTATTGTCAAGATGGCTCAGCTACCATGGAATTACCCTCGGAGCACTATCGATGTCGGGACATACCGCCAGAAGGGCGAGGTTCGTTCCGCTGCTTGAGGATTTTCCAACGATTCATCCCCCTTATTGCTACCGGTGCCCTTACAATCTGACAGCCCCTGAATGCGGTTATTTATGTGCAAAAGAGCTCGAAACTGCCATCCACCGAATTGGTGCTGATCAAATCGCAGCTTTTATTGCAGAGCCCGTTATTGGAGCTGCTGGCGGTGCGATTTCACCTCCAGAAGGCTATTACAAAATGATCAAAGTAATTTGCGAGAAAAACGATATTCTTTTTATTGCAGATGAAGTGATGACCGGGTTTGGAAGAACGGGAAAAATGTTTGCATGCGAACATTGGGGCATCATTCCGGATTTGATCGCCTTGGGCAAAGGGATGGGAGCCGGGTACACCCCTATTGCAGCAGCGCTCGTGAGTGAAAAAATCATCAAAACAATTGTAAACGGTTCCAAAATGATAATGAGCGGCCACACGTTAAGCGCCAACCCCCAATCTTGTGCAGTATCGCTTTCCGTTCTTGACTATATTGAAAAAAACAAATTGATCGAAGGTGTAGAGCAGAAAAGCGTCTACTTATTTAAAAAGCTGAAAAAACTTCAAAATAAATTTCCCTTCATTGGAGACGTTCGGGGAAAAGGCTTACTAATAGGTCTTGAATTCGTCAAAGATTCACAAAAAACTCCTTTTCCGCGAACCGCCAGACTGACACAGTCGCTGATCGAAATTGCCCAGGAAAACAGTTTGCTGTTGTATCCAGCTGCTGCCGGGACGGATGGAATAAATGGAGATGCCATACTGATTGCTCCGCCACTTACGATTACTATGAAGGAAATCGATGAATTGGTCAGCCTTCTTCAAACTTCCCTTGATCATTTGAATCAAAGAGTTCTGCAACCGATGATGGAAGGGGGCGTTTAAATGGAAAACCCTTTCGGCAAAATTACGACGCTTGAAAAAGTTTTAAAGTATTTTTATGATGGCATGACCATTATGTTTGGCGGTTTCGGCGGGGTCGGCTCACCGCCGACATTAATTGATGGAATTCTTGAAAAAGGAGTCAAGGACTTAACATTAATTGGGAACGATACAGGGTTTCCCTATATCGGCATCGGAAAAATTGTCAGTCAAGGACGTGCAAAGAAAGTAATTGCCTCACATATTGGTTCAAATCCAATCGCCGGCCAAATGATGAATGCAGGTGAATTAGAGGTAGAATTTTCGCCGCAAGGAACGCTGGCCGAAAGGATCCGTGCCGGCGGAGTAGGAATTGCGGCAATATTAACCGATATTGGCATGGATAATGAGCTGGTTACAAAAGACAAAGAAAAAGTCCGGATAAATGGAAAGGAATTCTTGGTAGAAACCGCGCTGACAGCGGAAGTCTCAATTGTTTATGCCAAAAAAGCCGATCCGTATGGAAATTTAATTTATGACAAAAGTGCTCGAAACACAAATCCACTCGTCGCAATGGCCGGTGACATTACAATCGTTGAGGCTGAAGAAATCGTTCCATTAGGGAGTTTACATCCGGAAGAAATTGTTACGCCGGGCGTGTTTGTCGATTTTATCATACCTTCCGGAGGGGTGAATTGGAAATGGGCATGGGAACAGATATAAGAAACCGGATTGCAAAGAGGGCAGCGAAAGAAATAAAAAATGGTATGGTTGTAAACCTGGGGATTGGCATTCCTTCTTTAATCCCTGATCATTTGCCGGATGACATCCACGTCATGTTCCATGCAGAAAACGGTATCGTCGGAATGGGACCATCCCCGCAAAAAGGCATGGAAGACGAAAATTTATGCAACGCCGGAGGATTTCCGGTTTCCATTATCCAGGGCGCATCTTATTGCGACAGCGCCGTTGCTTTTGGAATGATCAGGAAAGGAAGAATCGATATGACTGTTCTAGGAGCATTGCAGGTGAGCAGCCAAGGCGATCTTGCAAATTGGATCGTACCCGGGAAAAAAGTTCCGGGAATGGGGGGAGCAATGGACCTTGCCCAAAAAGCAAAAACAGTCATCGTCGTAATGAGCCATACGGATAAAAACGGACAACCCAAAATCGTAGAAACATGTACACTTCCATTAACCTCCAGACGATGCATTGATTTGATTATTACCGAGATAGCAGTATTTCAAGTGAAAAAAGAACATTTGCTGCTCACCGAAATTTTTGCTCCTTTCACAATTGACGATGTAAAACGACATACAGGCTGTACGTTCAGAATCAGTGAGCAACTCATACAAATCTAGCTGCTTTATTTATTTCATGAAGAAAGGGAGGTAAATATGGAAGAGAAGATAAAGCTGTGGTTAAAAGAAAATAGAGTTAAAGGCATCAAATTGCTGCAAAAACTCGTTCAGGAAGACAGCATGAGAGGAAATGAAAGCCGTGCGCAAGCCATAGTCATCGAAAAATGCAGACGGCTCGGATTTTCGCTTGATATATGGGAAATTGGCGAAGAGAAATTGGTGAACCATCCTGATTTTTGCTCCGACCGAAAGGATTTTTCGGGAAATCCAAATGTGGTTGGTGTTTTAAAAGGGAGCGGTGGAGGAAAGTCAATGATTTTAAACAGCCATATCGACGTTGTTCCGCCGGGAGACAGAAATGACTGGAAAAATGACCCTTTTAGCGGGCACATTGAAGAAGGGAAACTTTATGGCAGGGGTGCAACGGACATGAAAGGCGGAACTGTTGCCATGCTTCTTGCATTGGAGGCCATTATTTCTTCGGGAATAAAGCTAAAAGGAGATGTTATTTTTCAAAGTGTCATTGAAGAAGAGAGCGGAGGGGCCGGCACACTTGCTGCCGTTTTACGAGGATATAAAGCTGACGGGGCGATTATTCCTGAACCTACAAATATGAAACTGTTTCCTAAACAGCAAGGATCGATGTGGTTCCGAATTACAGTGAAAGGGAGATCTGCACACGGTGGAACGAGATATGAAGGTGTCAATGCGATTGAAAAATCGATGGCAGTCATTAAAAAGCTAGAAGAACTTGAGACCAAGCGAAATAAACGAATAACAGATCCTCTTTACGAAAGCATTCCAATCCCGATCCCGATTAATATTGGAAAAATTCAAAGCGGACAATGGCCGTCATCTGTTCCGGATATCGCACTGCTAGAAGGAAGAATGGGTGTTGGACCAGCCGAAACGTTGGAAGAGGCCAAAAAAGAAATGATTGCAAGTCTTGAAGAATTAGCTGAAACCGATGCATGGTTTGCTGATCATCCTTTAACGATTGAATGGTTTGGAGGAAAGTGGCTGCCAGGAAACTTAGAAGCGGATCATCCCCTTATTTCAGTCATCTCTGAAAGCTTTGAGATCGTAAAAAAATCAAAACCTGTGATCGAAGCCTCTCCATGGGGAACAGACGGAGGCATTCTGTCAAATGTCGGCCAAACTCCTGTAGTTGTTTTTGGTCCGGGAGTGACAAAGGCAGCGCATGATGTAAATGAATACATCGTTTTAGAGGATATGTTTGAAACTGCTGAAATAATTGCCTTAACTTTACTGAAATGGTGCGAAATCAGCTAAGATAAGTGACTTCGGGGATAAAACAGATAGAAAGGAGGTGCGGGCTTGAACGATACGTCCCATGTTCTAAGACTAGACAGTGAAAATTATGCGATTGAGGCATATGTTGACCCATTTAATAAACGGCTCAGAGTGGATGATTATGCAGGCAATATTTATGAAGTTTTACAAAAAGCTGAAACACTTTCAACGGAAAAGAAGGCAGAAAAATTGATTATTAAAGCAAGACGCGAAGATTTTACGAATCTGCTAAAATCTTGTTTTCAACTTGAAGCTGTCATTGACCGTTACTTTCTCGGATCTGATGCATATGTATTTACAAAATATTTTACAGACGAACGAAAAAGGTCAAATCATTGGATAAAAGAAGATGAAATCGTCCAACATGTTGCTTCTTTGGAACGGCAATTACAGCAAGCGGCGCCTCCAAAGGAATATGTCCTTCAAAAAGTTCGGAAAACGGATGCGAATGCGCTTGCAAAATTGTATAAAGATGTATTTGAAGTGTATCCAACACCATTGCATGATCCCGAATATATTAAGAAAACAATAAGGGACGGAACGGTGTATTATTGCTTTCGCTTCAATGGAAAAATTGTCAGTGCTGCTTCCGCTGAAGTGCAGCCAATCTACAAAAATGCGGAATTAACGGATTGCGCTACGCTTAAAGAACATCGCAAACACGGATTAATGAAAATTCTGCTTCAAAAACTTGAAGAAGAGTTGAAATCAAACGGAATTTTCCACGTCTATACAATTGCGAGAGCACTTTCGGTCGGAATGAATGCTGCATTTCATCAGCTTGGCTATACGTACAGGGGAAGGCTGATAAATAATTGCTATATATTTGATAAGCTGGAAGACATGAATGTTTGGTGCAAAAACTTGTCAATTTCATAAAAGTGCTGAATTTCCGGCATCAACATGACTAATGTTCGGCACTGTCTCATATGATTGTATTGGGATGGTGAACAAAATGCACGGAATGAATATGACGAAAGAAGTACTGGGAGCAATCTTAAAAAGCATTGACGAAGGAATACACGTTGTCGACATAGAAGGAATAACGATCTTTTACAACGGGGTGGCAGCTAAGCATGACGGTCTTGAAATCGATGAAGTCATTGGCAAGCCTCTTCTTGAAATTTTTCCATCATTAAATGAAAAAACAAGTACATTGTTAAAAGTAACAAAAACAATGAAACCAATCTATAACCAGACTCAAAGTTATGTAAATATGCACGGAAAAAGAATCGAAACGATCAATACGACATTGCCGATCATTGTGGACGGAAAAATGATTGGCGCTGTTGAAATTGCCAAAGACTACTCAAGATTAAAGCTATTGTCGGAACGGCTCCTTGATTTGCAAAGAGAGATCAAAAGACCCGCCGAAAAAAAGCAAAAAAGTAATAGTGTAAAGTTTACTTTTGAAAATTTGCTGACGAAAAACCCCAATTTTCAAAAAATAAAAGACGAAGCAATAAAATTAGCAAGCTCGGATTCTCCAATTTTAGTGTATGGCGAAAGCGGTACGGGAAAGGAATTGTTTGTCCAGGGCATTCACCATGCTTCAAGGCGGGCTAAGGGACCATTTATCGCTCAAAACTGTGCCGCGATTCCTGAAACGCTTCTTGAAAGCGTTTTATTCGGTACAGCAAAAGGCAGCTATACGGGGGCTGTTGACAGACCCGGTCTATTTGAATTAGCTGATGGGGGAACATTATTCCTGGATGAACTTCATACAATGCCGATCGAACTCCAAGCGAAATTGCTCCGGGTGCTCGAAGAAGGTTCGGTGAGGAGGATCGGCGGGGCGAACACGATACCGGTCAATACACGGGTAATTGCAGCCATGAATATCCATCCGCGACTTGCTATGGAAAAAGAAAAACTTCGTTCAGATTTATTTTACAGGCTAAATGTGCTTGCATTTGGACTTCTTCCATTAAGGGAAAGACCGGAAGATATTATGTATTTAACAAGGCACTTTATCGATTTCTACAACAAAGTGCTGAATAAAGCCGTAAAAGGTGCCGATAGGGAAGTAACAAATTTATTTGCCTCATACGAATGGCCGGGAAACGTACGGGAATTGAAGCATACTGTAGAATATATGATGAATATTTGTGAAGAGGAATATCTTACAAAAGATGAATTCCCTGCTATGTTAAAACAGCAGTTCGCCTCTTATTCTTTTGAAAAAGGTTATTCTTTGCGTGAAAATGTACAACAGCTGGAAATGGAGCTGATTAAAAAAGCGATGACCGATGCAGCAGGCAATATCAAACAAGCTGCTCGATTGCTCGGAATTCCCCGGCAAACTTTACAATATAAGCTGCAAAAATTTTCTCTTACAGGTGCTGAATAATCGGCGCTTTTTTTTCGAAATCCCCTAAACAACCGATCCATATGACAGATGAAAACAAATTCTTCTCAGTATCAAAGCATGGAATAAGGATATTTATAAAGTTGGCATAAAACTTGCATGTGTTAATAGGTAAAGTGGTTTGGGAGGAATGAAAATGAAACAAACATTATATAAACCGAAAAGGCATTGGAAAGAAATTGAACTATGGAAAAATGTAACAGACGAACAGTGGAATGATTGGATTTGGCAGCTCACAAACACGATCAGGACGCTCGATGATTTAAAAAAGGTGATTAACCTTACACCTGATGAAGAAGAGGGAGTTCGTATCTCAGCGAAAACAATCCCGTTAAATATTACCCCATATTATGCTTCTTTAATGAATCCCGATGATCCGCGCTGCCCGATTAGAATGCAGTCCGTGCCTATTTCAAAGGAAATCTATAAAACAAAGTATGATTTAGAGGATCCATTGCACGAAGATGAAGATTCCCCTGCTCCAGGTTTGACCCACCGCTATCCGGACCGCGTATTGTTTTTGGTAACAAATCAATGTTCCATGTACTGCCGCTACTGTACAAGGAGAAGGTTTTCCGGACAAATCGGCATGGGTGTGCCTAAGAAGCAGCTTGATGCAGCGATTGATTACATCAAGCGGACTCCTGAAGTGAGAGACGTTCTCATATCCGGTGGTGATGGCCTGCTTATTAATGATACAATCCTCGAATATATTTTGAAAAATTTGCGCGCGATTGATCATGTGGAAATTATTCGCATCGGTACGAGGGCACCTGTAGTCTTTCCGCAGCGGATTACAGAAAACCTTTGCAGCATTATAAAAAAATACCATCCAATTTGGCTGAATACACATTTTAATACATCTATTGAAATCACGGAAGAATCGAAAAAAGCGTGTGAAATGCTGGCTGATGCCGGGGTGCCGGTCGGCAACCAAGCGGTTATTTTGGCAGGAATAAATGACAGTGTGCCGATTATGAAAAAATTGATGCACGACCTGGTCATGATCCGAGTACGGCCATACTATATTTACCAGTGCGACTTATCCGAGGGAATCGGCCATTTCCGTGCACCGGTTTCAAAAGGACTGGAAATTATCGAAGGCTTAAGAGGTCACACTTCTGGTTATGCCGTGCCGACTTTTGTCATCGACGCACCTGGTGGTGGGGGAAAAATCGGGCTGCAGCCGAATTATTTAATTTCGCAAAGCGCCGAAAAAGTAGTTCTGCGCAATTTTGAAGGTGTGATTACCACATATCCGGAACCGGAAAATTATGTTCCCGGCCGTGCCGAAGATTATTTTAAGGAGATTTATCCGGATATGGAAGAGAAAAGGTCTCATCATGGAATCGCTGGATTAATGAATGACGCCCAGTTTAATCTTGTACCGGAAGGGCTTACCCGTCTGAACCGAAGAAAGAGCTATGAACAGGATCCTCTTCATGCTTCACTGAAAGACAAGCGGGAAAAGAGAGATGAATTAAAGGAGAAAAAGTTCCTTTCCCAACAAGCAAAATATAGTAAAAAAAGCGGGGAAAGCAAAACGAATGAAGATGCGAACTAATCGTTTGATGGAAAAATTTTATGATGGGAGGGTTCGGAATGGAAGAAAATTGTTTATGGTGCCAAAGTAAGAACATTACTAAGGAAAAAACGAAAGTTTATTGGGAACTGCCTGATGGAACAAAGGCGATTGAAATCAGTGAAACTCCGTCAATTTCTTGCCATGATTGTCAAATGGTGTATCAGTCGGACGATACCGTAAAAGAAATTGAGAACCAATTGTTTATCATCAATACCCGGCTTCTCGGTAAATCGGTCACTTATCATGAACTGATGAACATGCCGAAACTGTTAAAAAGAAATTATTTCGATTTTTTATCATAAAATTTTTAGCAACCCCAAAAAGGGTTGTTTTTTGTTTGAAACTTTTATATTATGTTGGACTAAAGGGCGAGGAATCGTTTATAGTATGAACCATAAAAGTTATCAGAATTTCACAATTTTTTTATTATCATCATATTGATTAGGTAAAGTCTTCGACATTTTAAATTTTTTTACAGGCAGGAGTTTAACATGGCAAAATCATTTTATCATTTTCTTATGAAATACCGGCATCCGGAGCCGAAAGATGAGATTAGCAAATTCGCTAACCATGCGTATGAAGATCACAGCTTTCCGAAAGGATCTGCCGATTACGATGAAATAAGTTCGTATTTAGAATTGAATGGCCACTATTTGGACAGCATGTCAACGTTTGATGAAGCGTGGGAATTATACGTATTGTCAGAAGGATAGAGGTATGAACGTATTATTAAAAGAAAATAGGTCAAACCCGGCAAAACAGCAACAGTGCTTGTGAAAGGTGTAACAGCAGGCAAATGAAATAAAAGTTTATAATCGTTCGATGAACTTCCAACATCACATCGCCTTATTAAAAAAAGGCGATTTTTTCATGCTTTTTATAATTGGCGATTTATTTCTCCTCGCATATATTATGATAAGAATTATTCACGACTAATCATTGAGAGGATGGAGGATATGGACAAACAAGAAAAACCAAAATATAAAATCGGTGATACGGTCGTGATCACAATATATGGAACGGTTGGAAAAGTAACAGATGTAAAATACTTAAGCGGAGTGTATGTTTATGAAATTAATAACAGCGAAGGTTTATATATGGAATCCAGCTTGCAAGAGCTTTCTGAATATGAAGGAGAAATAATTGAAAAAGAACATATTGATATAGATTATAAGTATTTATTTGGCGACCTTGTCCATGTTAAAGGGTACGGAGCAGAATTATTTAAGGTCGTCGGCTTCCGGACAGAAATTTGGCGATACAAAGACAATGCATGGGAAGACGTGATATACGAATTATCGAGGGTCAGTGATGGAGAATGGCTGGAAGCCGGTGAGGATGAGCTTACCCTTGTGGCTGACGCAGAAAGTGCGGATACTTTTATTCAAAAGCTAGGTCTATTGTCATACGTGAATAAACAACCAGACCTTCTTGCTCAAAAAAAGCCGGAAACGAAAAATTCGTTCCGCAAAGGCGAAAAGGAATACTTAAAGAAAAAATACGAGCGAAAAGAATTGATCGACGGCTTACTTGATATTTATAACGATTACCGTAGTTTATACGAAATGTTTCATGACAAAGAATATGAACAAGTGATGCGGGTAGTGATTCGAAAGCTGGAAATGATCGTAAAAGGCGATTGAAAAGCAACGCGTTAGAACAATGAATGAAACTGTATGAATACGTAACAAAGAAACGGCAATCCTAGCAAAATGGTGAATTTGAAAAGAAGATCAGTAATTTTTCCAAAAGCTTCAATTAGTTTACTGTCTTCCTGATTAACATCTTCCCTAAATTTTTCTGTCAAATCCCTCAAACGCGCCATAGAATAACCTCCAATGTAAGATCTATAATTCATGCTTATGCTTGTCCGATTGAAAAATGCTTATTACGGAAAGATTTTTAATTACAATGCCTGCATGAAAAATGAATGAGCAACATACATTTTGTAAAAAGGGGGCGATGCTGTGAGAGAAATCGAAGTATTTATCGATACGGAGGAAATTGCAGAATTTTTCTTTCAGGAGCTTTTGAAAAGGGGATTCGTTCCCTCTAAAGTGGAACTGGAGGAACTTGCAGATATTACCTTCGAATATTTAGTGGAGAAGTGCATTATCGATGAAGAGATTGAAGACTTTTGAAAAATGACGGGTTCTAAACCCGTCATTTTCATTGAAACCGTTTTTTGGAGGAAATCTATCATATGAAAAAATGATTATGGAACGTTCTCAAAGTTAGATGAAACTTTCACAGAGAAAGTTCGTAAATACATAATGAAAATGAATAAAGAGGTGAATGAGGGTGTCAATTTTTAAAAAGGTTTTTGCCAGTATCGGGATTGGAGCTGCAGCAGTAGATACAAAGCTTGAAAAAGACACGCTGACAGCAGGAGAAGAAGTGCGGGGAGCAGTTGAAATTCGAGGCGGAAGCATCGAGCAGAAAATCGATGAAATATACCTAAGTCTTTATACAACTTTTATAAAAGAAGTGGATGACAAAAAATTTACGGATACAGCTCTTATTGATCGTTTTCGTCTTACAGAATCATTTACAATCCATCCAAATGAAACAAAAATAATGCCTTTTTCTTTCAGGCTTCCGGACGATACTCCAATTACAGCAGGAAAAACTAAAATATGGATTTCAACAGGACTTGATATTAAGAATGCGGTTGACCCAACAGATAAGGATTTTATTAAAGTGCTGCCTAACCCGGTTATGAATGCTGTTTTTCAGGCAGTTTCAAACCTTGGTTTCAGGCTGCGAGAAGCAGAATGTGAAGAAGCGCCTTTCCGAATGCGCCGGCGTTTGCCGATTATTCAGGAATTTGAATTTGTCCCTGTTTCCGGGCCGTTCAGGGGCCGTCTGGACGAGCTGGAGCTTGTCTTTTTCCCTGCATCAGGCGGTGCAATGGATTTAATCATGCAAGTTGACCGGCGTGCGAGAGGGCTTGGAGGATTTCTTGCAGAAGCACTGGAAATGGATGAAACAAATGTAAGGGTAACAGTATCACCATCCGATATACCAAACATGCAGCAAAAAATTTCTTCTGTTATTCAAAGATTTTCGTAATTAAATAGAGCTTAAGCGATGGAGCAGTTGCTTCATCGTTTTTTTTTTTGCACTTTTTATACTAGAACCGCAAATTTCTAGAAAAAAACATAGGTAAAAATCACTTATCGACAAAAATAGAATTATTTAGATAAAGGAATCGACATGAGCAAACGCTAACTATAAAGATAAATGAATTCGATGATAAATGGAGGGAAAAGGATGCTGAAACAACTTGTGAGGAAAAGGCAAAAGGAGTATGATGTAACCATTTTTCAGACTCCTATTTTTAGGCAATATAAAGGTTACAGACAAGTTTACCGGTTAACTGTTGAAAGCACAAACCATGAAAACTGTCTTAACGAGACATTCATGCTTTTCAATGTGCCGGATGCCATTCCTTCGGATTTCAACGGAAGATTTTTAGGCACAGGTGATATATTATTAATTGATGAAGGGTTAAAGGGGCAGCATTATTACCAGCTGAAGCCGGGTGGCTGGCAAAAAATAAATCGAATTCATATTCGATAAGGTCCGACCCAAAAGGCAAAAAATCCTTTTGGGTCAGTTTTTTTGTTGAATTTAATCGATCAATCTCATGGATATGGTTTTTATCGACCAATTTTCATGATTTATCGACCACTTTTCACGATATATCGACCACTCCCATGATTTACTAACAAAATCTCACTTATTGATGATTGCCCGGTCCATTTTTTCTTCCGGTTGCTGTTTGTTCTTTCGCGTGTGCTTCATGTTCGGCTACAATCACTTCAGCAGAGATATGATTATTTTTCTTAGGCGAGTTAATTCGATTCCGATGCTTTTTTCCCATCGTGTTCCTCCGATTTATAGTTTTTCTCTGTCGCTTTTCGATGAAGCAGGTTTTGTCCTGCTTCTCGAGGACGGATTTGTTTGATTGGCGTGTTCTACAGCCTGTTCAAGTTTTTTGCTCATTTTTTGCTTTGGCATGATTGAACCCTCCTTTGATAAAGCTACTTTTAGCTTCCCCTAAACGAATGATCTCATGCCGCCAGGTAAGATTTTTCAGCTTGACAAGAATATGATATAGTTTGAATTGGTGAAGGTTTATAGCGGTAATACTTCATAAAATTGGAGGTTAAGGGAAATGAGTATACATATTGGCGCAAAAGAAAATGAAGTAGCAGAAACAGTGCTTTTGCCCGGAGACCCTTTGCGGGCAAAATATATTGCCGAAACTTTTCTAGAAAATGCCCATTGCTATAATGAAGTGCGAAATATGTTCGGGTATACCGGCACCTATAAAGGTAAACGCATTTCTGTTCAAGGAACAGGCATGGGTGTTCCTTCCATTTCAATCTATATAAATGAGTTAATGCAAAGCTATAATGTGCAAAATTTGATCCGCGTCGGAACATGCGGAGCGATTCAAAAAGATGTGAAAGTCCGGGATGTCATTTTGGCAATGAGCGCATCGACCGATTCACAAATGAACCGAATTACATTTGGCGGCGTCGACTATGCACCGACAGCAAACTTTGAATTATTAAAGAACGCTTACGAAGTTGGAGTCGAAAAAGGATTAAATTTAAAAGTCGGGAATGTATTTACAGCGGACATGTTTTATAATGATAATGCAGAGCATGAAAAATGGGCGCAATATCAAATTTTAGCGATTGAAATGGAAACTGCAGCACTGTATACTCTTGCAGCAAAATTCGGACGAAAAGCATTATCTGTTCTGACAGTCAGCGACCATATTTTAACTGGTGAAGAAACAACTGCAGAAGAAAGACAGACAACATTTAATGATATGATTGAAGTGGCATTGGAAGCTGCTGTGAAAATGTAAACAACTTCTTGACGCGATTAGAAAAGATGCCTGAAATGTCAGGTATCTTTTTTGCCTTTTATTCGGAATTTTTTGCAATGTTAGTTTTCTTGACGAGTCATGTTAAAATAGGTATTGCATGATTTTCAATGACTTACTAGACAGGTGGATGATATGAAAAAAATGATTTTGATCTTAGGAACCTGTATGATTTTGGCTGGTTGCAGCAAGTTGGAGAATATTCCGTTTTTTAAAAAAATGGACGGAACAGCAGAAGAACAGAATAATCAACTGAAAAATGAAATTGGTTCAAACCCCGGACAATCGGACAATTCAATTACTCTTAAGGCAAAGTACTTTAATCAGATTAAACAAGTGAATGGAATGTATGTGATACAAAATCCGGCCAATGTCATGGCACTTGTAAATCACCAATTTGCACTCCCGAGTACGTATGCCCCAAATGATTTAGTAAGACCGAAAGTTGCATTTTCATTTGGAGATCAAAATATTGAAAAAAGCTATTTGCGTAAAAAAGCTGCCGATGCGCTGGAAAAAATGTTCGCAGAAGCAAAAAAACAAAATATTGAATTATATGCCGTATCCGGCTATCGTTCCTATGAAAGGCAGGAAGATCTATTTCACGCTGAAATTAACCGAATCGGCAAGGAAAAAGCAGTTCAGGCAGTTGCCGTTCCCGGTACAAGTGAACATCAGACCGGACTTGCCATCGATATTTCAAGCAAAAGCGTAAACTTAGAACTTACGGAAGAATTTGGAACAACTCCGGAAGGAATATGGCTTGCTAAAAATGCTCATAAATTTGGATTCATCCTTCGCTATCCAAAAGATAAAGAGTCAATTACAGGCTATCAGTACGAGCCGTGGCACTTTCGATATGTTGGAATGAAAGCAGCAAAAATCATTTATGAAAAGAATTTAACATTGGAAGAATACTTTAATATCGTTGAAAAAATTTAAGTTTAAATGAAGTTCGATCGAATGCGATCGAACTTCATTTAACCCTCTATGAGAGTCGAAAGTGGTTATCTTTACCTAGATAATCTTTTTTTATTCTCTTTGTCTAGGGAATCCAATCGGGTTTGTAGTACACCCTCCACCTCTTTTCGCCGGAATAAGGTAAGTTCATTGCTTTAGCTTGGGTTAACGGATCGGAAAAACCTTCTTCTATATCGTTTATTATCCGAATAAGCTGATGAAAAGTTTGATCGAAAAACAGAGTCAAATCGATGTTCTAACCGCCAAAAAATGCTTTATAACCAATAATGCCGTATTATGTAAACTCTTACTTAGTTTAACTGCAGAAATTATGTAAAATATAACTTGGTTCATTTGACGTCAATTATTTCTTTGTAAAATATTAAATAAAAATGTTATTCTAATTATTGATGGTTATGAAAGTGGTGATGGGTTTGGATCAAGAAAAAACGAGTCGAGAAAATAGTGAGAATCAATCCGGATTTATTCGAATTAAGAAGTTCCATTTTGTCATGCTGTTATTTTTCACTGTGTTATTAACTGCGGGAATTACAACTTTTTCCCTGGCATTCAGGAATGAGAAAGCAGTGACTGCCGGTGCAGAAAGAAGTGAGTTTGAAAAGTTGTATACAGCATATGATACGCTTAAAGAATCCTATTATAAGGAAGTTGATAAGCAGCAACTTATAGACGGTGCAATAAACGGAATGCTTGAATCACTTGGAGACCCTTATTCTGATTATATGAATGAGGAAGAAGCAGAGAGTTTTCATCAAAGTATTTCTTCGTCTTTTGAAGGAATAGGGGCTGAAATCCAGGAAAAAGATGGACAAATTGTCATCGTTTCGCCGTTAAAAGGCTCTCCGGCAGAAAAAGCAGGATTAAAACCGAATGACATTGTCGTTTCTGTAAACGGGAAGAGCCTTCAAGGCATGAGCTCCACGGAAGCTGTCACTTTAATCCGAGGCAAAAAAGGAACAAAGGTTGAATTAATGATCAAACGCCCCGGAATCGATGAACCGATTAAAATGCCGATTGTTCGGGACACAATTCCTCTTGAGACCGTTTATGGCGAAATGCTGGAAGATGGGATTGCCAAAGTACAAATAACGAGTTTTTCGGAAAATACAGCGAAAGAGCTTATCGATGTTTTAAATGATCTTCAAAAGCAGGGAATGAAAGGCCTTGTGTTGGATTTAAGACAAAATCCAGGAGGACTTTTAGATCAGGCTGTAAAAATTTCAAGCCTGTTCGTTCCTGAAGGAAAAGTTCTCTTTAAAATCGAAGACAGAAAGGGAAATATTCAAGAGCAGAAAGCATCAAATAATAACAATCCGGATATTCCGCTTGTGGTCATCATTGACCAGGGAAGTGCCAGCGCTTCAGAAATTTTTGCCGCTGCTGTAAAGGAATCAGCAAATGTGCCGCTGGTCGGCCAAAAGTCGTTCGGTAAAGGAACCGTACAGAGAGCCCAGGATTTTTCCGACGGGTCGAATATGAAATTTACAACGGAGAAATGGCTGACACCGAAAGGCAACTGGATCCATGAAAAAGGCATAAAACCTGATTATGAAGTTGCCCTGCCTAAATATGCTTCCTTGCCTTATATTAATCCTGATCTGGAACTGAAGCTTTCATCAGCGTCTACACAAGTAAAGGCAGCACAACAAATGTTGAAAGCTCTCGGTTATGATCCGGGCCGTGAAGATGGATTTTTTGATGAAAAAACAAAACAGGCTGTCATCTCATTCCAGAAAGATGAAAAACTTGAAGCAAATGGAATATTAACCGGCCAATCAACACTCATATTAATGGAGCGGCTCAGGGAAAAAACTGAAAAAAATGATACACAAGTACAAAAAGCTGTCGAAGTTTTAAAACAACAAATGGGGTCTTAAACAAAGAGTCTGACTCATAAGGGTCTGATACCTTCCAACAATAACAATTTATCGAACGGATCTTATTCCTGTTTAACCATAAATTGTTTGGAAGGGGTCTGACCCTTTTTGTTTTCCGTCGAATAGAATAATCGGGATTGCCTAACAATGAAAGTAAGCCATGATTTTGAGGTGAATGGTGTAATGGCGCGAAAATGCATCACGATAATATTGATGTTCATTCTTATCACCGGCTGCCAGATTGGCAAGTTTTCAGGGCAGCAAGAAGAGAACATAAATTCCGGTATGACAAAAAAGAAAACAGGCGAAGAAAATTTTTATTTGCAAAACGAAACGGACAGCGATCAATCTGTTCCGAATTTGTCCCCTTTTCGCCTGTATCAGGAAAATAAAAATATTTTGTTGATAGGGATTGACAGCCGCGGGGAAAGAAAATCAAGATCCGATGCCATTATGATTGCCCGATATGAACCGAAAGAGCAATCATTAAAACTGGCATCGATAATGAGGGACAGTTATGTTCAAATCCCAGGAAAAATAATTCAGTACAGCAAACTTAACCATGCGTACTATATGGGTGGTCCAAAATTATTGAAAGAGACAATTGAACATAATTTTGGCGTAGAAATTGACAATGTTGTAACAGTCGATTTTAAGGGGTTTATTAAACTGATGGATACCCTTGCCCCAAATGGAATCGAGGTAAATATAACAAAAGAAATGGCGGATGACATGAACCTGCCTTTTGAGCCGGGCCGGCAAATCCTCCGGGGAGAAGATTTGCTCTCTTACGTCCGGTTTCGCCATGACAGTGAGAACGATTTTGGTCGCGTCAATCGCCAGCAGGAAATTTTAGTTTCCCTAAAAAACCAGGCAGTAGAACAGCTTAGTTCTGTTGAAGGAATCACGAAACTGCCGAAAATCATTTTGGAAACGTTTCAATACGTGGAGACAGATCTGCAACTTGAAGATATGTTATCACTGGGTGCAACAGCTGTTCTAAAACCTGTGAAAGACGTGAAAACATTAAGGATTCCTGTTACTGATGGATTTACGAATCAAACTTATGAACATGCTGGTGCAGTTTTACAGATACACTACAAAGAAAACGTTGAAGAAATTCAACAATTTTTTAACGAAAAAAGTGGCTGACTCAACAATGCGTCAGCCACTTCGTTTTGTACAAACCACGAAGCCGAATTGAATTTTCACCTGCAATATATCAAATAGTTTGTAACCACACAGGAAATCCTATAAAATGTGACTTTAGAAGAAGGGTTCGCTTCAATAGGAGGTAGAGCGAGGTGATAACTTGAAGCAAATCTTTCAATTGGATGACAAATTGAAAACAGAAATCATAGAATTTGAAAAAAGCTGCGAGCAAATTTGCATGCGTCAGCAGAAAAAATTTGAAGACCTGTTCAAGAAGAAAGGGAAACGATTGACAGTTGAACTTATACGTGAAAAAAAGGGAAAAATAGCTGCCGCTAACGAGATTTTCGAAGAAAATTATGAATCTTATATAGAAACGGGCATTGAGGAAGATGGAGAATATTTTCCGGATGCTTATATTCCAGTTTGGAAATGCAAAAAAGATTGGTTCCAGACAGTTGGCTATGTGAATGAGGATCCGCCATCTGCCATTGAAACAAAACTGGAGAAAATGATTTTGGAAATGCTTGAAGAAGCGTAATAGAATAGATTATAGTGCAAGGATGGAATGAAATAGCAGAAGTCAAAAAGAGTGAATGATTTGTCGGCTTTTTAAGGACGTGAAAGGATCGATCATTTTGAAAGAAAGTCAGATGGTTGAACTTGAGAAACTGCTGCGGACAGTTTATCGAAAGTTGAGACAGGAAATTAATTCTATTATCGGAAGAGAGGTCAGCCTTAATGAGTTTATGGTCTTAAAATACTTATATGTTACTGACCATGCCAAAGCTTCTGATCTCTCGAAAGAATTGAATGTATCAGCAAGCCATATCACTTCCGTTACGGATTCTCTTGCAAAAAAGGGGCTGATTATTAGACGGAGGTCTGATCAAGACAGAAGAATTGTTGAAATGGTTTTGACGGATTCCGGAAAACTGCTCGTTAAGGATCTTGAAGAAAAAAAATCTGCTTATTTGCAGTCAAAATTCAGCCAATTCAGCGAGCAGGAACTTTCTGACTTTATCCGGTTATTTCGAAAATTAAATGAGTGAAAGTTTGAATTGTTTCTCCCCATTCAGGAAAAACTCTAAAAAGAATTTTGAAGCAAGGATTGAGTGGGGCGAATGAAAAATTTTTTCTTATTTGGATTCATCATTGTGGTGCTGGCTTTTCAGCCTTCTTCCGTGTTTGCAGATAAAAAACAATCGGTTGAAATGCTTTCGTGGAAAGAAGCTAAGGAACTGATACCTAAATATAGCGAGTTTATTGTTCACGATTTAGAAACACGAATTGAGTTTAAAGTGCAAAGAAGAGCGGGGAGCGCACATGCCGATGTACAGCCGTTAACCCCAAAAGACACAAAATTAATGAAACAAATATACAATGGAAAATGGAGCTGGAAACGAAGGGCGATTATCGTCAAGCAAGGAAAAAGGCGAATTGCTGCTTCCATGCACGGGATGCCTCATGGGGCGGGAGCATTGGAAAATAATTTTCCCGGGCATTTTTGCATTCATTTTTACGGAAGCACGACACACCGTACAAGTCACATGGATTTATCTCATAAATTAATGATTTTAAAAGCAGCAGACAGGCTCCAAGCTTACTTATCAGGCGCCAGCCCCAATGATGTGATATCCGCCTATATTGCCGGATTTAAACAGCAGGATGAAAACATCGTAAAAACCATTTCACTGCAAAAGATAAAGTGGAAAAACTTCCTTCCTATGATTGAAAATGCCGCCCTTTGCCGCATGCCTGTTTTATATGCTGAAGATGTTAAAGATGAATTGGCTTTATCAGTTCCTGTGGAAGTGGAGTGGTTTGTAAAAGGCGAAGGAAAAAGCAAGTTCAAAGGAATGATTCATTTGGTTCGTTTTTCTCCATATGGTCCATGGAAAATTGATTCAATCTCTTTTCTTACTGAAAACCATTTTATCTCTTTATAGCAAAATCCCCCTGCATTTTTTATCAGGGGGATTTCCTAAATGAATGTAGCTTTCCAAAGTATTAGAGTGGTCTGACCCTTCCTCATTCTTCATCTTCCGGCTTGCTCCTGCATTATTTTTGCTCTCCAAACTTGATAAACGTTCTTTCGTCCTCTACAAGGCCGCAAGCTCCGCATTGAACTTTATATTCCGGGCCATTGTACGGAATATGAAAAGGATCAAGGTTTTCATTGGAGAATTCCTGAATCACTTCGCCTGTATGAGGATCCATTTTAACCGAACGAGGAACTTGATTGATGATGTTGAAGCGGCTGCGGTTCGTTTTGCAATTTGGGCAACGGTATGGCGTACTCAAATATGATTCTCCTTTCATTAATAGTTTTAGTCTATTTTTTGCAATATAGCTTTAAATTATGTAAAAATACGACATAGGGTTAGGAGGGATTAAATTGGATTACGGCTATTTATTAAATCAATATAGATCCATTTGGAATAACCGTCTGTTGAAATCAGACGATAGCAGTGAGGTAATCCTTAATGAAGCGATTAAGAGAGAATTATTGGATGAAAACTCTCATCCACGGGTAAGAAGGCCGGTTCATGAAAAATTCTATTTGGCAGTTAAAAGAATTGCCGAATCTTCGCTAAATGAAGAAGATAAACTAGCGTTAATTACACTACATATTCAAGTGATGGAAATGATTAAACAGTAAACAAGGCTCCTTTTTAAGGAGCTCTTTTCTCATAAAAAGATTCAAAGAGATTTCACAGTTTTAACACAAAAATTCTATATAATGAGGCAAGAATATGAATGATGACTGGTGAAATATATGAAATCACTGTTTAGAATGGCAATCGTAATAATGTTATGTATACTTACTTCGTGTTCAGACAATTCCTTTCCGAAGGTTCCGAAAAATGTGTCACTATTGGTAAGCGTCAACATCAAAGACAATTCAATTTCGTTTATTGATCTCTCGTCTAATAAGGAAATTGAGCATTGGAAAATGGAAAAGCCTTATATTGGCGGAGTCATTTTACCTGATGGTGATACACTGCTCCTATATGGCAAACAAAGCGCTACAGTCGATCTTTATTCTTTGTCGAAAGGGAAATTAATCAACCAATGGGAAACAGGTGAAGGAATCGTTGCGGCAAAAGTTTTAAAAAATGGCAAAGAAATTGTGTTTGCAGATCAAAATCAAGATGCTGTCAGATTTTTTACTATTGACGGAGAAGAGAAAAAAACGGTTCGAGTTAGTAAAAGCCCTTTAACAATCATAGAGGGGGCAAAAGAACAAAAGCTTTATGTGATCAGCTTCAACCAAAAGGACTTAACGGCCATCGATTTACATAATAAAAGCGTCAGCAAGCATTTTCCGATTCATCCCTCAGCCGCTGTCGGGGCTTTGCTAAGGGAAGAAAAAGATGAAATCTGGATTGGCGGACATGGCGAAGGTTCTCAAACCGAAAAAAATATACATATATACAATGTGCATACGGGAAGGTTGTTAAGAACGATTCCCGCCCCGTTGATGCCTGTGAATTTTCTGGAAGTTGATGATTTCATATATGTATTGAGCCATGGAACAAATACACTTTATAAAATAAGTCCTGAAGGCCGTTTAGAAAAGCAAATAAAAGTTGGTGCAAACCCATTTGTCATGGAATCTTTTATGAAAGACCTCTTAATCGCAGGCTATGACAGCAATGATATTCACTTCGTAGATAAAGACAACTTAACGATTAAGGAAACAATAAAAGTCGGGAAAGGGCCGTTTACACTGATTTTGAGGGAGAGACACGGACAATGAGCATCATTCGTATATTAGTGATTGACGACGAAGAGGATATGAGAAATTTGCTTCATATGTACCTTGAAAATTCAGGCTTTCACTGTTTTGAAGCATCAAACGGGACGGAAGGACTTCAAGCTGTCAAAACTCTTTCACCTGATCTCGTGATCCTCGATATTATGATGCCTGATGAAGACGGCTTTCAAGTTTGTAAAAAAATACGAGAATACTCTTCCGTTCCAATTATATTTTTATCAGCCAAAGGGGAAGAATGGGATAAAGTAAAAGCATTAAAGCTTGGCGGGGATGATTATATTGTCAAGCCGTTCAGCCCCGGAGAATTGATTGCGAGAATCCAAGCGGTGATTCGAAGAGCTGGAAATGTCATGAGTGAGCAGGAAAAAATGACGATTGGCCCGATTACAATTGATAAAAAAGCCAGGCGTGTGACCATATCCGGAAAAGATGTTCCATTAACTTTAAAAGAGTATGAATTGCTGTTGTATTTGTGCTCTCATCCGTCACAGGCATTAAGCAGGGAACAATTGCTTGAACATGTATGGGGAATTGAATACGAAGGTAGTTTGAGAACCGTTGATACTCATATTAAAACATTAAGAATGAAACTTGGTGCACCCGATTGCATACAAACCGTCTGGGGGATTGGATATAAATTTGAGGTGCCCGGCAAATGAAGTTTTTTAACGGCAGTCTTGTAAAAAAACTATGGTTTACAATTACGGCGGCCATTCTCATTACGATTCTTTATTCCTATTTTTTATCCTACTTTTTTTATGAGCGGCTTTATGTTGACAACGTGGAGAAGTCACTTGTCGAAGAAGGGAAGCGGCTTGCTCTAGACTATAAGGGCGGACCTTTGACGGAACAATTCATCGAGAAAATTGAATGGTATAGCACTAAAACAAATTATGAAGTGTTAGTCGTGAACAATCCGAGAGAGCTGAGCGCGTGTCTTCCTTTTGAAATCGATTATCAAACACTTATAGGGGAGGAAGAGCGGGAACAGCTTTTAAAAGGGAAACCTGTTAAAAAGTCCGGTTATGAGGAAAGATTTGACAGAAAAATACTTGCGGTGATTATCCCGTTAATGGATCAAAACCGGCTTGAAGGAATTATTTATTTATATGTGCCTCTGGCAAAAATATCAGAGCTGACGAAAGATTTTGTTTTTGTGTGGATCATTGCGGGGTCTGTATTTGCACTGGTTGCTGTCCTGTTAGGAACAAAATGGATTGGCAGATTGACAAGACCGTTAATCGAAATGAAAGAAGCAGCCAACAGAGTGTCACAGGGAGATTATTCTGCAAGAATTCATCTTCAGTCCAATGATGAAGTCGGGCAGCTTGCCAATGCATTTAATCATATGTCAGCCTCGATCCAGAAAGAGGATGAGCGAAAGAAAGAATTTATTGCCAATGTTTCACATGAGCTGCGGACGCCAATCAGCTACGTTAAGGGATACAGTGAAGCAATTGTATCAGGAATTGTTAAAAATGAGGAAGAAATGAATAAATATTTACAGCTCATCCATCGGGAAGCAGGCAGAATGGAACGCCTTGTGTATGATTTATTGGATCTTTCCAAACTGGATGCCGAAGAATATAAGCTTAATAAAATTCCGATTCCACTTGCACAAGTTATCGAAGACGCCACCCAAAAATATTTGCCTATTTTAAAGGAAAAAGGAATTCAATTACATTCTAATTTTGATCCGGATATCATCATAAACGGTGAGGCAGAGAGAATGGAGCAAATTGTTCAAAATTTGATCGATAATTCGATCTGTTATACAGAGAAAGGAGGGACTATTTCTATTATATTGTCGGACGATCCTGAAGGCTGTAAATTGGAAATAGCCGATACGGGGACAGGAATCCCTCCGGAGGATTTGCAGAAAGTAACACAGCGGTTTTATCGTGTGAATAAAGGAAGGTCGCGAAATGACGGCGGAACCGGACTCGGGCTTGCAATCGTGGAGAAACTCGTTCATCTCCATAGTGGAAAACTGACAATTACAAGTGAAATCGGGAAAGGCACGACTGTAACAATTGTTCTGCCTTCCCTGGAGATATAAAATTATAAAAATTATGCGAAAGTAGGGATTTGACGATGAAAAAAGCGGTGTTAATTTTTTCAATGGTTTTTGCGTTTATTTTAGCCGGATGTTCAAACAACAATCAGCAAAAAACGGAAGAAGAGCCTCAATTCTTGGATGTCAAGCTTTCAGTAAATCCTGAAAAGGCAAAGGTAAATGAGCCCGTTACTTTTGAAGCAAAAGTAACATACGGAGATGAAGAAGTAACCGATGCAGATGATGTGAAATTTGAAATTTGGCGGGCTCATGATAAAAATCATGAAAAAATCGAAGTAAAACACGCTGAAAACGGTATTTACCGCCTTGAAAAAAGTTTTGACAGGGAAGGAACCTATTATATTATTTCCCATGTGACAGCGAGAAACATGCATAATATGCCGAAAGTTGAATTTGTCGTCGGACAGCTGAGCGAACCGGAGGAAGATTCAAATCATTCGATGGAAATGGAACATGATATGGAAGATGGCGAAAGTCATAATCATTAATGCGAAAGCGGCCGAATATGGCCGTTTTTTTCTCCCCTATTTTGAAATTTATTGGCCATCGCCATGTCCTTTTGCCTTCTTTCTTTATATATAACGAGTGGAAAGAAGTTGGGGCAGAAAACAAGTGTTGAATTTCGCTCTGGATCATGTTCAAGGGAAGGTTATGAGCATTTATTTTGATAAATGAGCCTTCGTTTCGAAAAATGAGCCTTTATTTGAAAATATGAGTCTTTATTTCGATATATGAGCCTTCATATGAAAATATGAGCTTTCATTTCGATATATGAGTCTTCATATGAAAATATGAGTCTTCGTATCAAAATTGAGCCGTTATTTCGATATATGAGCTTTCATACGAAAATATGAGCCCTTATTCCGAAAAATGAGCCGTTATCAGAATTTTTGTGCCCTCATTCCAATATATGAACTTTCATTCCGAAAATAGAGCCTTTATTTCAACGTTTTTCAAACTTCCTAGTCAGCACCATGTCCTTTCACCTTCTTCCTATATATATAAAGTTTGAAAGGAGGTGAACGGGATGGCACAGGAAATATTGACGGAGTCAAGGCTTCGGCTTATTTTTGAGATTGGTATGGATGGGAAAGGCGAGCCGATTTTTAAAACAAAAACATTTAACAATATTACAAAATCGGCAACGGCTGACCAGCTTCATCAGGCTGCCCAGGCAATCGCGGCACTTAGCGCCGATCTCCTCAGCGGGGTGGAACGGAGCGACAGTTCTCAAATCATCGGTTAATTTGAAAAAATAATTGGAAAAGGGGGTGACTAAAAAATGGCAAAAATACTGGAACTTGAATTTATTACAGATACAGGAAAGAATGCCCGATTGTCCATTGACAATCCGAAAGAACCGGTTGATGCGAATACAGTTAAGCAATCGATGGCACAAATTATCGCCTCAAACGTATTTGTATCATCGAACGGCAGCTTGTCAGCCATTAAGGGGGCAAAAGTCATTGAACGAAATGTAACCGAGTATGAAATCTCTTAATAGACAAAAGAGCCGGATTCAAGTCAGAATCCGGCTCTTTGACTAAAAACTTGCATGAGTTTTAAACTCCCAACCATAACATGGAAATAGCTTTCATTATAAAACAGAACCAACATAATAAGGCGGTGTGAGCGAAGCAAAGCTCTAAATAGTTATAAAGCTTAACAAGTATCTTGCTAAAAGATATGTTGGCATTTCTATTTTGTTTGCGTAGCTCCGCCCCTTTTCCACAGAAAAAGAAAGGAGAAGGTATGATGGAACAGGTCATTCCTTTCATAAGCGAAGTCGGCTTTCCGATTGTTGTCACGTTATACTTGCTTCACAGAATTGAAGCAAAGCTCGACAGTGTCATTCAATCGATTCAAAGCCTGCCTGATCGATTGTATGAACGCTAATGATCGATTCAATCCACTCCAAAAGAAAAAATAAAAATTTTCATGAAATCTACTTTTTTCACCATTAATAGAGGACTGATTGCGAAACAGCGAGGTGTTTACACTAGTAGATTTTAAAAGAGATGGTGAAGCGGATTTTCCACAAACGAATTTTCTAAAACCTCCACTCTAATTATGTGGAGGTTTTATTCATTCTCTTAATTTCATTTTTACTTTTGTAAAACGAAAGTAACAAATGTAAAACGAATCTGCTTCTCAAAAACCTGTCAACCTAAATCTATTAGTATATGTTTGGCAAGAAAGATAATCATTTTCCACTAGTAGAAATTTGATACATTGAATGAAGATTCACCGTTAGCTTTAAAAAACCTTTAAATTATAAAGGTTACAGCGTTATTTATAATGATTCTTTTCTTGTAATTTCCCGAAACTACTTCCGAAACGATAAAAATGTAAATTTCTCCCTCTATTATTACAAAAATCGTATGTTATGATGAGTTTGCAAGTTAAACAGCACTAGAAACCAAACAACAGGGAGGATTTCATAGATGAAGAAAAAAATGATCTTTTCAGTAGCAGCTGCAGCAGCATTATTAATGTCAAACCCGGTAGTAAATAAGGCGGATGCCGCTTCAAATTGTCCAACACCAGTCCAAACAAAAGTTTACTATCAAACTGGAAATCTCAATAACGAGCAATTAAATGCAATTCTTCAAAAATACCTACAAAACTGTAACATTCAATGGAATGCACCAGTATACAAGCCAGTACAGCAGCCTGCCAAAGTGCAACAGCCGGCTGGCCAAACTCAACAACCTGCAAAAGCACCGGCAAAACAACAACCTGCACAAAAACAAGCAACACCTGCAACTTCTCAATTAAGTGCTTTTGAACAAAAAGTTGTAGAACTTACAAACAAAGAACGTGCAAAATATGGCATTCCAGCATTGAAAGTTGATGCACAATTAAGCAAAGTGGCACGCGAAAAATCAAGAGACATGCAGGCAAAAGGCTACTTTAGCCACAACAGCCCAACTTATGGCTCACCGTTTGATATGATGAAACAATTCGGTATCACATATCGTTCTGCAGGAGAAAACATTGCAATGGGTCAGCGTTCACCTGAAGAAGTAGTACAAGCTTGGATGAACAGTGACGGACACCGCAAAAATATTCTTAACTCAAGCTTTACACACATCGGAGTTGGCCATGTTGCAAATGGCAACTACTGGACTCAAATGTTTATCGGAAAATAATATTCCCTTAAAGAACAGCCATAATTCACCGGCTGTTCTTTTTTTATTATGACTTATCTGTGACATCAATTTCGGAAAACTGCATGTCGATGCTTTTTGGGATTTTTATTTCCAACATGCCGTCTTTATGACTTGCAGTAGCACCTTTCTTTTTTACGAGTGCAGGTAATGTTATCGTGTGCTTATCATTGGAATTCGGAATATGCTCAATAATCATTTGATTGGAAGTATGATACAACCTCATTTTCTTCAGCCAATCTTCTTCTATTATTGGAATCCTTACGAAAATATGGTCATGGGTTTCAAATACAGACGATTGGAGCTGATCCGGATTTGCAGAAGCATGTGCAGCGCTATCTCCTGTATGAAATTTATTGAGGAAATCAGAAGGGTTGACCATTCCCTGCATATTTTGCGGCAACATCTTACTCAACATATCCTTAACATATTTTTCAATTTCTTCAGGTTTCATTTGCTGCATCATATTTTTCATCTCTTTGTTAAATGGAAACAGATTCCATGGAAACATTCTTTTCACCCCTTCACAACAATCATTCGCCGTATACATCTTTTTTCTTTAATTTATGCACGAAAAAGCCTACCCGTTAAGAGAACTTCTGAATTATTTGCAAATCGGCCTTGAAATTTCATATAGTATGGGTAAGGAAAAATAATAATAGAGCGGGGTATCTTTGTGAGAGGAAAAACTGCTTTGATAACAGGAGGAGCTGCTGGGATTGGAAGCCGGACAGCTGCAGAACTCGCCGGAAAAGGGGTTAATTTAATTATTAACTACCGAACGAGCGAGGAACGGGCCGTTGCATTAGCCAAAAAATTGACTGAAAGGTACGGAACGAAAAACATTCCGATAAAAGGAGACATTTCAAAAAGGAATGAATGTGAAAACTTAATTGTTGAAGCTTTTAAGGAGTTTGACTGTGTGGATATATTCATCCATAATGCAGGTCCATACATACATGAACGGAAGAAGTTGACGGAATATTCATTTGAGGAATGGGACTATTTGATTCATGGAAATTTAAGTGCAGTATTTTATTTGTCGAAACTTATTATACCTAAAATGAGAGAAAACAAATGGGGAAGAATCATTACGATCGGTTTTGACCGTGCAGAGACAGCTCCTGGATGGATTTATCGGTCGGCATTTGCAGCAGCAAAGACCGGTTTAGTTTCTTTAACGAAGACAATTGCTCTCGAAGAAGCTGACAACGGCATTACTGCGAATATGGTCTGCCCGGGAGACATAGTCGGTGAATGGAAGGAAAAAGACATTAAGGACGCGATCAATGTTGCAGATTCTTATACCCCGGTAGGGAGACCGGGAACAGGAGAAGATATCGCCAGAGTTATTTCTTTTCTGGCAGATGAAAATTCAAGTTTTATTACCGGAAGTATTATTTCCGTAACCGGCGGGAAAGATGTTCTCAGCAAAATTTATTATGAATAATCGGCGGTAAGAACGAAGATTTTGGAGGTTAGGACGGGGTTTCTGCAGTTAGAACTGGAATATTAGCGGTAAGAACGGGGATTTCGGCGTTTAGAACTGGAATATTTGCTGTAAGGATAGGGATTTTGGCAGTTAGTAAAAAAAAATTTGCGGTAGAACGGCAATATTGCAATTTCAGAAATAACCGGCTGTATTTACACAGCCGGTTTTTCTGTACGATCGATTATTTTTGATGCAATGGTTTAAATTTTTTCTTCTGGATATAGTAAAGCCTGCTTCCAAGGCAAGCAGCACCTGTAGCCAAGCCGCTGATTAATCCGATCCAGTAGCCGAATGCTCCCCAGTCAGTATGATTGGCAAAATAATAGCCTAACGGAAGCCCAATGATCCAATAAGAGACAAGCGTCATTAAAAATGTAATGTTTACATCTTTATATCCCCTTAATGCACCTTGTACCGGAGCCTGAATGGCATCTGACAGCTGGAAAAACATTGCATATAAAAGGAAATGGGCTGTTAATTTTAAAACATCCGGATCATTCGTATAGATTCCAGCAATGTCATTTCTAAAAAGAAGCAATACAAGCCCGCAAACAAAAGCCATCATGACAGCTAAGGAAACACCTAGCCAGCTATATTCTTTCGCGTCTTTGTACCGCTCGGCTCCTACTTCAAAACCAACCACGATTGTAAGTGCCATCGAAATGCTTAGCGGAACCATATATAACAAAGATGAAAAGTTCAGTGCGGATTGATGGGATGCAATCGTAGCCGTGTCAAATTTGCTCATGAAGAGAGTAACGGCTGCAAATATGCTTGTTTCGAAGAAAATGGAAAATCCGATCGGAACGCCAATTTTTAAGATTTCCTTCCATTTGCTCAAAGAAATATTGTAAAGCCGGCGGAATACAGCAAAACCGGAAAAAGGTTCGTATTTTATGATAATAAAAACAGCAATAAAAGTAATTAACCAGTACGTAATCGCCGAAGCATAGCCTGCCCCCACTCCGCCGAGTTTCGGAAAACCGAATTTTCCATATATCAATAGGTAGTTAAAAACGGCATTGATCGGCAGAGCGGTTAAGGTTACAAACATTGTTACTTTTGTTTTTCCAAGTGCATCGATAAAGGAGCGGAGCACGGTATACACAAACAAGGGTACCATGCCAAAGCTTAATGCAAATAAGAATTCTCGGGCTATCTCTCTGACATCATTTTCAAGCTTCATTCCGTTCAGGATAGGATTTAAAATGAGAGCGCCAACTGCATAAACAATGAGCGCCATGAATATGGCCAAAAATACTCCTTGAATAACAGAAAAGGATACTTCTTTTTTGTTATTCGCTCCGACAAGCTGGGAGACGATCGGGGTAATGGCCAGCAAAATCCCGCTCATCCCTGTAAAAACGGGAACCCAGAGGGAAGAGCCGATCGCTACCCCGGCGAGATCTTGCGGGCTGTAATGGCCCGCCATCGTCGTATCAAAGAAAGTCATTAAATACATGCTCAGCTGGGTGATTAAAATCGGGATTAAGATGTTAATTAATTGCTTTAATTTTTGTTTTTTAGTAAAGGTTTCGTTCATTTCTCCATCCTCTTTTTCTTTTCGTATACCGAAAGATTATAACACATCTTTTCAAAAAGAAATGGAACAATGAACCGCACTTCACTTTGACGCTTTAAAGCAGAGCGGGCCAGACCCTCAACGCATTAACGCTTTAAAGCAGAGCGGGCCAGACCCTCAATGCTTTAACGCATTAAAAAACGCTCCGGGGATCCGGAGCGTAAATATTTTTTTATTAAGCTTCCATCAATTGTGACGATTCTTGGTGAGGTGTACCGCTTCGCTTTACGTGAAGGGTATATTGGTCTTTCGATATTTCAAATAAATTGTAAATATTCCCTGCAGCATTTAATTGTTCAAATAATGATTTTCTGGTTTCATTTGCAGGAATTACATAAGGCAGCTTTTCCGCTGCTTTTTGAGAGCGAACGTTTTCCTTTCGAATCCGCATAAAAATCGTTTCGATCCCCAATTCATAAAAGAGCTCTTCAAAAAAAGCATTTTTAGCCATCTTGTTATAGCCTTTTCCATGGTACGGTTTTCCCAGCCATGTTCCTAAAAAACCGGCATTATCCTCAATATCAAACAAGCTTATCGTCCCAATTGGAGTGCCCCACTCGTCAAGAATCGTCCGTGAAATGATTTCACCGCGTTCTTCTGCTTCAATTGTCTGTTTTGTAATAAAAAGATACTCTTCATAAGAAGATGCTTTTTGACGCACAAACGGGAAGACATCCGGGTGCGTCATAAGATCGTACAAAGCATGGCAATCTTGCAGATCTCGCTTCTTGAGCATTTTTATCCCTCCAATATGAGGACAGTCCAACCCCATACCAAATGAGGATTTGGCCCACCCTCGAAATTTTTTGTAATGTTGCTAAAAAATTTCGGGGTGGGAATCGAACCCACTAGAACCAGGTAACCTGGTGGCGCACCATTTGCCTTCCCTAGATCATAAGTATTATTCTAATAAAATATTTCCTTCGAATTAAAAACATCTTACTGAACGTATAATACTAAAAAAAAATCAAAAAGGAAATGGGTATTTTGTTAATTTTTTGTGGATATTTCTTAACAAATTTCTACAATAATTTAACTTTCTTGATAAACAATATTCCCATTTATCATTGTCCATTTTGGTTTTGCAAGAAAATGAAATGGATGGTGGTTCCATAATACGAGATCTGCATCTTTTCCTTCTTCAATGCTGCCGAGACGGTCATCCACTCGCAAGTTCCGGGCAGCAGTAAGCGTAATTCCTTCAAGGGCTTTTTGCTCGGATAATCCTTCGCGGACAGCGACAGCAGCACATATATTTAAATATTGAATGGGAGTATATGGATGGTCGGTTGTAATGGATACTTCAACGCCATGGTTCGTAAGCTCCTGGTAGGTTTTCCAATTTTTATTTTTCAGCTCCACCTTCGATCTTCTGGTCAATGTTGGTCCAACAGAAACCTTTAAATTTAAACCGGCAAGCTCTTCGGCGACAAGATGTCCTTCTGTACAATGTTCAATTCGTAGATCCAGGTTAAATTCTTCTGCAAATCTAACAGCCGAAATGATATCATCTGCACGGTGGGCATGGATTCTGACAGGAATTTCCCGTCTTAATGCTTTAATGAGAGGGGCAATCCGAAGGGAGTCTGGATCTTCCGCTTTTTTTGCTTCATGAAATGCTTCGCGCAACATTCCCATAATGCCCATTCTTGTTATTGATTCTTTATTGCCATGACTGTGAATCCTTTTTGGATTTTCCCCAAGTGCAATTTTTAAGCCGGCTGTTTCTTGAATTACCATATTTTTAATATTTTTGCCTGCTGTTTTTATAACAGAAGTTGTTCCTCCGATTACATTGGCACTTCCGGGCATGACATGTACGGTCGTGATCCCGTATTTAACAGCGTCAGAAAACGCAGGATCAAATGGATATACTCCATCGATTGCCCGAACATGGGGACTCATTGTTTCTATCGTTTCATTGGCATCATTTCCAGCCCAGCCAGTTCCCTCATCATACAGGCCTAAATGTGTATGGACATCAATAAAGCCCGGAAACAAATATTGCTGATGGCAATCAATGATTTTCACATCACTGTCTGTTTCAAGATTAGTGCCGATTTTTGCTATTTTTCCATTTTCTATGAGAACATCGCCGTTTTTGATCGGTGATGAAGAAATCGGATAAACAATTGCATTTTTTAATAATAGCTTTCCCATGAGTACCTTTCCTTGTGTTCAAAATTTTTTCATTCTTTCTATTTTATCAATTTCGTGTACAGGATGGGAATGTTTTTTGAAAAAAATTGTTCAGGCATTCGCCTGAACAATCATTTTGCTTTCTAAAAAATATGGAAAAACTGAAGAAACAGAACAGTGAACCCGAGAATCCACACATACACTGCAAAAATTTTTAAAGATTTCTTTTTGAGAAAATCGATCATCCAGACAACAGCCGCATAGCCGAATAGTGCTGATGTTATCGTTGCAACGAGCAGGCTGCCAAACGATACAGCTTCAATATGGCCGCTTGCCATTTTGGCAAATTGCAGAACGATTCCCCCCGCAATGGCCGGAATGGATAGTAAAAAAGAAAAATAAGCTGCGGTTTCACGGTCCAATTTTCGAAACAACCCTGCGGCTATTGTTAACCCGGAACGGGACACGGCAGGGAAAATGGCCAAGGCCTGAAACGAGCCAATAAAAAAAGCATCGCTTAATCTGATATTTTCCATTTTTTTTGCCCCGTTGTTGATTTCATCTGCAATCCAAAGAATGAAACCTGTGAATAAAAATTCCCAACCGACCGTAACGCCTGTTTTTGAAATCGAATCAAATAAATGGCTGAATAAAAAGCCGACAACCACGGCGGGAATTGTTCCAATGATCAGCAGCATGGATAGTTTTCCGAAGGGATTTTTTATGATTTTTTTTAATTCGTTTTTGTAAATAACAAGTACTGCGAGCAATGTTCCGACATGAAGCATCGTGTCAAGAAACAGCCCTGCTTCATCAAGCCCAAACAGATGCCTTCCTAAGTATAAATGACCGGTGCTTGAGATAGGCAAAAATTCTGTTAAACCTTGTATGATTCCTAGGATAAATGCTTCCAGTTTCGACATCATCGTGAATCACCCTTTTGTCAATTCTGTTTATATCCATATGTATTCAAGTTGTCCAAAACAAGAACAGGGAATTGGGTTTACGTAATATGCGGCCGGAAAAAGATAATTGCGAAACTTTTCAAGTAACTGTACGTAAATTAAGTTAAGAACTTATATTTTTTATTAATGGAGGAAGGATAAATGGAAGGAAAAATGCCGACAAATGAGGAAAGACTTTTGGCTGCAGCGATCTATGTAAGCAGCTTTTTTACAACTTTTATCGGACCGCTGATTATCTGGCTATTAAAGAAAAATGAATCATCTTTTGTGGATTACCATGGAAGGGAATATTTAAATTTTTTAATTTCTTACGGGGTTTATTCAATCATCAGTATTTTGCTTATGCTCGTCTTAATTGGATTTGTGACGATATGGATTGTTGGGATCTTAACGGTTGTCTTTACGATCGTTGCAGCTATTAAAGCGTATGAAGGGAATGAATACCGAATTCCGTTCGTATTTAGAATTTTATAAATAAAAATCGTGCCCGGTGCATGCTTCTGCGCCGGGCTTTGTATGTGCGCCGGGCATGTCCACTAACTAGGCGGTGAAAGTCCGCTATGGGCGTTGGGATATGCGAACCATTAGCCGAAGGCAAGGGTGTCCGCGGTGACGCGGAATCTGAAGGAAGCCCTAGGCAAATCCTTGGTCTGAGGTACACGAATCACATTTGAGGTTCTCATTTCAGGACGAGTTTGCATAACAAAACAAAGTCCAAAATATCCCCGGATGGAATGGGAATAAATGTGGCAGATATATGAGGAGAAAGTGAGTGGACTTACCCCGGGAGGTCTCCTGGTACCCCTAGAAGGAACCTACTTAGCGATAAGTAGCTGAACCAAGAGAAGTCAGCTGAAGTCATAGTATTAGTCCTGGTGGACTAAGAAGGACGGAACGAAAGGAGCGACTGTGCTAGAGCTATTTACAAGGGAACGAAGAAACAGCCAACATTTCAATAATGGCTATGTAAAGATAGAAGGTTCGGAAAACTGAATATCTCTATATAGCGTGGAGTTCTCCTTGTTCAACCTCGATAGCATGGGAACAATATGGAATCACAAGAAAGCTTAATTGATAGGATATTAGACCCTGACAACCTGAATAAAGCCTTCAAGAGGGTTAAGAAAAACAAAGGAGCAGCCGGTGTCGATGGGAAAGATATAGAAGCTACTCACCTTTACTTGAAGGAGGAAGGATATAAACTTGTCCAACTCATAAGAGAAGGGAAATACAAACCAAAACCAGTAAGAAGGGTTGAAATTCCAAAGCCTAACGGTGGGAAAAGAAAGCTAGGCATTCCGACCGTCACCGACCGCATTTTCCAACAAGCCGTAGTCCAAAAACTTACGCCCATATTTGAGAAACAGTTTAGTCCCTATAGCTATGGTTTCAGACCAAACAGAAGCGCCCACCAAGCAATTGAGCAGGCAAGACAATATATCGAAGATGGATACAACATTGTGGTAGATATAGACTTAGAAAAATTTTTTGATCGGGTTCAACATGATAAACTCATGTCCTTAGTCGCTAAAACAATCACAGACAAACCAACTTTGAAACTCATTAGAAGATATTTACAAGCTGGGATTATGGAAAATGGCCTGGTAAAGCCGAACATAGAAGGAACCCCGCAAGGAGGACCGTTAAGTCCGCTTTTGAGCAATATCATGTTGAATGAGTTAGATAAGGAATTAGAACGAAGAGGACTTCGGTTTGTCAGATACGCAGACGACTGCAATATCTTCGTCAAAAGCATGAAAGCGGGAGAAAGAGTGAAAACAGGAATTTCTAAGTTTATTGAGAAGAAGCTCAAACTGAAGGTCAATCAGGAGAAAAGCGCAGTGGGAAAGCCGAGTGCACGGATATTCTTAGGAGTAAGTTTCTATCGGAAACAGAATGAGATAAGGGTATTCGTGCCACAGCAAAGAAAGGAAAGGTTTGAAACAAAGTTAAAGAAATTAACCAATCGGAACTGGGGCGTCAGTATGGAAGAACGAATCCAGAAGATAAACCAATTGGTACAAGGCTGGGGGAATTACTTTAAAATTGCAGATATCAAGACATACGCAATTAAAACTGATTCACACATCCGTCGTAGGCTGAGGGCATGCCGATGGAAAGAGTGGAAAAAGGTCAAAACGAAATACCGAAACCTGTTAAAACTCGGTATTTCTGAGGAGGAAGCATGGAAAAACGCTAACACCCGGAAAGGATATTGGCGAATTTCCAACAACCCTATCATTAATCTTGCCTTAAATAATCGATATTGGCAAGAGCAAGGTTTGAAATCCCTCGCAACTGTGATTTCATAAACTTTCGAACCGCCGTATACGGAACCGTACGTACGGTGGTGTGAGAGGTCGGGGGTTAGCCACCCCCTCCTACTCGATTTTAATTATTATCATGGAAACGCCCTCCGTCTCTGTTACATCTATATGAAGATTTGTTAATCAATGATTATAAAGCATTTCTTTTTAGGTTTAAAAATCTAATCGAAGCAATGAATGCTCGTGATGACCAGAACGTCGCTGTAAGAAGCGTTAAAGTATGAAACCAACTCCAACGTCTGCTGTATTTTATTAGTTGAGTATTTTTGGCAAGCCAATAATGAATGACTGTCATCGGTGCACTTAAAATAAAAACGCTTAAAATTGTTTTCAGTGGTTTCCATTTATTTGTAAATTGGCTATAAACCACACATAACAATGGGAATAATACATAATCAAATACAATATTTGTGTTAAAAGCCTTTGGAAAATATCTTACTGGGTATTTTACTATTTTTTTGTTTGCTACAGGCAAATCAGTCAAGGTGGAAAGAAGTGTTTTGAATAAATAAACAAGAAACCAATCTTTTAATGGTCCTTTGCGAAATAATAAAGACCAGCCTGCGATCCCCATACCGGTTGATATGTGTAATAAAGTTTTATCTCTCATCGCAATACCTCCTTTAGACGTTATTGTGTCTTGCTTTTTTAATTTTTATTAAAAAATTGTTTTGTTAGTCATACGAACAAAACGGCCCGATCTGCTTAACTGCCGGTTGCATTTGTCCAAAAAAACGAAGTGTACAGCTTTACACGAAAAAGAAGATCATCATTGTTACAATGTATAAAAAAAGCAAAACGAACAAATAATAATTTTGATAATTCGGATACTGCAAACTAACAGAATGGTTTAGTCAATAAATACCTTTGGAAATGGGGAGGAAAGATTCATTATGGAGAAACTAGAAGGAAATTCGATATCCGGCCAACATCAAGGAGGACAATTTTTTGAGCATATAAAGAATATGATGACGAATTTGGTTTTTGTAGAGCATTCTTCTTCGACTGCATCCACCGCGGTCAATTTGCCTGTACAAATGACCGAAACTGTCAGCATTCCTCATACAAAAGCTACCTTTATGGCGTTTGCGGATGCGATAATCCCTTCAACTTTAGGGGCTTTGGATTTGCGGCTTGACGAATACATCATTTGGACATTGGATCATTATGTTGCTTTGCAGGGAGAATGGGGTTTGAAAACTGTCCCAATAGCTGCCCAAACTGCAAAAATATTGGATATAGCAGCTTATCAACTGATCGTTTCCGGAAAAGTGAAAATACCTCCCGATTTTTCCACTTATCCGGATGGCGGTCCATTTGCAGCTCTTTCACCTGACGACCGGTTTTCAGCCATCAATTTATTAGAAAACATGGATGTTGATCTGGAAGTTCTCCCCTATCCATTTCGAAACAATGCCGGATTGGTTGAAAATGTCATAACTTCTCTCCATCAAATGGTTATGTTTGGCTATTATTCAGAATGGTTTTCTTTTGGATCTACACGATTAGCTTATCCAGAGAATCACCGGTTAGAAAGACAACGCTTTATATGGGAGAGACTGAATTATCCGGGTCCGTCATTTGGTTATCGCGCGCTTCGAGGATTTTTAGTTGATAAATTTTCAGAATAGGGGTGATGAACAATGAGTCTAGATGCGGATGTAATCATTATTGGCGCCGGTGGAGGCGGAGCTGTTGCAGCCAAGGAATTGGGGGAATTAGGAATCAAAGTAGTCGTCCTTGAAGCCGGTCCTTGGTATGGGAATAAAAAATGGACCAATCCCAATCGAGAGCGCGGATCTGTCAGCAGCTGCGATGAGGAAGACTTGGATATTAATCTCTTGCGCCAACAATATACAAAGCATGAACATACGATGAATTCTTTTGAATTTGGCCGTTTGCGCTGGGGACCTGCGGATCGGCGCCGCCCGCCTTGGCACCGGAATGTCCCTAAAAACGGTCTGATTTGGCAATCGGCCGGCGTTGGCGGATCTACACAACATTACTGGGCAAACTCGCCGCGGGCTTATTCAATGGCTATTGATGATGTCTGGCCAATATCCTATAGGGAATTGATTCCTTACTATGAAAAGGTAGAAGATACTTTGCCGGTTCGGCCCGCTCCCACTACTGCAAAGGAGGAATTGTTTTATTACGGTGCAAAAAAAGCCGGTTGGTCAATGCTGAATACTTTAAACCCTACTTCCCCCGGTTACCGTCCACAGCCAAATGCAATCCTGAAACCAAATGAACGGTTAATGGATTCCAATGCCGGCCTGGATGAATTATCAAAAATGGAGGGATGTACGCTTAGCGGCCATTGTGTGAATGGCTGTCCGCATGGACCAACAATTGATAAAGTGGCTAAACGGTCGACCAACATAAGTTATGTTCCTCTTGCCTTAAAAACAAAAAATGTTGAAATTCGGCCTAATACATATACAACCAAGATTTTGACGGAAAACCATCCTAAAGAAGGGATTCGTGCGATTGGAGTTCAGTACAGGAATACATGGACAGGCGAGTCAGGAGAATTATACGCGAAAGTAATTGTAATGGCAGCCGGTTCGATAGAAAGCCCAAGACTATGGCTAAATTCAGAGCTCCCGCAAAATTCGTGGGTTGGACGGGGATTGACCAACCATTATTGGGATTGGGTAACCGGTGTATTTGATGAAAAGGATCTTTTTCGCATATTGGGACAACACAATGTGAATCCGTTCGTTGGTCCTACATCAGGTGGACGATTAGATTATCCGGGATTAGGATGTATGCAGATATCCGGACTCAGCCCGGGCTTATTCTCTTCCTTAACATTTGGGTTCAGCGAAAGCGGATATCATTTTGTACAGAATCCATCGTCTGCAGACCCTTGGGATCTGCAAGGACGGGTGGTAGGAAGTGAATTAATAGAATGGATGTACAATTACAAAAACACGTTAAGCATAATGATTCTCACCGATGACCAGCCCCATAAAGCGAATGGGGTGACCATAGATCCTGCAGTAAAAGATGAACATGGTCCAATTCCGGTCATACGGTATACAGCGAGTAAAAAAGATAAAGAGAAAAGAAATCAGTTGGCCAAAATTGCAGCCGATCTTTTGCGCCAAGCCGGAGCGAAGAAGATTATCCGCACCGATTGGCCGTCACACTTATTTGCTCATATGGAATCCACGATGCGAATGGGGTTTGTCGTGGACAGTAATTGTGAAGCATTTCAAGTTAAACGGCTTTATATCGCTGACAATAGCGCTCATTTTAACGGGATTGGAGGACCGAATCCGACGTTGACCACTCAAGCTCTAGCTACACGAACAGCTGAAAAAATAGCAAATAAATATTTTAGTTGAAGCTTTTCGTTTAAACATTTCCTATAAAAGCTGACCCAAAACGAAGTACCGGGGTGTCTCATTGTTCTGCAATATTTTGTAACTGCGGACGAGAGCCGGCGCACTAATGGGTCAGCCTCATTAAAATAGTTCATTTTATTCGTGTGAGCAAATACCGCCAAGGGAATACTTCTTACTCGTCCTCCCAATTTACATCTGCATAAAAGGTTTGCACTTAAATTTTTTTCAATCAAATTTGATAAATTTAATATATTTAAATCCTTTACAACTCTCATGTTTTTCTCAGTGGATTAATAGACTGGTAATAGTCCTCTATTTGAATTGCTCAAGGGAGAATCTTTAATGGATATACAACAATATTACAAGAAATATGCTGAAGTATCATTGAATGCAAGCTTGGCAGCTTGTATTCCGCCGTTTGTTTTTTTAATCATATGGCTCGTTGTTGATCACAATCTGCCAATACTAGTGTTGACACTTCCATTTATGATTTATAGCTTTTTTTGCTATCAAAATTATTTAATTGTGAAGAAAAGATTTCAAGAAGCTGTGGAAATTTCTCCGGAATCAAACATAACTGAAACGCTTTTTGAAACAAATCATATGCTGATAGCTTATTTGCCCGCCCCATCTTTGAGAATGTTACTGTATGCCCCGAGCGGCAAATTATTAGGAGAAGTGAAAGATTTGCGGTTTTGGCAATGGAGATGGTTTTTGCCATATTTTATGGACAGGCTGTTTTCAGGCATGTACGGTTTGTATAATGAAAAAGGAGAATTAGCGGCACGCATACATGTTGGAAGCGGGAAAGACAGATACATTAAGATCTATGAAAACGATGAATTATTAGGTCTGTATTTAAGAAAGAATCGAAAGAAAGGCGAATTTGCTTTAGGAGATAGGAAAAAAATGTTCTGTTCGATTCATTCGGAATTGAACGAGGAGATAAATTTTTATAACCAAGCAGGGAAAGCTGTTTGTGAATATAAAAAAGGCTGGATGCCGCTTGAATGGGGAAAATATTTCAGAGATCCAAACACACCGATTATTTCATTTCATCACCTGGCAACAAAGGAAGAAAAAATTGCCGTTATCAGTTTCCTCGTCCAACAATACAGATATCGAAATCATTAACATCGATTCCGCGTTTTTCATAGATATAGTATGATGGAATTTGTGAATGGTCGGTAAATTTGCAAACTGGTTGATAAAAAATGTAAGGTGGTCGAATTCGAAAATTGGTCGATAAATTTGCAAACTGGTTGATAAACCATGGAAAGTGGTCGATAAATCACCAAAACTGGTCGATAAAGCCGAAAACCGGTTCATAAAACAGCCATTCATGTTTCCAACAAAAGAGGTGCCTCAATTATGAAGAAATGGCTAATTTTCGCAGCAGCTGCTGTTCTCCTATTATTTATAGCAGATCAAACATTGGTCCGTGAGAAAAACCAAAGACCAAAAATTGAGAAATATGAGAAGATCAAAAACCCGGATCAGCTGCCGGAAGGAATAGACGTCGGAAAGAAGGCTCCCAATTTTACCCTTGCTGATATAAACGGAAATGAAATTCAGCTTGCTGATTTCAAGGGAAAAAGAGTCCTCCTTAACTTCTGGGGCAGCTGGTGTCCGCCATGCAAAAAAGAAATGCCGCATATGCAGAAGCTTTATGAAAAATATAAAGACGAAAACTTTGTGATTATAGCAGTTAATTCAACAGTTACTGAAAAAAGAAAAGAGGATCCTGTTCGCTTTATTCAGAGACATGGTTTGACTTTTCCGGTTCCAATGGATGAAAAAAATCAAGTATCATCCATGTATGATGTATTATCATACCCGACAAGCTTTTTTGTTGATTCAGACGGCGTCATTCGCAGCAGAATTATAGGTGAAATGAATGAACAATTTATTGAAAAAGAAATAAAGAGACTTCCATAAATTCAAGAGAGTCTCTAATATATTTAGTTCAAATTATTTATTCATAAACTTTTCATTTTAATTAAGACCTATAATATGTTAGAATAACTTTAAAATCGAATAGGGTTTCCTTCGGGGTCAGGTGAAATTCCTAACCGGCGGTGATAGAGGATGTCCTCTTTAGCCCGTGACCCGTTTTCGATTAAATCGGAAACGGTGGATTTGGTGAAATTCCAAAGCCGACAGTTAAAGTCTGGATGGGAGAAGGAAGTTTTGCGTTAAAAAATCTCCTTTTTAACGCTTATTTAGGCATGCGTATTTGGGCCCCGTACATGTTCGTGTACGGGGATTTCGTTTTTATTGAAAATGAGTGGTGTCATTTCTCGATTCTGGCTATGTAAAAAACAAGGAGGAATGGTTCTCAGGCATGCAGGATTATGAGTATATGAAATTGGCGCTTTCCATGGCACGTGCTGCCGTCGGCCAAACAAGCCCCAATCCAACAGTGGGGGCGGTTGTTGTGAAAAATGGCGAGATTCTCGGAATGGGCGCCCATCTTAAAGCAGGGACGCCGCATGCAGAAGTTCACGCCATTCGCACAGCAGGCGAAAATGCACGAGGTGCGGATCTGTATGTAACACTTGAGCCGTGCAGCCATTATGGAAAAACCCCGCCATGTACCGAGCTGATTATCTCATCAGGAATCAAAAGAGTTGTCGTTGCCACTTTAGATCCTAACCCGCTCGTTGCCGGATCAGGAGTCAAGCAATTAAGGCAGGCCGGAATTGAGGTTGAAGTGGGTGTCGGCACAGAAGAAGCGAATTCTATCAATGAACCGTTTTTTCATTTCATTCAAACAGGAAAGCCATATGTCACATTAAAAGCAGCTGTCACATTAGATGGAAAAACAGCAACAAAAACAGGTGACAGCAAATGGATTACATCCACTCAAGCCAGAAGTGATGTCCACCAATTACGCCATGAACACGACGCGATTCTCGTCGGCATTCAAACCGTCCTAAAAGATAATCCTCTCTTAACCACCAGATTGCCCCGAGGCGGAAAAAATCCCATTCGAATTATTTTAGATACACATCTGCGAATTCCACTTGATGCGAATGTGATAAAAGATAAGACTGCGAAAACGATCATTATAACCGGAAATGAACTCGATCGGCAAAAAGCTGGCAAACTGCAAGAATTAGGAACAGAAGTTGTTCCGCTATCGACAGACCGAATTGATATTAATGAGCTTTTAACGGTGCTTGGCAAAAGGCGGATCATGTCCGTACTTGTAGAAGGCGGTTCAAAGGTTCATGCTTCCTTTATGAAAGCTGGAGCATTTCAGCAGCTGATTTTTTATGTGGCACCGAAAATAATCGGAGGCATTGATGCGATTCCGGCAATTGGCGGTGAAGGCCTGGACTTTGTTCGGGAGGCTGAAAAGCTTGAGTTCACTTCTGTAGAGCGTATCGGCCCGGATATTAAAATAACCGCAAAACCGATAAGAACGGACGGTGATAAAAATGTTTACAGGAATAGTTGAAGAAATAGGAAAGGTGCAAAGGATCACCCAGAGCGGGGAAGCTTTACGAATCGTCCTTGAGGGCAAAAAAGTCCTTGAAGATGTAAACCTTGGAGACAGTATTGCCGTAAGCGGTGTTTGCCTAACCGTAACCGATTATACTTCGTCTTCTTTTGCCGTTGATGTCATGCCGGAAACGTACCATTCTACAACACTTGCCGAATTGAAAACGGGCTCAAGCGTAAACCTTGAAAGAGCGATGGCAGCGAATGGACGTTTTGGCGGGCACTTTGTTACGGGCCATGTGGATGGAACCGGAATAATTCTCCGTAAAGAGAAAAAGGACAATGCTGTTTATGTGGATATTGATGTGCCGCCTTCAGGGACGGTATATACAATGTTAAAAGGTTCAATAGCCATTGATGGAACATCGTTAACGATTTTTGGAATAAAAGATAACGTAATAACGGTTTCGTTAATTCCGCACACATATAGTGAAACCGTGCTCGGTATGAAAGAGCCGGGTGCAAAGGTGAACATCGAATTCGATATGCTGGCAAAATACATCCATTCAATTATGGAAAAGAAAAACGGGCAGGATAAAAACAGCAGGGTCACACTCGATCTTTTAAGAGAAAATGGCTTTATGTAAATGAAAGGTGGAAACAGAATGTTCCATAAAATCGAAGAAGCGCTGGAAGACTTGAGACAAGGAAAAGTAGTAATTGTTTGCGATGATGAGGACAGGGAAAATGAAGGCGATTTTGTAGTACTTGCCGAATATGCAACCCCGGAAGTAATTAATTTTATGGCAAAAGAGGGTAGGGGGCTAATTTGTGTTCCTGTTACAGAGGAATTGGCCTCAAAATTACAATTGAATCCAATGAGTGATGTCAATACGGATACGCATGGAACGGCCTTTACGATCAGTATTGACCATATGGATACAACAACAGGAATCAGTGCTTTTGAACGCTCATTGACAGTTCAAAAGATGCTTGAAGATGATGCGTCGCCATTTGATTTTAAACGGCCGGGCCATATTTTTCCACTTGTCGCCAAAGAAGGCGGTGTGTTAAGAAGGGCCGGCCATACGGAAGCAGCTGTTGATTTAGCTAGACTGTGCGGCGCCAAACCTGCCGGAGTCATCTGCGAAATCATGAATGAAGACGGCACGATGGCACGCGTGCCTAAGTTAGAGGAGATTGCAGAAAAATTCGGCTTGAAAATAATTACGATCCAGGATTTAATCCAGTATCGGCTTGATCACGATTCACTAGTAAAAAGAGAAGTACAAATCCAATTGCCGACCGAATTCGGCAGTTTTTCAGTAGTCGGCTATACGAACATACTGGACGGAAAAGAGCATATCGCTGTAATAAAAGGCGAAATCGATGGAAATGAACCGATTCTTGTCAGAGTTCATTCGGAATGCTTAACAGGAGATGTTTTTGGTTCTTATCGGTGTGATTGCGGTCCGCAGCTTGAGGCAGCTCTTAAGCAAATCGAGCAAGAAGGTAAAGGGGTACTTCTTTATATGAGGCAGGAAGGCAGAGGAATCGGCCTTATTAATAAATTGAAAGCCTATAAACTTCAGGAAGAAGGCTATGACACTGTGGAAGCCAACCATAAGCTTGGCTTTCAGGCCGATCTCCGCGACTATGGAATTGGAGCCCAAATGCTTCGTGATCTCGGCGTCAGGAAGATGAGGCTGTTAACGAATAACCCGAGGAAAATTGCCGGTTTAAAAGGGTATGGGCTCGAAGTGACGGAAAGGGTGCCGATCCAAATGCCGGTAAAGGCAGAAAACGAGCGATATTTGCAAACAAAGCAGACAAAGCTTGGACATTTACTTAAATTATAGCAAGGAGAGAAGAAGAATATGAAAAAAGTACTGGAAGGCAATTTAATTGGAACAGGTCTTAAAATTGCGATTGTTGTTGGAAGATTTAATGAATTCATTACAGCTAAACTGTTAAGTGGTGCTGAAGATGCATTGCACCGCCATGGAGTAAATGAAGATGACATAACAGTCGCTTGGGTACCGGGGGCATTTGAAATTCCGCTTGTGGCAAAAAAACTTGCCGAAAGCGGTCAATATGACGCCGTCATTACACTGGGCACAGTCATCCGCGGTGCAACGCCTCACTTTGAATATGTAAGTGGAGAAGTAGCGAAAGGGGTAGCGGCGGCCGGCTTACATAGCGGGGTTCCGATTATATTTGGCGTATTAACGACGGAAACGATTGAACAAGCGATCGAACGCGCCGGAACAAAAGCAGGCAACAAAGGCTGGGAAGCTGCAGTCGGGGCGATCGAAATGGCAAATCTAGTCAGACAAATCGGATAATATGGAATAAAGAACCGATTAAAAGAGAGGTCCACCCGATGAAAATCGTTGGAGTAATCCGAAGCGGTTCTTCGCTTCCGGTAGTCGCCGAGGATGAAAACGGGCAAAAATGGTTTATCAAATTAATAGGGGCAGGAGACGGAACTTTTTCTTCCATTAACGAGTGGGTGGCAAACAGACTCGGTCTTCTGCTCGGTCTCCCTGTTTTAAAACCGGAAACGATCGAAATAAATGGCAGAGAAAATATCGAGCTATTAGACGATGAAGGGAAAGATTTATGGAGAAAGAGCTTCGGGGAAAATATCGCCTTTCCACTTATTTTGCAATCGGACAGAAAGATTCCTTTTTCCGAAAGGGAACAAGAAGAAATCTTTTTGTATGATTGTTTGTTACTAAACGTTGACCGATATGATAAGAACCAAAATTTACTTTATGGTGAAACGAAAACATATGCGACAGATTATGGTTCATCGCTTATGCTGAGAGGATTGCTGGAAGGAAAAGATTATAGCAGAAAAGAGACAATTTTGCTGTTAAAACGTAATCCTTTTTACAAAAAGGGGATCAATCCTGATCAATTTTTTCAAAAACTCCGGTCCATTAAAAGGGAAGAAGCAAATTCAATAATTGAAAGCATACCTTCGAGCTGGATGGAGAAGGCAGGTTCTGACAAAACGGTTGTATTTGAACGGCTGTGGACCTTGCTTCAAGACGATGCCAAGTTAAAGTTGATATTATCTATTCTTGATTCAACGGACATTCCATCAGAAAGCGACAATAGAAATAAGGCAAGATTAAACCGAATGAAATTTGAGGCCAAATTTAGAACGATTCGAAAAAATGGATATTGAATGAAATTGGTGTTTATGGCAATCTAAGGATAAGGCTTTATTGTGGGGGTTTAATAAATTGCAGATAGATATATTAAAGGTTCATGGTTCAGGAAACGATTTTTTATTAATAGATGAAATTTCAAATGACTATTCTTTTACAGAAGAAGAACGGTCAAAACTGGCAGTTGCCCTGTGCGATCGAAATTCGGATCTTGGTGCGGATGGAATTTTATTTGTCCAAAAAGGAGACAATGCTGACGCGAGAATGCGCATTTTTAACGCGGACGGGTCAGAAGCGTCCATGTGTGGAAACGGACTGCGCTGTGTAGCCCGTTACGTATGCGAATTATACGGGAAAGACGAAGCATTGATCAATACAATGAAAGCAGATCTTCCGGTAAAAAAGCAAGAAGATATTTTTCCGGATGTACCTACCTACCAAGTGGAGATTTCTCCGGTTTCTTTTCAATTAAAAGATTTGCCGCTTGTTTTGGACCAAGATACATTGCTGAATGAAAAAATTCCTGCACTATCAGACGAATTGGTGTATTCCGCACTTGCCGTTCCAAATCCGCATCTCGTTTCGATCGTGGATAAGGATCAAATCCATTCAGAAGTGCAAAAACAAATTAGTGAATATGTGAACGGCCCAAATGAACTATTTCCGGATGGCGTGAATGTGAGTTTCGTCATGCCGCTTGAAAAAGGACAAATTTATGTCCGTACGTTTGAACGAGGGGTAGGATTCACAAACGCATGCGGAACGGCGATGTCTGCTTCGAGCCTTGTTACATGCTTGAACGGATTCAATTCCGTTGAAGAACCCATTGAAGTGTACAACAACGGCGGAAAGGTCCGCTGCGTCGTTCATCAACAGGACGGAAGCTATACGATTGATTTGATCGGCAATGCGACATATGTGTACAAAACGGACGTTCATGTTGATCTTAATCAACCGGAATCTTTCACCATCGGTAAGAAAGAAGAATTTACGGAAGAACAAGCACAATATGACAAATTAGGCGACCATGTAAAAGAACATTTGAGCAAATATTTATAAGGATAAGGCTACTCTGTAAAATTAAAGACAATATAACAAAATGAAGTACATCACTACTAGTTAGTGGTGTACTTTTTTGGTTTATAAGACCTATAAATGACCTCATTAACTACCACAACAATCCTTTAGAAAAAAAGTATCACCTACTTTTCTTCAACTAAAGAGGCAGGCAGCTTCGTTTAATAACAAGGATATTTAAAACTATTTGTTGAATTAAGTTATATTATATATTTTGGAAGGAGTTTCCTCGTTGAGAAAATGGCTTAAATTGATTTTCACTGTTCTAATCATATTTGGAGTTATATTCATTTATACAAAAGTTTATTATCCCCCTCTTCCAATAACTTCAGTTTCAAAATCCGAAGTAATAAATAAGGTAAAGAAATCGAATGGAAATATCGTTAAAATTGCAGAGGAAGAAAGTTATCAGTGGTATATATCAGAAATGAAACAAGGAAGAGCATATGAAAATCTAAAAAAATTGATGGCAGATAAAGGTTGGTTTTTTAAGGAACAAGTCGGTTCAGGCTTTATTTTTCAAAATGAACAAGGAGAAATAACAGTTCTAAGTGAGATGTGGACTAAAAAATATGTAATCTTTCATTTTCCAAAAGAGATCAATTAATTCTTCTTCAACTAAGAAACAGGTTCGTTTAAGAAGGTATATATTTAATATAGATGTTAAAGGTCGGAGGATAAATAAAGTGAGACGAATATTTCTTATTGTAATTTTATTTTTGATTGTTATTAGCATTATTGGTTGTTCAAGGAACGGGGCGTATGGCTACGAGGAAGCGATTAAAAGAGGCGACGTTGTTTATCAGTATGAAGTCGTTAATTTAGAGAGGTTTAAACAGTTCTTAATTAATCTATCTAATAAAAAAGAGGACACTTTACGAGTTACAGGCTATACACACGAAGGAGACCCTATATTCCATGACTTGCAATTTGATGGAAAGGTCATTCAATATACATATGATAATTCAAATGATGAGTTTGCTGGAAACGATAAAGGCATAGAGAGAGATGTTTGTAAAGAAATAATTGAGAAAGAAAATGCACAAGGCGATGTTGAATTTTTAATAAGTGGCTGTTCAAAAGGTAATGACCGATTTCTAATTCGTGTAGAAAAAAACAAACTAAAGTAAGAGGTTGTTTGATCGAAAATAAAATCAATTATTGTCATTCTACTTTCATTTTTGATTTCGGGTCCTTTAGTTCGAAAACACACAAATTTCATTGTTGTAGTAAATTTATAGTACAAAAAAGGATAGATAGAGCATATATTTTATTCTGCTCACCTAAGTTAAGTCCATATAATTGTGTAAAAAGGGAAATAGAAAAAGAGCCATGTTGCTTCCCCTTTGGTAGAATAAACAGTGGACAAACAAACACCAAACATAAGGAGGAATGCAACCATGGCTCAATATCATATTACCCTAAATGATGAACTTCTGCACGGGTTATTCACCAGAGATGAAGGATTAGCTAAGCTACTGGAACAAGTCCTCAATCAAATCCTCGAGGCACAAGTAGAAGAACAGCTGGGGGCTCGCCGTTATGAACGAACGGAAGAACGAAAAGGATATCGCAACGGTTCGTATCCACGCCAGCTGACAACCCGGGTGGGACGGTTGACCTTGCGCGTTCCACGCACAAGAGAGGGAGAGTTCTCTACGGAACTGTTCCAACGGTATCAACGGAGCGAACAAGCACTGGTACTGGCACTCATGGAAATGGTGGTAAACGGGGTGTCTACCCGAAAAATCACCCAAATCACAGAGGAGTTGTGCGGCACCTCGTTTTCCAAATCCACGGTTTCCTCGCTGTGCAAGGGGCTGGATCCGATTATCCAAGACTGGAATTACCGTTCCCTGCATGAACATGTGTATCCGTTTGTGCTAGTAGATGCTATTTATACGAAAGTCCGGGAAGATGGACGGGTACGTTCCAGAGCCGTTTTGATCGCCACAGGAGTGAATGAGGAAGGATACCGGGAAATTCTTGGCCTGCAAATCGGAAACAGTGAATCGGAGTCCAGCTGGAGCGAGTTCTTCGGATGGCTGAAAGATCGAGGACTCCGGGGAGTGGACTTGATCATCTCGGATCAGCACGGCGGGCTGGTGCAAGCGATTGAAAAGCATTTCCAAGGTGCTACATGGCAGCGATGCCAGACACATTTTATTCGCAATATCCTCGATGCCGCACCAAAGTATATGCAGGATGCCTTGCTGGAGGAGATTCGCGGGATTCTTCATGCCCCAAACAAGCAAACGGCCCGGCTGTTATTGGAACAAGTGCTGGCCAAATGGGAAGAAAAAGCCCCAAAAGCCATGCAAATCCTTGAAGAGGGATTCGAAGACGCCACGGCTGTATTGGACTATCCGGACCGTTATCGGCGGCGTCTGCGTACGACCAACGGAGTGGAACGGCTGAACGAAGAAATTCGTCGCAGAGAACGGGTCATCCGCATCTTTCCGAACCGGGAATCGGTGTATCGCCTCGTTGGTGCCGTGTTGATCGAAATCGATGAAAAATGGATGTCGGGACGTAAATACTTAGATATGTCCGAATATTGGCAGTGGCGGAAAACGAAAGAGCAAGAAGCTCGATCGGTGAATCAGGAAGTTTCGGAGATGAAAAGAGTAGGGTAACCCCTTCGCTGTGTCAAGGAGAACGTGGAATACCGGAGCGAAGCGAGGATATGCCGCGAAAGCTCCTTGACACGCCTGTTCCTTGACAACATGATCGTTTGTCCGGGAAGGCGACTGGCAGGGAGACTTGCCGGACTTGCCTACCATACGTCAAGTCATCAGGTCCATGTTGTCTATCAAAGGGGAATTTACACAATAATTAGGACTTGACCCTCACCTATCCTTCTTTTTTACCCTTTATCATTTGTGACATTAAATAGATAATGTTATAAAGCATTACCTTGACTTTTAATAAAAATATTCGCCTTATCCTTTTCGTTTCAGGAAATCAAGAACAGGCTGAAATTTTTGCCTTTCTTTTGCCTTGAAAAAAGATTGAAACGGATCTCCGCTGTCTTTCAATCGTTTTAAAATCGTGGTAACTTGAAAGGTATCCATTGATAGGTTCTCATTTACTTCTTCCCAAAAGAGCGGAGCAGCAACAGTCGCTTTTGAGTTGCCGCGGGGTGAATAAGGAGCTATGATCATTTTGCCTTCCGCGTGCTGGACATAGTCCACGTACAGCCTGGCCCCTCGCTTTTTTTTCATTCTTTCTGTAGTAAACGAATCAGGATCCTTTGAAACAAGATATTCGGCGATAAAAGAAGTAAACAGTTTTGTATCCTCATAGGAATAACGGTTATCCGGCAAAGGGATGTACACTTGCAGCCCTTTGTTTCCGGATGTTTTAATAAAGCTGATCAGTTCCAGATGGTCCAGCACCTCTTTTATATCATTGGCTGCTTTTATCGCTAAAGGGAACGCATCTTTTGATGGCGGATCCAGATCAAAAACGATTTCGCCCGGGCCCTTGCTTGAGATCGTTTGGAAAGGAATATGGAATTCAAAGGCAAGCTGGTTTCCGAGCCATAATAATGTTTTAAGGCTGTTGCAAACGATATATTTGATGCCTTCTTCTTCGTGTGTGTCAACAAAATTCGGTGCGTAATCCGGGCTATTTTTTTGATAAAAAGCTTCGCCAAAAATACCGTGCGGATATCGGATGACCGTAAGTAGCCTGTCCTTCAAAAACGGAAGCATATAAGGGGAAATTTCCCTCAAAAAGTGAAGATAGTCCATCTTTTGAATGGGGGGAGTTTCCCATAAAGGTTTATCAGGATGTGTAATTTCTACTTCGACAGGGAGATTTTTCTGTTGTAATACAAATTTCTCATATGTACAGTCTTTCGGTAAAAGGTCGAAACGGAAGCGGTCAAAATGAGGTTCTCTCATTTGCTCCTCATACATTTCCAGGTACTTCACTTCAACGCAAATGGCCGGATCGACGTAAATAAATTGCTTGTCTTCACCGGTTTTATTCTCTTTTATGATCTGAAAAAGTGATTGCTTTTCATCAGGCTTTAGCCCGAAAAGAAACTGCCCGATCGGGTATATGTTTTTTTCCTTATAAACAGCTGCGTAAAAATAGCCGTTCGATTTTTCATATGCCGTTATAAAACAAGAAACATATTTCCAGTTCTTATATTTCAGCCAAGTTGTTGTCCTTTTTCCTTCCTCCCAGCGGCTTTTCAATTGTTTTGCAACAACCCCTTCCCCGTCATAAAGGACAACGTTTTCCCAAATGGTTAGAAAGTTGTTATTTGCCGGTATGAACTGCATAAGCCTTTCATCTTTTTCGTCGGGAGCGAGGGGGAGTCCTGTTTTTTCAAAAAAATCAATAAGAATTTGTTTTCTTGTCTGATATTCACGATCTTTTAATGATTTTCCATTTAATGTCAACACATCAAAAATGAGCAGACGACACGGAGCTTTGCGTGCTTTTTGGATAATTCGCTGCTTAGACCGCATCCGGCCGCGTACTTGGATGGCTGCGAAGTTTGCTTTGTATGGATTTTCAAGAAATACAAGCTCGCCGTCAAGAGTAAAAGGCAAGCAAGGTTTTAAATGATCGATATGGTTTTTTAAAAAATGTTCAATTTCCGGAAAAAGAGGAAGAAGATCTTTTCCGTTTCGGCTTTTCAGCGAAACTGTTTCACCCACTTCCAAAATCGACCGAAAACCGTCATATTTCACTTCAAACAGCCAATCATCTCCTTCTGGAACATCAAAGGTGAGAGTAGGCAGCATTGGTTTCATGATGTAATCACCAACCTATAAACGTTTATATATCAAGGCTTGAAGGCTGTTTAAACTGACTTTAATATTAAATAAATCACAAATCACTCACATTTCTTGCGATTTGCTAAGTTAAATGCTCCCAAAATGATTTTTGATCTTTTGGGAAGCATTTTTTTCATTTTTTCTGTGACGTGAGTGTAAATCTTGTCGTCACGACCAACTCTTTTCATAATGGTATTAATATCAACACCAGCTTCAACTAACATGCTAATGTGAGTGTGACGAAAAATATGTGGCGTAGCTTTTTTTTGGATAGACGTTTTTTCAATAAATGATTCATCCTGACTAGTCATGGTTAAGCCCGTGTTCTCGTACAGCATTAAGGAATTCAAAAAGCTCTTCCTTTTCTAAATATTTTTCTTCAATGGTATTGTTTTCAATTTCTTCGACGCTAAGTTTTTTAACCGTGATGACTGCGCCAGTGCAAGGATTATCTTTTCTCATTTTTTCTTTTATTGCATATTAAAAAATCATATTGGCACATACATGTACTCCTCCAATTGTTGTCTTGGCGTATCCTTTATCGTCTAGGTCATTTAAAATGTTCTGGTGTTCTTAGGGGTAACCTTGTCGATATTTACTTTTGCTATATATCGCAGTAAGATTTTTATTTCCTTTTCCAGGACACGTACAGTACTTTCCTTAACTTTCCCCTTGGCGTATGTTTTTAGCCACTCCACACAATCGGTCCATATTTTGGAATAAGTGATTGTGCTAAGCGTAGAAACTTGAACTAATTGTTATTATGCTAAAGGGCGGTATGAAATTAATAAGAAGAATTAAAAAAGTCGATTCCTGTACAGTTCACAGGAAACTGGCTTTTTTTTAGATTGAAATCTGTTTAAGGGTCCAAGTTTTTTTGAGACTAAACAGGGGAAATTTACAAAGAATAAGACCATTACTATGAAAAATGGAGATGGATCATATGTCAAATATAAATCAAATGCCTCGAGAAGAAGGAATAGATTCTACCTGGCGTCTTATGGAAGAAGGATATTTATACATTTTGAACAGACGTCACAGTTTTAATTCTGATATTTTCGAGACCCGTTTGCTTGGAAAGAAAGCAATCTGCATGGGAGGAAAGGAAGCTGCGGAAATTTTTTATGACACTGAGAAATTCAAAAGGAAAGATGCTGCACTAAACCGGGTTGTGCAAACATTGTTTGGCAAGAATGGTGTTCAGGCGTTAGATGGACAGACCCATAAACATCGCAAGGAAATGTTTATGTCGATTATGTCTCCTGACGAACTTGAAAAACTAACTGACATTACAAAAAAACAATGGGAGATAGCAGTGGACAAATGGGAACAGATGGATAAGGTTATTCTTTATGAAGAAGCGAAGGAAATTATGTGCAGGACAGCCTGCCAGTGGGCAGGTGTACCGGTACAAGAAAACGAAGTTAAGAGGCTGACAAAAAATTTGGGGCGATGTTCGAGTCGGCAGCTGCAGTTGGCATGAAACATTGGCTAGGGAGACATGCACGGAATTACGAAGAAATATGGATCGAAGAACTCATTGATTGGGTTCGTGATGGGAAAGTGAATCCCCCTGAAAATACCACATTACACAAATTTGCTTGGTATCGTGATCTGGAAGGGAATCTTCTGGATACCGAGACCGCTGCTGTAGAAGTAATCAATATTTTGAGACCGATTGTGGCGATTGCAATATTCATCAATTTTATTGCGCTGGCAGTGCACCATTATCCGGAAGAAAAGGAGAAACTTAAATCTGGCGATGAAAAGTATGCTCAGATGTTTGTACAGGAAGTTCGCCGTTTTTATCCATTTTTTCCGTTTGTCGTGGCGCTGGTAAAAAAAGATTTCACCTGGAAAGGCTATAAATTTGAAGAAGGCACGTTAACCTTGCTGGATCTTTATGGCACAAATCATGACCCTGAAATTTGGAAAAATCCTGATGTGTTCAGTCCTGATCGGTTTGCCAAATGGGAAGGAAGCCCTTTTAGCTTCATTCCGCAGGGTGGTGGTGATTACTTTATGGGACATCGCTGTGCTGGGGAGTGGGTCACCATTGAAGTCATGAAAGTGAGTCTTGATTATCTAACGAATCGAATGGATTGTGAAGTTCCTGACCAGGATTTGAGTTTCAGCATGGCTAGCATGCCAAGTATTCCCCATAGTAAAGTAGTGATCAAAAATGTTAAAAAGAGGATATAATTTATTTCTACTCTACTCAATTATTGTGAGTAATTAGCTTTTTAAATGGGTGCTAAAGTTCAATAAGTACGAGACGGCTTCAACATATCCTTTGATCTTCAACAATCGGGCGCATTTCTGTAGCAAGAAATGCGCTCTTCTTAATGAATTTGGCCAAATAATTGAACTGATCCATTCTTAGATTAATTAACTCTTTAATTATCGCGGGCATGAGTTTCCTGCCGAGAAGCCAGATGTCTTGAATTCTTTATTACTGTTTTGGATACCCATCAAGGACACATCCTTTCATTTTCATTCTAGTCAAATTTTTGAAAACTTAACTAAAATGTGTCCATGGATTTATACTAGCACCAGTTAGAAAATCTTGCTATTTGAAACTTTTTGCTTTATCCCACCGTATAACATGGATGGCAAAATGGTTTTACTTTCTTGGCAAACCATCACGTTACACTTCATTTATTTAGAGGAGGTGATTCGATGGGGCTGGGAAGCACCGTATTGGGGAACTTGCAGAATTGGCGAATGTAACAAGGCGTACCATCGATTATTATACAAATTTAGGATTACTAAAAGCAGAACGTACTTCTTCGAACTATCGTTATTACTCTCAAGAATCGTTAGAGGATTTGAGGTTTATTGAAACTTGTAAAAAGCAACAACTATCCTTGCAGGAAATCAAAGAATTACTTGAAAGAAAAAAACAGGGGAAGCAGTCTGACATTGTTCATCAAGCAAACGAAATAGCAAATCAGATTCATCACTTAAAAGAAAACATTGAAGAATTATTGCCTTCATTTGAAAGTCTTGATGAACATGAACGTAATCTCATTACAAAAAGGCTGTCACCTGAAAGCATTTCACTCATTCATATATTACTCATGTTATTAGGTTAAAAGGAGGAACCAAACATGTTTTTTCATCCAATGGATTTCTTAATTATTATTGCATTTGGATTATCCGTTTGGGCGCAATTCAAAGTAAAAGGAAATTTCAATAAGTGGGCTCAGGTACCAACACGTACTGGATTAACCGGAGCCGAGGTGGCAAGACGAATTCTCGATCGTAATGGCTTATATCACGTGCCTGTTGAAGCAGTTCCAGGTACTTTAACAGACCATTATGATCCGCTGAGTCGTGTTGTCCGTTTATCTGAACCCGTATATTACGGAACATCCATTGCTTCTATAGCTGTTGCAGCTCACGAAGTTGGTCATGCGATTCAACACCAGCAATCTTACGGAGCATTAGTATTACGCCACCATATGTTCCCGCTAGTGAACATATCGTCCGGAATTGCTCCATTTTTGTTGTTAGCAGGATTTTTATTCCAAAGCCTTTCACTTATAGGAATCGGAATTATTTTTTTCTCAGCAGCTGTTGCCTTCCAATTAATTACTCTGCCTGTTGAGTTTAATGCTAGCTCAAGGGCTAAAAATTTAATGTTGGCAGAGGGAATTATTTATAATGATGAGGAAACAGGCGTTAACAAAGTATTGAATGCTGCTGCCTTAACATATGTAGCTGCTGCTTTAATTTCTATCTTAGAGTTACTCAAATATGTCATGATTTTCTTCCAAGGACAAGAAGAAGAATAATAAAACTTAGATGGATACTGTTGAGGACATTTTGGAGGAAATCGTAGGTGAAAACCAAGATGAGTTCGACATCGATGAAGTACCTGAAATTCAGAAAATACAAGAATAAACACTATATCTTTGACTCCAAAGTCTTAATTGATGAAGTGAACGATTTATTAAGTACAAATATTGAAGAAGATATGGATACGATTGGCGGCTGGATGCCTACCCAGAACTTCGATCACGAAAAAGGTGAATCTGTGGTGTTTGGCGGATATGAGTTTAAGGTACTGGAAATAGAAGAACACCATATTAAACGAATTGAGGTTTTTCCAGCAAAAATCGATTTGGAAGCTTTTCAAAAAACAGAGGTACTATTATAACAATACAATGAAAAGGCATGTACGTACAGGAACGTACATGCCTCTTTTCTTTTTTGTCTTTTTAAATAATGGTAAAGATAAATTCTCCTACTGTTGAACGGGAGTAAAAGCGCCTCGAACGGGAGTAAATGTCTGCTGAACGGGAGTAAACGACTGCTAATCGGGAGTAAAATCACCTCGAACGGGAGTAAACATCTGCCGAACGGGAGTAAATGGCTGTTGAACGGGAGTAAATGGCTGTTGAACGGGAGTAAAGACCCCTTGAACGGGAGTAAACGTGTGCCCAACGGGAGAAAAGGCACCTCGAATGGGAGTAAACATCAACCGAACGGGAGTAAACAACAGCGAACGAGAGTATATTCACTTTTTCCAAATGTTTATATGCATTTTCTTCAACGCTTCATGCAAATTAAGAATAGATCAATTGCTGAATGGAGAAATGGAATATGCATACAATATGGAAAGGCAGCATAAGCTTCGGGCTTGTCAATATCCCGATTAAACTGCATGCAGCAACAGAAGATAAAGATGTGAAACTCCGCAACCTTCATAAGGAATGCAATTCGCCGATTAAATATGAAAAGGTTTGTCCGGTCTGTGATGTGGAAATAAAAAATGATGACATCGTAAAGGCCTACGAATACACAAAAGGAAAGTTTGTTGTTCTTGATGACGAAGATTTGGAAAATTGGAAAAGGGAAAATGAAGACAAAGCGGTGGAAATCATTGACTTTGTGAAAATGGAGCAAATCGATCCGATTTATTATGTCAGAAGCTATTATATGTCACCTGGTGATGGCGGGGGAAAAGCGTATTCATTACTGCGCAAGGCGCTTGAAGAGTCGGAAAAAGTCGGTATCGCCAAAATCATCATCAGGTCAAAGGAGCAGCTTGCCGTTATACGGGTTTTTGAAAACACCCTTTTAATGGAAACGATCCATTATCCGGATGAAGTAAGACCTGCAGCCGACGTTCCAAATGTGCCGGCAGAAAATAAAGTAACGAAGAAAGAAATTGATACGGCCATTTTATTAATTGACCAGCTGACAACGGATTTTCAACCTGAAAAATATACGGATGACTACCGGACGGCATTACTTGAACTGATTGAAGCGAAACGTACAGGAAAAGAAGTGGTGACGCCGGCAGAAAAAGAACCTGTTTCAAATGTAACAGATCTTATGGCTGCATTGCAGGCTTCCATTGACAGGACAAAACCGAAAAAGACGGTAACAAGGAAAAAACGCGCTGCCACAAGAACAAAGAAAGAAGCGTAATGCGGATTTCGCTTGATTTTTTTCAATAATCTTGACTTGAAGTAAATATTTGGGCAGGAGAAACGGAGAGACCACATATCATTATCGTAGGCCGGTAATGTTTTTTGTGGTCTCTCTTTCTTTTTTTGGATTCAGCACTGCAAGGAGGTAGCTGCATGAAATTCTCAAATGCAAACCGAAAAAATATAGTCGAATCTCTAAAAGATGGAGAATTCGATTTGCTTGTGATTGGCGGAGGAATCACCGGAGCAGGGATCGCGCTTGATGCGACGATGAGAGGGATGACTGCAGCATTGGTAGAAATGCAGGATTTTGGCGCCGGAACATCAAGCAGGTCGACAAAACTTATCCATGGAGGCCTTCGCTATTTGAAACAATTTGAAGTAAAATTGGTCGCGGAAGTTGGAAAAGAACGGGCAATTGTATATGAAAACGGGCCTCATGTGACAACCCCGGAATGGATGCTGCTTCCACTTCATAAAGGAGGAACGTTTGGCAAATTCAGCACTTCGATCGGCCTCAGACTTTATGACTTTTTAGCAGGGGTTAAGAAAAGCGAACGTAGAAAAATACTAAATGCTAATGAAACATTGGAGATAGAACCTCTTATTAAAAAAGAAGGGCTAAAAGGCAGCGGGTATTATGTCGAATATCGCACAGATGATGCGAGATTAACGATCGAAGTGATGAAAAAGGCTGTTGAAAAAGGAGCTGCTGCTTTGAATTATTCCAAGGTGGAAAAGTTCCTTTACGAAAATGGCAAAGTAAGAGGGGCAGTGGTCATTGATCAATTGTCAGGTGAACACTATGAAATCCGCGCAAGAAAAGTTGTCAATGCAACTGGCCCATGGGTCGACGAAGTCAGGGAAAAAGATGGTTCAACGACAGGAAAAACGGTGAAACATACAAAAGGTGTTCATATCGTGATCAACCAATCGAAATTTCCACTAAAACAGGCCGTTTATTTTGATACGCCGGACGGAAGAATGATATTTGCAATTCCCCGTGACGGTAAGGCATATGTAGGTACGACAGATACTTTTTACGATGCCGATCTTGCATCTCCGAAAATTACGTCTGCAGACAGGCAGTACCTTATTAACGCGATTCATTATATGTTTCCGGAAACGAACATCTCGGTAGAAGATATCGAATCGAGCTGGGCAGGAGTGCGTCCTTTAATCCATGAGGAAGGAAAAGATCCATCTGAAATTTCCCGTAGAGATGAAATTTGGGAATCGGAATCTGGATTAGTTACGATCGCCGGAGGGAAACTGACCGGCTACCGGAAAATGGCTAAAATCGTTGTTGACTTAGCTTCCGAGAAACTTCAAAAAGAGAGCGGTTTTTCATATAAAGAATGTCAAACGAAAAACTTGCCGATTTCGGGAGGTGATGTCGGCGGATCAAGCTCATTCAGCAAGTATGTTAATGAACAAATAGCCAATGGAACCAATAATGGACTCACAGATGAAGAAGCAAAATTTCTGATCTCGATGTACGGGTCAAATGTACCGATTTTATTTGACATCGCCGGAAAGCAAAAGACGTTTGCCGATCAATATGAATTGCCTCTACCATTATTTGCACAATTGCAATATGCACTCGAACATGAAATGGCAGCGACCCCGGTGGACTTTTTTTACAGAAGAACAGGAATGCTGTTGTTTCATATTGCCGGTGTCCGGAAATGGAAAGATAAAGCAGTAAATTATTTGGCAGACTATTTTGAATGGGACGAACAAACAAAAATGGATAGAATGGAAGAACTAGAAAAAGAAATGAAAAAAGCGTCCGTACCGGACTGCTGAATGGAAAAATTTCAGGCACTGGCCGCAATCGCGGTAAAAATGAAAATATCGCGGTAATATCAAAATAATCGCGGTTAAAATGAAAGAATCGCAATAAAAACAGAAAAATCGCAGTTAAATCAAAATAATAGCGATAAAAACAAAAAAATCGCAATAAAAACAGATAAATCGCAATATTATCAAAAAACACTGTAAACTTTTTGCAGAAAAAGGGAATAAGAATTTGATCCTTTGGCTATACTTATAAACGTTATTATTGAAATCAGGAGGAATACAAGCAAATGGCAACTGGCAAAGTAAAATGGTTTAATTCCGAAAAAGGTTTTGGATTTATTGAAGTTGATGGCGGTGATGACGTTTTTGTACACTATTCAGCCATTCAAGGTGAAGGATTCAAAACTTTGGAAGAAGGACAGAATGTTACCTTTGATATTGAACAGGGACAACGCGGACCACAAGCCGTCAATGTCCAGAAATCATAAAGGAAAAAATGAAAGAGTCCAATGGGGCTCTTTTATTTACTCAAAAAAAGTAATTTGTTTAAATCCTTTGTAAGTCCGCCGCATAGTACAGCCTGTTCTCTTTTTTTTACTCAAAAAAGTATTTTGTTTAAATCCTTTTGTGTACCAATCATCATCCCAATGAGGCTCTGTTTTTGGTCAAAAGAGTAAAGTTCATGTATACTATAATTGTACTGCACTTTTACTTTGGACTACATTTTCATAAAAAATGGCTCTAATGAATGCAATCGAAGCATATAATGGATGTGTTTTAGTCCACAAAAGGAGGGCTTTTTTATGGCGTTCGGAAGAAGAACTGAAGAAGAGATCGTCACTGAAGAAACAAAGATATGGGAATGCACATCGGATGAGTGCAAAGGTTGGATGAGAGACAATTTTAAGAGCAGTGAAAAGCCTTTATGCCCCCTTTGCAAAAGTGAAATGAAAGAGACGACTAAATTGCTGCAAGTTGTTCATAACTACAGCAAAAATCAAGTGTAACGAATTCAGGCCTTTACTAATAAAAGTGAAGGCTTTTTTATTTGCAAAAAAGCTTGCAAGCAAAAAACGTTATATGTATAAGTAAATAGGGGATGATATAGAATATTATGGGTCAAGTCCTAATTATTGTGTAAATTCCCCTTTGATAGACAACATGGACCTGATGACTTGACGTATGGTAGGCAAGTCCGGCAAGTCTCCCTGCCAGTCGCCTTCCCGGACAAACGATCATGTTGTCAAGGAACAGGCGTGTCAAGGAGCTTTCGCGGCATATCCTCGCTTCGCTCCGGTATTCCACGTTCTCCTTGACACAGCGAAGGGGTTACCCTACTCTTTTCATCTCCGAAACTTCCTGATTCACCGATCGAGCTTCTTGCTCTTTCGTTTTCCGCCACTGCCAATATTCGGACATATCTAAGTATTTACGTCCCGACATCCATTTTTCATCGATTTCGATCAACACGGCACCAACGAGGCGATACACCGATTCCCGGTTCGGAAAGATGCGGATGACCCGTTCTCTGCGACGAATTTCTTCGTTCAGCCGTTCCACTCCGTTGGTCGTACGCAGACGCCGCCGATAACGGTCCGGATAGTCCAATACAGCCGTGGCGTCTTCGAATCCCTCTTCAAGGATTTGCATGGCTTTTGGGGCTTTTTCTTCCCATTTGGCCAGCACTTGTTCCAATAACAGCCGGGCCGTTTGCTTGTTTGGGGCATGAAGAATCCCGCGAATCTCCTCCAGCAAGGCATCCTGCATATACTTTGGTGCGGCATCGAGGATATTGCGAATAAAATGTGTCTGGCATCGCTGCCATGTAGCACCTTGGAAATGCTTTTCAATCGCTTGCACCAGCCCGCCGTGCTGATCCGAGATGATCAAGTCCACTCCCCGGAGTCCTCGATCTTTCAGCCATCCGAAGAACTCGCTCCAGCTGGACTCCGATTCACTGTTTCCGATTTGCAGGCCAAGAATTTCCCGGTATCCTTCCTCATTCACTCCTGTGGCGATCAAAACGGCTCTGGAACGTACCCGTCCATCTTCCCGGACTTTCGTATAAATAGCATCTACTAGCACAAACGGATACACATGTTCATGCAGGGAACGGTAATTCCAGTCTTGGATAATCGGATCCAGCCCCTTGCACAGCGAGGAAACCGTGGATTTGGAAAACGAGGTGCCGCACAACTCCTCTGTGATTTGGGTGATTTTTCGGGTAGACACCCCGTTTACCACCATTTCCATGAGTGCCAGTACCAGTGCTTGTTCGCTCCGTTGATACCGTTGGAACAGTTCCGTAGAGAACTCTCCCTCTCTTGTGCGTGGAACGCGCAAGGTCAACCGTCCCACCCGGGTTGTCAGCTGGCGTGGATACGAACCGTTGCGATATCCTTTTCGTTCTTCCGTTCGTTCATAACGGCGAGCCCCCAGCTGTTCTTCTACTTGTGCCTCGAGGATTTGATTGAGGACTTGTTCCAGTAGCTTAGCTAATCCTTCATCTCTGGTGAATAACCCGTGCAGAAGTTCATCATTTAGGGTAATATGATATTGAGCCATGGTTGCATTCCTCCTTATGTTTGGTGTTTGTTTGTCCACTGTTTATTCTACCAAAGGGGAAGCAACATGGCTCTTTTTCTATTTCCCTTTTTACACAATTATATGGACTTAACTATATTATGTCCTGCCGGTTCCGGTTCAAGGGAGGGTTTTCATTGAAATTCTGGAAGAGACTAAAGTTTGTTTTAAATGTGCGCCGGTCATTTCCATTTTTAATAGATTTTTTTCTTTCAAACGAAGTGGCAATATCAAAAAAGATGATTTCCGTGTTATTAGTAGCGGGCTATTTTATCTTTCCGTTTGATCTAATCCCAGACTTTTTTTCATTTTTTGGCGTTATTGATGACATCACAGTGTTAACATTCATTTTGCAGCAAATCGTGAAAATGGCGCCAGAATCGCTCAAAGAAAAATACAAATTAAAAAATAAGCCTTAAGAGAGGGGGTCAGACCCCGCTCACATGTTCTTTGCAATAGGCCTCGACCATTTTTATTTCATCTTCTTCAAGCTCAAAATCCAAGTATTTCTCTGTTGTATTTTCGATGATATGATAGTGGGAAATTCGTGAAATTCCTTCCTCAATGACAAACAATACTTTAAGCTTTAATCCGTTTTCTGTATATAACTCATCATCCTCAGGCACTTCAATGTTTAAGAAAAACTCATAACGCTCTCCCGATAAAATTCCAAAGGGATCTTCCAGCTTTTCAACCGTATGTCCCGTAATGTTCATAAAGCACATCCTTTCTTTACAAGCTAATCGCATTTTATTTCATTATTCTCCTTTTTGTTAGCTTTTTCAGTATAGAAATAAATCGTTTATCCGTCAAATTATTAAAAAAGTTGATAGTCTTAAAATTTATGATATATATTTTAGTGGTTGAATGTTTTATGAGGAGAAGAACAATGATGGATAATTATTATACTGAAATAGAAAAATTAAAATCTGAAATCAATTTATATAAACGTCTCATATCACACATTCCATTTTCTTTCATTTATCATGATCCTCATCTTGGTGTTAAAGTGCATAAATATGAGGGAGGCAGCTTTTCAGTCGACGAACTAGTGGAAATGGACGAGAAGAGCCCCCGGTTTCAAATGATTTCAGACATTGATAGTTATCTTGATAAAATTGAACACTTTTTGACAAAAATATTGGATTTAGTTCCCCACCACATTGTGTTTATTGATAAAGATGGAATTATTACTCTTTGCAACATGCAAGCCGCAAAGGATTACAATATAAACAGAGATGAAATCATCGGGAAGCACATTCGCGAATTGCTTCAAATACCTGACGAAAAAATTGTCTTGCTTGAAACTGTTAAAACCGGAAAAGAAGTTTTTGATAAGGAAGTTCTGGATCGCAATTACGGAATTATGAATACTAGAATTATTTACAACATAGATGGAACGATAAAAAGGGTGATAGGCACTTTTCAATTTTTGAATAAAATAAAAGAAGCGGAAAAACAAGCACTTGCAGGAAGAATTGCTGCTGGCATTGCCCATGAAATACGAAATCCGCTCACGACAGTCAGAGGGTATTTACAATTGCTTCAAAACCGGGTTGACCCGGAAATTTCCGAACTGTTTCAGTCCCTTCTAATTCCGGAATTGGATCGCGCTAACAAGATTATTTCAGATTTCTTGCGGATTGCCAAACCTTCTGATACGAAAGAGGAACGATTTCAAGTAAAAGAGTTTTTTCTCGATTATGCCGGTAAATTTATTAATAGTGAAGCGTTTCTTTATAACGTAAAAATCGATTATGATATCAGTCCCGAATCAGGTGAATGTTATATCGAAGGAGACCGCGATGAACTCCTTCAAGTGTTCATGAATTTATTCACTAATTCCTTAAATGCAAAAGGAGAGAAACCTCTTGCTATTGAAATCCGGACAGAACGGATCAATAATGAAGTGAAAATTACTTTTCGTGATAATGGCACAGGTATTCCTGATTCCATACTTAATCATATTTTTGATCCCTTTTTCACTACAAAAGAAGAAGGAACGGGGCTTGGCTTGTCGGTTTCACGGAAAATAATTGAAAATCATAAAGGAACGATCGAAGTTTCAAGCAGTGAAGAGGGAACGGTATTTACGGTATTGCTTCCTATTGTACAATCGGATGAGAGGGCAGACAGAGATTGACTCTAGAGTTTTTCTCTCTTTGAATGCTAATCTTAGGAATTTTATGAGCTTTTATTTCGGATTATGAGCCCTTATTTTGACAAATGAGCCGTCGTTTCGATATATGAGCCCTTATTTTGACAAATGAGCCGTCGTTTCGATATATAAGCCTTCATTTTGACAAATGAGCCGTCATTACTATATATGATCCTTCATTTTGATATATGAGCCGTCGATTACATTTATGCTCTTCATTCCAATTTAGAAAACAAGAAAAACCGGGCTGCCCCGGTTTTTCAATGGTTTACCCTTCTTTTAACTCTGAAATGTCCACGACTGTTCTCTCTTCTAAAGGACCGCGCAAATGGACGGTCGCCGTTCGGCCGTCTTCATTAAGCTGATCGATCCATACTGATGCTCCATTATACGTTACTTCAATATCAGCAGGAGATGACAAAATTTGCTTTACTCGTTTGACATCCATTCGTTTTCACTCCCTCAATAAAGTCACTATATTTTTTGAAATGTCCAGTGGTTTTATGCCTTTACTTATTCATTATCTGTTTTTTTATCAATAAAGATGCTCCCGTCACTTTGCAATTCTGCAAAAAACAAATCTTCATATTTATGGATCCCCTGTAACAGCAATTGTTGATTCAACCAATCTTCACTTAAATTCAATTCCTGAAGATTTTTCTTAACAACTTTGCCGTCAACGATCAGCTCAGTCGGCAAATACTGCCGGGGGCTGGTTGTAATTTGCGCATCTTTCTTTGTGACAGGTTCAAGTTCGACTTTCTTCAGCACACTCAATTGTCCGTTCGGTTCAAGGATTGCGTAATCAACATCGCTGACGGAAAATATGTTTTTTGTCCTAAGCAGCATGCTTAAGTCATCCATGTTTAGTCTGTTGGATGCCATTGCCTTTTCAAGAATCTTTCCGTTTTTTATCACAATCGTAGGGTCTCCATCAAGCAGCACTCTTGCCCGGGAAGATTTTAAACTAATGAACTCAAGTGTAAAGGTCAATATGGCCCACAGGATCAAACCTGTGACTCCGTCAATTAATTTAATATCCCGGTGAACAACCATATCTCCGGCAATATTCCCTAAAGCAATTCCGGTGATATATGTAAAAAATGTCATTTGATTTAATTGTTTTTTTCCGAGGACACGTGTTAACAAAAATAAGACAAAGAAACCGAGCAGTGTTCTAATAGAAGTAGTGATTATTGTTTCCATTTTCATCCTCTGTTTTATGTATGATATACATAATGTTTGCGAATACCCTTCAGGTTAAACAACTTGGCTTAAAAAATTTACTTTGACAGATGAAAAATCGGATATTAATATTATATGTATATTCAAAAATTCAAATATAGAAAAATGAGGAGAAGGGGTATTTGTGAGACAATTCTCATTGGGAAGATTTCAGGATTATAGTTTTCAGAATTTTCGGAAGGATTTTCTTTCAGGTGTCATTGTCGGTATTATTGCTATTCCGCTTGGTATGGCCTTTGCTATTGCGTCAGGAGTAAAACCTGAATATGGCATTTATACGACAATCATTGCGGGGATTTTGATTTCACTTCTCGGCGGTTCCAAGTATCAAATAGGAGGTCCTACCGGAGCCTTTATTCCTATTCTGTTAGGAATAGTCATGACGTACGGTTATGAAAATTTGTTGATTGCTGGATTTTTAGCCGGTGTTATGTTATTTCTAATGGGGGTACTTAGACTAGGCTCATTAATAAAGTTCATTCCACGCCCTGTGACAATAGGTTTTACGTCGGGGATCGCAGTGATTATTTTTACAGGCCAGCTTGCTAACTTTTTTGGACTTACAGGAATCGAAAAGCATGAGGATTTCTTGTCCAATATGAAAGAGATTTTCGAGAATTTGAATACTATGAACTTTTATAGCGTGATCACAGCAATTGTTTCACTTACTCTCATTTTACTTACACCTAAATTATTTCCTAAAGTTCCCGGACCATTAATTGGATTAATCGTGTCAAGTATAGTTGCTTCAATGTTCTTTGCAGGAAAAGTAGCGACAATCGGTTCTACTTTCGGTGAAATTCCAAGCGGTTTACCTGAATTTCAAATACCTGAAATAACAACTGAAAAAATTATACAATTGCTTCGTCCGGCTTTTGTTATCGCCATGCTTGGCGGAATAGAGTCTTTGCTATCCGCTGTTGTTGCTGATGGAATGACGGGAAGTAAACATAACAGCAATCGAGAGCTGATCGGGCAAGGGATCGCCAATATGGTAACGCCTTTATTCGGCGGAATTCCAGCGACAGGAGCAATTGCAAGAACGGCAACGAACATTAAAAATGGTGCGACATCACCAATGTCCGGTGTCATTCATGGTCTGGTTGTTCTCGCAGTGTTATTGCTTTTCGCTCCATATGCTTCCAACATTCCACTTGCAAGTATGGCCCCCATTCTAATGGTTGTGGCGTGGAATATGAGTGAACGAAATGAGTTCGTCCACATTCTTAGAACAAAGACAAGTGATTCTTTGATTTTGGTTATTACATTTTTGCTCACTGTATTTGCAAATCTTACGATCGCTGTTGAGGTGGGATTGATTTTAGCTGTCATCCTGTTTGTCAAACGAATGAGTGAAATTCTTACGGTTGCTAAGGTGCTTCCGGATCCATTAGATTCAAGTAAGAAATTAAGCCCGCATGTGGTAAACAAGGGGAATGACTGTCCCCAAATCAGTATCTTTACAGTGGAAGGTCCTCTTTTCTTTGGAGCGGCACAAATGTTTGAATCGTACATTATGGATACGATTAACCACCGTCCCAAAGTATTGATTTTACGAATGGGAAAAGTACCCTATATGGATACAACAGGAGAAGCAAATTTTGCTAGCATTATCCGGCATTTTCAAAAAAGGGGGGGCATCATCCTTATTTCAGGCATCCAAAGCCAACCGAAAGAAGTCCTGAAAAAAACAAGACTGTATGAGGAGATTGGGGAAGAACATTTCTTTGACCATACAGGAGAAGCAATTGATTTTGCATTAGCTAATTTGGATTATAATAAGTGCATCGGTTGTAAACATTTCGCATTCCAAGAATGTACAGCGCTTTCAAATCCTGAATGGGAATCTGAAAAGAGAAGAGGCATAGCATTTACGGGTTTGGCTCACAAATCCTAATAGGGAGGACATAATGGATCTAGATTTACAACAATTTAAGGCTGATTTTTTCAAAGCTCTTGCCCATCCGTTAAGGATAAAAATTTTGGAACTGTTAGCGGAAGGCGAGAAAAATGTCAATGAGCTGCAAACGCTTATTGGCACGGAAGGATCAGCTGTGTCACAGCAACTAAGTGTATTACGTTCAAAAAACATCGTAAATGGAACGAAAGATGGCAATCGAGTATTGTACTCGCTTCGTGACCCAATGATTATTGACTTATTGAATATTGCCAGACAAATTTTTAACAACCATCTCATCGATACGATATCGATGTTGGATAAAATCAATGATGATAAGAGTAAGGAATTAGAAGCGGGAGAATAGTACCGCGCTGGGGCTGTTTTTCCCGGCAACCCTCGATTTTTGACCGTCAAAGTGGCGGTCTTTTTTGTTTTAAAACAGTTAATGGTTGAAAAATCATGAAAAGTGGTTGATATATTCCAAAAGTGGTCAATATGTTTGAAGACTGGCCGTTATACCATGAAACGCAATTTTGTATATAGTAGTGTTCATTTCATATATTTCAAAAAAAGAGTATATTATTAAATGTAAGCAGATGAAGAAAGTGGCGAGGATTGTGACCTACATTGAAAAAGGGACAAAAGAATACAGAAAGGCAAGTCTTTCATTATTTTTAGGGGGATTTGTTACATTTGCAATTCTATATACAACGCAGCCATTAATGCCGATTTTTGCCAAAGAATTTCATGTCTCGGCATCAAGAGCCAGCATAAGTTTATCTGTATCTACCGGAGTGTTGGCCATTGTCATGTTAATAGTGGCTGGGTTATCAGATGCAATTGGCAAAAAACGAATAATGAGTTTATCTTTGTTTTTCACTTCGATTCTTGGATTGTTAACTTCACTTAGTCCTAATTTTATGACCCTTCTTATCTTTAGGTCACTATTAGGAATTTTTATCGCAGGAGTTCCGGCAATTGCTATGGCCTATGTGGCGGAAGAATTTAATCCGAAAGGAATCGGCCAGATCATGGGACTTTATATTAGCGGAACAAGTTTCGGAGGCATGGCAGGAAGAATAATCACTGGTGTACTGACAGATTTATTTTCATGGAGAATCGCTTTAATGACAATTGGAGGAATATCGCTGATATTAAGTCTAGTGTTTTGGCTCACTTTGCCTGCTTCCCGCCATTTTGTGAAAAAGACGTTAGACTGGGAAACTGCATGGGCGGCTTATAAAGCGCACCTCAGCAATAAAAGAATAATAGCCTTGATCATGCTTTCATTTTTGTTAATGGGAAGTTTTGTAACATTATATAATTATATAGGTTTCCTACTCCATGACCCGCCATATCGATTAAGCGAAACAATGATTGGATTTATTTTTATTGTTTATTTATGTGGTACATTTAGCTCTATTTATATGGGGAAAAAAGCAGACAAATATGGGCGTTCTATCATATTAAAAATTTCAATAACAATCATGGTTGGAGGGGCAATCCTTACACTAGTTCCTTCGTTAATCGGAATAATAATAGGAATTTCTATTTTTACATTCGGTTTCTTTGCCAGCCACTCGATTGCGTGTGCTTGGGTTGGAGACTGCGCCGTAAATAATAAAGCACAAGCTTCATCTCTTTATCTTCTATTTTATTATCTTGGGTCAAGCCTTGTCGGATCATTTGTCGGTCATTTCTGGACACAATTTCATTGGATTGGTGTAATTTCTTTAATCTCTGTTCTGTTAGTATGCGGATATCCACTTGTTTTATTTGCTCAAAAAGGGGAACAAATATCAACACAGTATAATATAAAAATAAAAAAAGGGTTATAATGTTTCTGCCATTATACCCCTTTTGAAATCTACCAATCCCATTTGCTCTTTACGATACTTAATTTCTCGGCAGGCATAATAAAAAGAGTTGATTTTTTTCCTGTTAAAGCCTCTTCTGAACATTTCGAGTTTGCCGGATAATCTGTTTCTTTCACTTTTTTTAATGTTGTTTCTTCAAGAAAGTTGGAAGCAATCGATTGCTCAAAACAGATTGGAGCAATGTATGTTTTTGTTCGATGATCCAATATCATTCTCGTATCGTCTGGCGGCATTTGTTTAAAAGGTACGAGGAAAAAAACACCGAGTATGATGGTCAGAATGAGAAGACTAAAACTTAATCGCTTCAACATCTTTACTTTCGTTGACAACACTTTTCCCCCTTACTGCTACATCCCATTGACCGCAATTTTAGCTGGTTATGTAAAAGTTATCATCTCAATTATTATGACAAAATATTTAAAAAATCAAGAAAGGTTAATAGTTTATGTTAGCTTGAATCGTTCGTTGATTACTCCTTTTGGAAAAATAATGAAAGCAACAACTTGGATTTTGTTTTCTGTATATTCAGTTATTTTGCTGATGAATTTGCTGATTTTTCACGTCGTAGAACGGCTTAGAAGTGGCAAGGGAGATAAGTTTCGAGTTGTATTTATGAATAACAAAGTAAAAGCTGCTCTTCAGTCATGGTTAAAGGAGCGAAAAGAAAAAGGAATCGAGCATGATTTTCTCTTTGTTAGTAATCGTAATCAACCTTTAAACCGCACAACGATCAATAAATTGTTTAAAGAGTATTCGGAACCTATCGGTAAAGACATTACTCCGCATGATTTACGGCATTTTTTTTGTTCCCATGCGATTAGCAGAGGATTGAGTGTTCATGAAGTAGCGAATCAGGCGGGGCATTCCAATATTCACACGGCGCTCTTATATACAAATCCGACAAAAGATGAACTTATTCAAAAAATGAATCAATTGTAGGAGGAAAATGTATTTAGATCCATAAACTCGATTTTATAAGCTAGTTAAAGAATATGAAAGAACGTAGGCAATTGCTAATAATCAAATTTATTACATCGGATCCCAGCTTGTTAATTTTGTGGCCAATCTAGAACCATGCCGTTTGATGGGGATTTTTTTTGGAAGAATTTTGAAATCGGATGGAGTATAAACAATATCCAGGAGGTGAGTCCATGATCAAAATTTTCGACAAATTACGTTGTCCTGTATGTTCCAAAGTCGTTAGTCTCTAAGAGAAGGTGATTTTAAACAACATAAATACCATCACTCATCAAGAATGCTACTATTAAACAACCGCATATCAACTTCTCATCAAAGATAAAGGTTCCTTCAAGAAAATTCTCCTGAAATATCCGTTTTTACAGTGAATTATCAAAAGGCTCTGTTATTGTTTGTTGTTGATTTTTTTGTTCAACTAACGGGCAGGTTAGTTAAATAAGGTAAACTCCATTAGCCACTCCATGTAATGAGCGGTTCTTCTGCCACCAAACTTACACTTGTCTTTTCATCATTTATTGCTTATTTATTATATCTGCTAGTATGACGACTCTATAAAAAAAGGCCATAGGATTTGATTATGTAGGAGAAAGATACTTTAGTAGCACAGAACGCTATATTTGAATTTAGAGGATATGATTATATCTTTACTTTGATTCATTTAGAAGGCCAACCAGAGTATGATCTATTGATTCTTGATATAAGAGAAGCTGAGTAAAAAAATTTTTGTAATATTCTTAATATTCTTATATAATACATTATATTGAAGAAAATGGGGAGGTAAAAATGAAAAAGTTTCTATTTTTATGCGCTTTTTTAATGTTATCATTAGTCATCACCCAGACTTCACTGAAAGTACATGCAGAAGAAGATATCATTAGAAAGAACCTAATAACCATTACAAATGACGTTGAAGTTAAAAGAGGAGCAACAATTAATTACCCAACTGTTTTTACATTGAAGAAAGATACCCGAGTTTATGTAAGAGATACTTTCGTTGGAAGTGATGGACGCAAGTGGGTATCTGTTGTTACACATGGTTATAAGTCAGGTTGGGCTCTATTAGAAAAATTTAAAGTGCCTTCACCGGAAGCAGGAAGAAAAGCTTTTATTACAGACCAGGTTGAAATCAGGAGAGGGGCACACCGGGGTTATGAACCAGTTGCAACTCTACAAAAAGGGATGATCGTCACTCAAGTAGATACATTCATGACCTTTTCAGGTCAGCTATGGCATAAAGTGGATACAGGTAGAAAACAAGGCTGGTTAGAAAGCCAATATTTCTATAATTATGTGAACTATCATGGAGAAGGAACTATTAGTGGAAAAAATGGTGTAGTTAGAAGAGGAGCATCAACAGATTATAGTGTTAAAGCTACTTTATCCCAAGGAACAAAAGTAAATACGTTTGCAAAATTCCTGAATAGCCGTGGTGAAATCTGGTACCATGTTCAAACTCCACAAGGGATATATGGCTGGATTAAATCAAGTGAAATTTCGGTTAGACTATATTAAAGGAAATGAGCTTAATCAAAAGTAAAGATTACTTTATACTAAGCTTTTTCTTTCTGAGTTTGTGGTTACTTTTTGTTCTTTTACATGTTACAAGTTCACCGGCTTTCATATCTTTTTTTACCCGATAAGGTCTATTTTTCTTGCGAATTGTGGTATTTATGAATGACAAAGTAAAAGCTGCTCTTCAGTCATTGTTAAAGGAGCGAAAAGTAAAAGGAATTAGCATGATTTTCTCTTTGTTAGTAATCGTAATCAACCTTTAAACCGTACAACGATCAATAAACTGTTTAAAGAGTATTCGGAACCTATCGGTAAAGACATTACCCCGTACGATTTACGGCATTTCTTTTGTTCTCATGCGATTAGCAGAGGATTGAGCGTTCATGAAGTTGCGAATCAGGCGGGGCATTCCAATATACACACTACGTTCTTATATACAAATCCGACAAAAGATGAACTTATTCAAATGAATCAATAGTAGGAGGAAAATGTATGAATTTCATAAACTCCATTTTATAAGCTAGTCAGAGAATGTGAAAGAACGTTGATGAATTAATACATATATAATAAGAAAAAACACGTCAAAAAATGTGCATTTGCCAACGAGCAGATGCTTTTTTTGTTTAAAATAATAATATTATGAAAACTAAACTTATAGGAGAGTGGATCGTGAAACGAATCTTTTTTTGAGTAAATGAAGTTCAACTGAGCATAATAAATGAGGAAATAAGTATCAACTATACGAATTCAGGTGATGAATGTTGATGTTTTGGAAAAATCGTACAACTGGAAACGGTCAAAAGAATAAAAAAGCTGTAACGACAGAAGCCTTAAAAAACTTGCTAGCCAACATGAATGATGCAGAAATCATTGAACGGCAAACCGCGAAAGGCCAGAAGGCGACAATTGCATATATTAAAACGCTAATTGACCAAGAGCGCTTAAATGAAACGGTGATTGAACCGTTAATACGCGGGTATAATGAGACGGTTATTGATTGTATTGCAGCCTCCAAAATATTGCAAATTTCCACTTTAGAGGAAGCACAAAAACAACTGATGTTGGGGTACATTCTTATAAAAGATTCTTTACATAATCAATGGTGGGCTGTTCTTCTCGGAAATCCATTGAGCCGCGCCATCGAAACATCTGAACAAGAAACTATTTTATACGGAGCAAAAGACAGCTTCAGTGAACAATTAGAGCAGAATATCACATTAATTCGCAGGCGTCTTCCTTTAACTGAACTGAAAGCGGAGAAATTTACAGTTGGTTCTTTAAGTGAAACAACGGTTGTACTTATGTACATCGAAGGATTGACTAATCCTGAATATATATCCATCGCAAAAAAGAAAATCTCCGAAATTAATTATGATGTTTTTTTTGATTCTTCCCAAGTTGCCGCATTTATGGAAGATCATCAACATAGTGTATTTCCGCAGTTTCAACAAACCGATCGCCCGGATGTATGTGCTTACTCGCTGGGTCTCGGTTTAATTACTATTTTGGTAGGCAATACGCCATTTGCGTTAGTTGCTCCAATCACATTTTTTTCTCTTTTTAAATCTCCTGAGGATTATATCAATCGCTGGCTCATTGCAAGTTTTTTGCGTTTCATTCGGTATGTCAGCTTTTTTCTTTCTGTGGTGTTGATCCCGTTCTATGTTGCGGCAACGACACATCATTATCAGGTATTGCCGCTGCAAGTTCTTTCTGTTTTAGTGGAATCGAGAAGTAAATTGCCTTTTAGTCCATTTTGGGAAGCGTTTTTTATGTTAATTACGATCGAAATTATTAAAGAAGCAAGTCTTAGAATGCCATCTAAATCAAGTCAAACATTGGGAATGATTGGTGGCATCGTGATAGGACAAGCTGCGGTTGAAGCCGGTTTTGCCAGCAAATTGTTAATTGTGCTGATGGGTATATCGGCCATTGTTTCGTTTTTGGTACCAAACTATTTAATGACGAAAGCAAACACGTTAATTCAATTTGCTTTTCTTCTACTTTCATCTTTGTTTGGGGTTCCCGGCATCGCTCTTGGGATGATTGTCATTCTTGCACATCTGAATGGGCTGACTTCATTGAAACAACCTTATTTTGCACCGGTAGCCCCATTTTACTGGAAGGATTGGATCGATCTTTTCATTCGCGGTCCATTAACTTGGATGAAAAGCCGGCCTGAGCATTTACATCCCTTGCAAAAATGGCGATACGGCCGAAGGAGATGACGGCATGAAAACAATTTCATTATTTGATCATACGTCAACCTATGATGGCATTAATGTAATGTTCATGGTGAACCGCATGCAAATGCTTTACTTTTTTATCATCATGCCATTGTATTTGGCGGATTCGTCTATGATTTGGGGTATTCTTGCTGTAGGGTTTTTATCTCAGATCATTCTCATTATGTTATCTAAATGGTTGGCTTCAAATTTTTTTGCAATGGGTTATGAAGGTTTTGTACAGCTCTTTGGAGAGCGAATGGTTCGTTTTTTTGCCTTTGTTGGACTTTTTTTCATTTTAATCAAATTAACCGTTATCACACTCGGGTATGCGGAAATGGTTCACCAAATCATATACCCTTCGATGAATCCAACTTGGATGATTGTTTTTATTTTTCTCGTTAGTTGTTATGTAGCCGTTCAAGGAATGGGGAATACGATCCGTTTTTTCGTCATCGCTTTTTTATGTTCGTTTTGGATGATTTTTCTATATATTCCTTTTTTCTTTCCGCCAATCGCATCTCTTTATGATTTATATCCTTTAATTCCGACTGAGTGGTCGATGGTTTCTTGGAAAGGGCTGTTGCTGTTTTTATCATCTTTGTCAGGACCGGAGTATTTGATATGTTTGGCTCCTTGGTTAAAACCGCACCAAAAGATGTTGAAATATTTGGCGGCAGCGAATGCGTTTTCTGTTTTCGAATACTTGATTGCGTTTATAGCATCCTTGCTTTTTTTTGGTCCCAAATACTTGAGTAAAAGTAATTTTCCTGCGATCAACATGATTCGGTATTTGCAATTTCCCTTCATTGAACGAATTGATATCTTTTTTCTTTCTGTATATATGCTTCATTTTGTCGTTGTGATTTCCATTCTTGTTTTATTTTTTTATGGAGCCGCCCGAATTGTTTTGCGAAGATTGCATGAACAAACGACTCGAATCGGTTTTATGGCGAGCTTTATAACGGTTTTTGCCTGCATCATCCTTGCAAATGAATGGTTATGGAAAACAGAAGAAAAACGAAGCATCTTGCTTGACCTTCAAATATGGATAGGGTCATTAACGTATTTGTTGGTTCCGGCATTTCTTCTAATTGCCGGCAAAGTAAAGGGGCGTGTCTAAATATGGGACAAATGAAACAGATTCTGTTAATAACTTTAGTGACCAGTATGATGATAACGGCAGGATGTTCCCCATTTTTGGAAAATAATATGATCGAAGAAATCGCCCCTATCACTTTTTGGTACACGAAAGAGGGGGAAGAGGGACAGTTTAAAATGACTACGTTAATGCCGCCGTTGTTGAAAGAAAAAAAGAACCCGGTCACCATTCAAGCCAACCTTGTGAGACAAGGGGCGAAGAAATTTAATTATAAATATTTTCGAGAATTAAAAGCCGGACAAATTCGACTGTTGTTCATTGATGAAGACTTTGCGAAAAAAGGAATTATGCAATTGATTAATTTGCTTTCGATAGATCCTGATATTTCCCAGCGCCTTTATGTCGTTATCGTCAAAGGAGATTTTGAAGAATATATAACAAATCAAGTGAGCAGAAATGAAAACATTGATTATTTTCTTTATCTTATGTTTAAACACTATGAGAAAAAAAGACAAGGTGAAATGACGGTTATTAACATACACCAATTTATGGAAAATTTATATTCTCCATTTTCCGATCCGATTCTGCCGGTCTTTAAGGTTGACAAAGATAATTTCAAATATGAGGGAACAGCAATCTTCAATCATGACAAACTAATAGCAACGGTTAAAAACGTTGAAGAGAATATCGTCCAACTCATTGACAATGCTCACTACCTTAAATTTCTTCCAATTGAGCCATTATCTGTCGTCTTAGATGGAATTCGTTCAAATGTTCATATGGATTTGAATCGAAATTTTTCGTCATTAACAATCAAAGTCGAAATGAGCGGCAGAATCATGGAGTACTTGGGGAATAAAAATATATTCAATGAAGATGAATTAGCAGAACTCAAAAAAGACATTGAAATGTACCTGGAAAAACAAACTTTTGAATTTATAAAGAAACTGCAAAAATGGGGAGTGGATCCGTTTCAAATCGGTAAGCACTCAAAGACACCGTTTGCAAAACCGCTCAGTGAAAAACAATGGTTAAAGTACTGGGAACAAATGGATATCAACGTTGATTATTCAATATATATTCAACCTTTGTTGGAAGAGGAAAAAAATAAGTGAATTTTGAAAAAACAAAAGCAGATCCTATGCACAGATCTGCTTTTTTTGTTGTGCGCCCGGCATGGTTGTAATCTATAGGGTGCAAGTCCCGAGTTGCGAAGGCAGAAGTAGCAGTTAGCTTGACGCAAGGGTGTCCGTGGTGACGCGGAATCTGAAGGAAGCGGGCGGCAAACTTCCGGTCTGAGGAACACGAACTTCATATGAGGCTAGGTATCATTGGGTGAGTTTGCATGTCAAAACAAAGCCCTTTCTGCCAAAGGTGATACAGAGTAAATGAAGCAGATAGATGGAAGGAAAGATTACACTCTTACCCGGGGAGATCTGACTGGCACGCCAAGTAATCTTGGTAACCTATCTAGCGATAGATAGCTGAGCAGTCAGAAGTCAGCAGAGGTCATAGTACTCTTTCGAGCTCGAGACGAAAGAGGAAGAACCGAACAATTAAGGAGAAAGAAACACTACGCGTTCATCTTCTGTGTTGAAGCAGACAATCCGGCAGGACTTACTTGAAGGAGGAAGTGGTGAATCCCACGGGGGACTTCAAGAGGGTGGAGCAGAAGATGGCACAAATAGAGGGATTCGTTCGCGTGGAGAGGATATCTATGTTGATGGAACTGATTTTGTCACGGGAAAATCTCCTAACGGCATTAAAACGAGTTGAACAGAATAAAGGAAGCCACGGAGTAGATGGTATGCCCGCCCCACCGTGACTGATCGTTTCATTCAACAAGCGATCGCCCAAGTGTTAACGAGAATCTCCGAATCCTCCTGGCAAGGTCTGCTAATCCATTGGGAAGTTTTCGTTTATCAACGATCCAATCACCTAGGGAACTTTTGGCATTATCTCTTTTGCCAAACCAGCCATCATCGAGGACAAATAATTTCATTCCTGCTTCCTTTGCGGCCTTGGCAATTTCAATGATTTTTTCATCTGTGAATTTAAAATAAGTTGCTTCCCAATTATTCACTAAAATCGGGCGGATTAGATCACGGTGCATCCCCCTGAACAAACGTGTGCGATACAATTCGTGATAGGTACGGGACATCCCGCCCAATCCTTCATCAGAATAAACCATAACCACCTCGGGTGTTTGAAAACTTTCTCCCTGCTGCAAAATCCAGCAAAAGTCAAATGGATTAATACCAATGGATGCTCTTGCTGTATGAAATTGATCCACTTCCACTTGAGCTAAAAAATTGCCGCTATAGACAAAGCTGAATCCATAAACTTCCCCATATTCTTCATTTGCATTCTTTCGAAGTAAGGAAAAAAACGGGTTTTGTTGATGGCTGCTGGCACCGCGCCTGCTTTCGATCATTTGATTTCCGGGTACAAGCGGCCTGCGCACTATATTCCTTTCATTCAAATGGGATCCATAAAGAGTTAACAAATCAAATTGATCATCACGAAAATCTACACTTGCATTTAAAATGCGAAGAATTTTCAGCGTTTCTTTTCCTGAATTATGAATGCGAACCGATCTTGTAATTGCATTAAAACCTGTAAATTAATATAACTCGGAGAGAAATCAAAGGATCTTCCAAAATTAGTTCCAATGTCTCTGCTTCACCATTATCCTCTACATAAACAGCCGGCAGCCCTTTAAGCTTAGGTTTTCCTTTATATATAGAATGTGTTTTATAGCGCAAATCTGTAATTGTTGATCCATTTTCCAATTGAATTTGATAGGCGGGCGTTCTAAAATCCGTATTTCCATAGGCAGGATATTCTTGTGGCAATGTATCGAGTGAAAAAGTTAGATCGGAAGGATCCGGGTTTGGGGAAAACCCTCTTTTCACAAAACGGAGAGGGTGGCTGCCATGATAGTTTCCCAGCTTTTTTCCCCAATACAAATGTGCCAAGTATCCATCTCTAATTATTTGCATCACGTAGCTGGTATTTTTTCCTTGTAAATGAAAAATTCCTTCTTTTGAATTAAAATGGATCCCCAACTCCAATCCTCCTAAGTCGAAAATTTAAAACCTTTTATTAGTTCTTATGATGTTAAAAAGTAAATATACTTTAATCTTATGAGCTTGGATTTATTTTCACCTTTCTCTCGGCATAAACTGGGAGAAAAATCAGCAAATTAGTTTTCATTTTTGCTTTCCAAACCCCATGATACTGAAAAAAACGCCGGATGCCTATACTGAGGCTCCGGCGTTTTCCTTTCATCATAATGGCGGCCAATCAAGTTTTCCTTCTTCAAACAACATTTTTAACATATGCTTTGTATATCCCACGGCTTGAGCAAATGTAATATTGGCCGGAACCGGGGCTTCATTGGCATCAACTACAACATCGATGATACATGGCTTGTTCAACTGTACCGCTTTTTGAAAAGCAGGCAGCAATTCGGCGGGGTCTTCAACTCGAATGCCCGCCCCGCCGCATGCTTCGGCATATTGCGCAAAATTGGGGTTATGCAGGTCTGTTTCATACTCAATATTCCCCATTACTTCCTGTTCAAATTTGATCATTGCAATTTTATGGTTGTTTAACACAAGAACGACAATTGGCAAGTCATATTTCACCGCAGTTAAAAAATCATTCATTGTCATTCCAAACCCGCCATCCCCGCAAACTGCAAAGACTTTTTTATCCGGGTAGGCAATCGCACCGGCAATAGCCCCCGGCAGACCGCAGCCAAGGGTTGCCAGCCAGCTGGAAATGATGAATTTTTGATGTGTCATATAAAAGTGCCGGGCCATCCAAACGGTCACATTGCCAACATCCACTGAAAGAATCGCATCACCAGGCACCACCTTTTGCAGCTCATGAATGACGCGCTGAGGCTTAATCGGTACGGAATGATGATCTTCTTGATGCGCAAGCTTATCATGCCAGTCTTTTACTCTTTCCTGGCTTTTTTCTAAAAAATTGCGATTGTGTTTGTACTTTACACGCTCTGAGAGCTAATGCTTAAAAGCAACGGTTTTAGAGGATTTAAAAAAACAGACTGTCGATTTATTATCAGGCATTAACGAACTGAATTCTACAATTATTTTTCATTCCAATAAGATTTCGATTTTGCAACTGATTAAATATTTTAACGGATAGGCTAATGTTGAATTTTCTGAATCCAATTATCTTTATCTGCAAATCAGATTGAACCTCCTAATGATCTGCTGTACTGCGAAAATCAAGAACTTGCCAGTCATTCAAACACACGCAGGATGGAATAACATAACAGAACATTATTAAATGATTTTGCTATCTAATAAAAATTCCTTATTCAAAAAAAGACACCTTAAGGTGCCTTTTACTTAATGATGTTGTTGGCCGTGCTGTTCAGATATTTCAGAGAGAGCTTCTTTAGCCTGATCATCTGTTAATTGTCTGACTGCAAAATCACCGAGAGAAACAATACCCGCAAGCTTATCTCCATCTACAACTGGCAAGCGACGAATTTGATTTTTTGCCATAAGCTGTGCCGCTTCTCTTGTAGAAGTTTCGGGAGTAACAGTAACCAACTGTCTGCTCATAATATCTTCAACTTTTGATGATGGTGGATTTTTTTCCGCAATACATTTTATGACGATATCACGGTCTGTAATCATTCCAACAAGCTTACCGTTATCCACAACCGGAATTGCCCCTACATTCAAGTCTTTCATTTTAACAGCCACTTCATAAACATTGTCTAACAAGGAACATGTTTCGACATCCGTTGTCATAATATCCCGTATCTTATCCATCTGTTTTCCTCCTTTAATCTTTTTTCAATAGTTACCATGTTAACCATCTTGTACATATCCAATACCGGTGTGAGTTACATTTCGTTCAAGAAAATTTTTGCGTCTGACAATAGTATTCATCCGTCTTTAAAAATTACCTCGGCAGAACTTATCCAACACCGATATTTTTATGTACACTTCGAAAAGGAATGTTAAAGTTCCTTTTCATTTATGTAGCATTTCCATAAGTTGGAGAATTATGCGCAATATCCTCGTTTTCTTTTTTGTTGCTTAAAGCAACAGGCTCGAAAAGAAGTGTTTGATGAAATATCAATTATTTTGATTTTTCGTTGACTCAATTGGTTTTGTCAGACAGATAAATCATTTCCAATATTTTTCCCGATTCCAATGATCTTTTTAATCAGCCGTTCATCGATCAGACCTCTTTTTTTATTACCATTATATAAGAACGCAAGTTCCACTTCATAAGAATTGGTGTAGATAAATCAACGTTCAGTGCAATAGTTAATAATAAAACAGCACCAAGTTTTGAGACTCTTTATGAAATTGTGGAGGAATTAAGAAAGAAAAATCATGATATTAAAGATATATGGGTTAAGTAAGAGAAAGGGGAAATATAATTGATGAAAACTACTAGATATTTGTCAAAAAGTTTTTTTCCTAAAGAAGTTAAAGTTGGTGATGTAGTAGTGATTGTTAGAAATAAAATAATAGTAATTAAAGATGAAACTGAGAAACTTCCTAAGGAAATAGAAGATTGATGTAGGAAGTTTAGGAATATTAGCCTCTCTCGAATGAGAAGGGAACTTTTGTAACCGTCAAGTAGAAATGAACACTTTTTTACTTAATAATGCTGAATAAGAGTGAACACTTTTTTCCAGTAGAGACGTGCACTTTATTTGGAGAGGCGGGCATGATAGCTTATGTCGGCTGAGCCAGATGTATTGGTACAGCTGACTTCCTGGCTAATATTCTTGCCTGCAGAGACTCCATGTAAAGTGACAATATGCCTGTACTAACTTCCAGTAAATTGTTCACAACTAATTAGCAAAAAGTGTTCAAAATTATCAAGCGGTTACAACTTTCTTTTAACTTTACTAATTTAAAATGAGCTATAATATTGCATTAACTCTTCAAACTTTGTCCTTTGCCTTCCGAATCGTAAAACATCACAAAGCCGACTAACCTTCTAGCAGGTCGAGCCTTCAAAGCTTCGTCCTCAACATGCTGGAAGCTAAGTCTCGAGCCGCCGCTCAAGGGGTAAAAAACTTTTTGTTTAAAAGCACTTTGTAAGAGCAAAACATTGGTGGAATGACCAAAAATAATTAAAATTATCCTTATATTTTTTTAATATTCCATATAAGCGCATCGACTCCTTTCGAGAAATGAAATATCGGTTTTACTTCATTAAGGTCAAAATGAAAAGGTGAAAAAAGTGTATTTGTACATATTTCTGTCTCTGCTTTTTGCAGCGGCCATGGACGATGATGTATTTCACCGCAATAGATGTTGGCTCCGTTATCGGTACTGTAGAGGCAATATCGTTCTGTAAGCCAATGGTCCAGCGTTCCTTCTTTAGCAAAATAAACTTCTGATAAAGGAACGTATTTTCCATTAAATATTATTGGAGTATTTGTTTTTCCTTTGCGAGTACTTTTGCAATGAAAGGTTTGTCCTTTTTTTTGAAATGAAATTTGTGCAGAATAATAAGGCAAACGAAACCATTTTTTTGCAATTGTATATGTGATCCAGTGCTCGGCATCAAGGGACATGAAATAAACACCGGGTTTCCCATTGCATTGAACATATGTTCTTACGTTGATTTCTGGAAATGGAGGGACTAACGAAACAGATGACAATCCACGAGGATAAATTCCCTCCAAAACAAATAGAACAACACCCAACCACGCATTTCCATTAAAGGTGTCAATTTGTAAGGGAGGAGGAATATGCGGCCGAAGTGTATCAGGTGGTATAGGCCAATGAGCAAACAATAGATTGCTCCATGTTTGTCGCATAATCCATTTTTTTGAAGGTAATGGCCAAGGACGGTGAGTGATATCATTTATTAAGTTCATGAAAATTCCCTCCTTTATTTCCATGCATACCAAGTTAAAGTAAAAAACACTTTTTTTGTTTTGGGCTTTGTCGAATATGATTTTGTATTTTCAGAGAGCGAGCGTCGCAACTTTCATTTCTTCAACCATCGATAGAAATAAAATCATCATTAGCTTTTAGACAAATTTCGACTCCTTCTTAGAGTTTTTTCTCCTGAAGAGATTTTAATACCAATGGGTATTCCTTAGGGCATTTTAAATGCTCAGGCTGAATTTATTAAATCATTGGGTTTATCGATCACTTTATGTTGGCATCATATAGTTACAGTCGTTTCTTCTAACTTTAATCCGATTGCACTCTTGTGGTAGCTTTTACCCTATGAAGATGTGATGGATATCACGTCGAATAACATGTTTTCTTTTTTTAGGGAGATAATGAGAATGGTGAACGGTTTTATTTATGTGATAATGGAGAAGTGAATATGTCGAACATGTTATATTTCTTTATTTTTGTGATGATTGTCATATTATTTATCTTTTTTTTATTCATGCTTGTTGGTTGGCGTTGGTTTATGAAACGGATGGTGAAGCAGATGGGAAAAATCATGTTTACCGACAGCTACCAAGAAAATATTATTGAGCTGATACCAGGTTTTCGGCATATGGGCATTCAAAATGTGCTTGAAAATAACTTGCGTGCAGAATCAGGTGATCTCCTACATCGCCCGCTTGGCTCTTCAAAAAAATGGCCGAATTTTGATCCGATTACATTTATTCCTTCACAGACGACGCCGTTTCCAGTTGATAATGAAGAAGAAGTAGATGTTAAAGTAACAATTGGTCCAAAAGCGAAAAAACCATTGGAAATTAACATTCCGCTTTTGATCAGCGGGATGGCCTATGGGATCGCACTCAGTGAAGAAGTGAGGATTGCTTTGGCCCAAGCAGCTAAAAACACAGGAACAGCGATTAATTCAGGTGAAGGCGGAATATTGCCTGAAGAATTAGACAATGCAGGAAAGTATATTTTACAGTTTTCAAAAACACAATGGTCAAAGGAAGAAGAAGTTATTAAACGTGCCAATATGATTGAAATTAAGCTTGGACAAGGCGCATTAGTCGGGATGGGCGGAAAAATTTCACCAAATAATTTAACAGGCCGTGCTCGTGAAGTGATGGGGCTTAAAGAAAATGAGGATGCAGTGATTTATGAGCATTTTTTTGAAAATCAAACATTAGAAGATATGAAAGAACTAGTTGAGTACCTTCGAAACCTATCAGGAGGTGTTCCAATTGGCGTAAAAATGGGGGCAGGAGGAAAAATTGAAGAAGACATTGATCATTTAATTGATATTGGTGTTGATTTCATTACGATTGACGGCGGGCAAGCGGCCACCCTCGGTGCACCGCCCATTTTATCTGATGACTTTGGAATACCGACATTGCATGGGGTTGTCCGGGCTGTTAATCATCTAGAAAAGAGAAATATGAAAGGACAAGTTAGTTTAATTGTCTCGGGAGGACTTTTTACCCCCGGTCACTTTTTAAAGGTGCTTGCACTCGGCGCAGATGCTGTTGCTTTAGGGTCTGTCATGCTATTTACTGTAGCACATAAACAAATATTAAATGCGCTTCCATTTGAACCACCAACACAAGTTGTTTGGAATGAAGGAAAATTCAAGGATAAATTTAAAGTCGAAGAAGGGGTCAAATCAGCGGAGAACTTCTTAGATTCAAGTACAGAAGAAATTAAAATAGCATTAAGAGCGATGGGGAAACGCTCTTTAAAAGAGCTGTCAAAAAAAGATTTAGTGTCCTATGATTATTTGACCGCACAAATGATCGGAATTCCGTTTTCATTTGAGCCTTGGAAAGACAAACAAAAAGAGAAGTAAGTGACTGTCTATATGAAGTTGTCAGCTAATTTATGAAAAACAGAAGTCCTCAAAATCGCCGGTTTAAAATTCCCAAGAAGGATCGTTAAAATTCCTTCTGGTTTGTTTTTTTGCAAACGTTTTCCTTAACAAATTGCTCAACAATTACAACAAAATGAGCAACAAAATGCACAACAAGCTCAAGGACAAAATGAAACTCAAATAAGCATTTAATTACAGAGCTTTGCACAAAGAGAACAAAATGCTGCTCAACAGTGCAACAAATTCAACAACTTGCTCAACAGTGTGCCCAATAATTACAGCAACAACAGACTTTCTAAAATCAGAGTTAAAAATTTAAGAATGAACACATGTAACTAAAAAAGCTTTTTTGATAAGAAAATCTTAAGTAAGGAAACACTTCTTTTAAATCATAGTGTTAAATTATGATTGAAGGAGGTGTTTCTTTGTAAGTCATTTCTTTCAATTTATTTAATTTTTTAGCAAACATTTATGAAATTTGCCTTTTGTAGTTAAAAATACACCCTACAATTTCTGTATTTGTCCCCAAGTAGTTCCTAATTCTGGGTACTGACACCATAATGCTAGGAAATCCTTCACAAGGATCCCCTATTCTCCACATGGATTTTCTGGAAAAGTTACAACGGTTTAAAAAGGGTTAGTCGATGAAAAAATGAGGCAATTTGCGAAGTACGCCGGCCGGCCAAGGCTTTAAAATGGCTAACCATCTGCCTCATTTTTCCTGTCATCGGTTTCGTGTTCTATCTCAGTACATCAAATCCCGTGCGCATTCGTCGTGAAAGACTGACTTCTCCTCCAAATAAGTCAGATACGTTGCCTGATTCATTCAGTCGCTCAGCCTCGGTCATCGCTCATGCTTTACAGCATATGGACGTGCGTGGGCTTCAGGTTGGACAAGAACAGGTGCTTACGAACGGGATTAAAACATATGAGAAACTTATCGAATCATTACAGAACGCGAAAGAAACTATTGATATGGAATATTACATATTCCGAGATGACCAAATTGGTAGACGGATTACGGATCTGCTAATCGAACGGTCCGCGTCCGGTGTTCGGGTTCGCTTTGTGAGAGACGGTTGGGGGAGTAGAAAATTTCCGCGTCGTGAAATCATCCGGATGATGGATGCAGGAATTGAATGCCGGACAATATTTCCATTGCGGTTCCCTTGGGTAACATCCAATTGGAATTATAGGGATCATTGTAAGATCGTCGTGATTGACGGAAAAGAAGCTTTTACAGGTGGTATCAACGTTGGGTACGAGTATACTGGATTAAAGCCAGACGTCGGCTTCTGGCGAGATACACATGTGCGAATTGAAGGCAAAGCTTCAGTCGATTTGCAAGCTATCTTCGATGTTCATTGGAATATCGCTTCGCCGGAACGAGCTAAGATGTGGAAACGCTGGAACACCAAAACTGAAGATAAGATATCGCAGAAAATCGCTCCATCTGATAGGGCCTTCTTTTCTAGATGGTCAACAGAAATTGGTGCTGAGTTGACTACCTTTGATGGTACCAGAGCTGACACTGTCCCAAATACAGAGGCGTTGCAGAAAGCGTACGTGCAGACGTTTGAAGGAAACCCTGGAATTCCTACTCCAGTCATCCGGCAGGCCTACTTTACTTGCCTGACACATGCCACCCAGACGATTGACATCACCACCCCCTACTTTGTGCCAGAAGCAGACATCATCATGGCACTAAAGACGGCCGTGGCACGCGGTGTACGTGTAAGATTGCTGGTTCCACGCCATCCGGATCAAAAAATCGTGGGTCTTGCAAGCCGTACCTACTATGGAGAACTGGTGGAAGCCGGGATTCATATCTACCAGTACGACAAAGGGATCTTGCACGCAAAGGTGATGATCATCGATGGGGAGATAGCTGAAGTAGGCGCAGCCAACTATGATATGAGAAGTTTTCGCCTGAATTATGAGGTATGTGAAATCTTTTACAGTACCGACGCGGCACGGGAACTCACGGAGCAATTCGAACAGGATCTCACTGATTCTGTACCATTGCGCATCGAAGATTTGCTTAAGCGCTCCCGTTCAGAGCGCATTTTCGATCAAGCAGCGCGTCTGCTTTCTCCGTTGTTGTAGCTTATAACATATTATCCTGCCTTAGATCAATATGGGGATCGTTTTTCCCTTGTTGAACTAGGCAGGATAGTTTAAGAAAATAAACGCTAAGGGTTCCCTTGGCGTTTATTCGTTATGAAGGCTGACGCATTTCTTTGAGCTAATGAAGCTAAGTTTCCTCGGCATCTTATAAACCGAAAAAGCATATACCTCAATATAATTCCAATCAGTATTCCGATGAGTAATGGCAACATTGGTAACCAAATTGGTCCGAGCGAAGACCCGTTATAATGTCTGGTAGGCAAGAGGGGAGAATTATGTATAAAAAAACTTTCTGTTTTGAAGCTCCTAAAGATAATGCACCTGGTATATGGGATTTGTCCTCTTCGCTGGCCAGCTTTTGGATACTCTCATTATACTAAGGGGTTATTTTTTTGTTCAAACCTCATTTTTCTTCATTATAGGAATGCTACCTCGTTAGCTCATAAGAAATTCTAACAGGCAGTTCTTTGTTTTGTTGAACCGGACAAAGTAGCAAGACTGGTTTGCATTTTTTAAAAACAATGATATAAGCACAAGAAACGATATAGGTAAATACATATTCTTTATAGCAAAAAAAAAGAAATGAGGACTGTTTTTATGAATTTAGAAGTACAGGCTATGCCTCAACAAAGCGATATAACAAATTCAGATGAACGAATTATAAGGAGACCATTTTTCATTAGACCATTCTTTGTAAGACCATTTTTTTGGAGACCTCCTATTTTCTGGAGACCTCCATTTTTCTGGAGGCCCTATTTTGGAAATCCCTTTCTAGCAGGAGTATTGGGTGGAGTATTGGGCGGACTATTGGTTAGTACGTTAGTCGGTCCATATAGATATGTTTACTGGTATCCACATCCTCCATATCCATATTACCTACCATACCCTATTTATTAATTTTTATATAAAGCATCCTTAGGGTGCTTTTTTGTTTGGTGTGCCCAACATGGGTCCATATATTTTATAATTTTCCTTTAGGCTGTGAATTTTCTTATAAAACAAGCTGCCTTTATGGCCTGCCTTCGTTTGTGTTTTAACTTTTGATAGTTTCAATAAAGAAGCCAAGGAATTTTAAGTAGTTCTTAGCATCGTTCTAATTTGTTGAAAGGTTGGTTATTTTTCGTTTTTGCTTTCCTTTAAAGGTAAGTAAATATCGAAGCAAGTATTTCGCCTGAAGCATTAATGTCCTTGTGCTCGTCTTTATATACCTACATACTCAATTCATGTTTTTTGCAAAATAAAAGTGCAGAATGTTGCAGAGAATTGGGCCTAGCCCAACTTTACATGGAGAGGCGGGCATGATAGCCTTGTTGGGCAAAGCCAGCCCTTGATACTGCTGGCTTCTTGGCTTAGTAGTCATGCCCGCAGAAGCTCCATGTCAAGTTGCAATTTTCTGCATTCCCCGTTGCACAACTCTGCATTTTTCAATTGCACAAAACAATATCTTGTACGTTTTAGTTTTTTGATAATAATTTTTGCATGTTTGATCCAAATGGTGGGCTTCCCATAATAAAATGATTAAAACCATTTATAGAGATTCAGTATTGAAATTACAAAATGAAGTAAGGTACCAGAATATCTATAATTCCCTGGATTAGTCCCTTTATTTGGATTGGGTAATGAAAATTGCACCTTATGTATTCAAAAAACAAATTGCATTTTAATCAAAAAAATTACCTGTTCCAAATCCTATCAAGATTTAATGGAACATATACTTTGTCTCCATGAATTTGCCTATGGATAATAGGATTCAAAAAATATCGGTCTAGATCATTCGATTCCTTCTTATGCCTGGCTCTTACATTAACTCCTAAAATTTTTTTAATATTCTCCTCAGTCATTGATTTTCTGCCTCCTATATTTATTGAGAACTTATTTTTATAAAGTGTTACGTCTGGTTCTTGTTTTTATTTTTCGAAAATTCGATTTAAGATATACGGTTTTTTTGAGTGCATTACAAATTGAAACAACCATTACCCTTTTAAAATAGGGGTCACTTTATCAATGGCTTCTTGTAATTTTTTACTATTTTTCCTATACATTTGCTTGACTTCTTTTAATTCAGTTCCAAGAGCAAACTTCTCTAAGTCCGCTTGACACTTTTTCAAAGTCGAAAGAATTAAAGATCTTTCTTGAGGGGATGCGACTTGAAGCTTATCATGAAAAAGGTCAACCATTAATTCTCCATATGAATTTATTTGTCCTAGAAACACATTTTCAATGGTTACTCCTAGTTTTTCTAATTGAGTGTGTAACCAAGCCCGACTTCGTCCAATCGTGGCAAGTGGTTCATCCAATATTTCGCCATCCATAATAACGGTCTGAGGTTCCTTGACCGAAGCAACCGTCAAGTTTATATCCTTTGCTGTTAAAGGTTGATTTTCTTTCTTTAACATGACGGATAAATCTCCAGTTGGCTCTAACAACGCAAACTCCACATCAGACACCTGAAAAACGTCTTTTTTGCGAAGCAATTCTAATAATTCATCTGTTGAGTATCTTTCCCTCTTTAAATTATCTTCCATAATTTTCCCGTCTTTGATGAATACAGTTCCTTTGCCTTCCACAAAATCACGAAACTTTTTACTTTTTAAAGAAATGAAGCTAACCATATAAGGTATGGCTGCCATGACGACAATGGCTAATCCACCTATGAAAATACTATGTTTTACTTCAAGAATAACGATTGCTGCTATCCCACCTATCGTTATACCTGTTACATATTCGAAAAAGGAAAGTTGGGATAGCTGTTTTTTACCTAGAAATTTCGTGATAAAAAACAGAACGATCATAAACAGAATTACTCGAAAAACAACATCTAGCCAAATAGGCATTAATGGATCCTCCCATCTTAAAATCCTTTGTACTGAAATTCCTCTCGTTCTAATTCCCCAACCCGTTTTTTTAAATCTGTCACCACTTCATGTATGACCATCATGGTTTCATGCAGCGTACGTTTCGATTTATGGTCCTGGGTCCGTAAGGCTAAACTAGATAAAGAAGCTTCAACACCTTTTAGGCTGGCAAGTGACTGTTTTAAATCTGATCCAATAGTCATTCATTATTCTCCTTATCCTTTTGGTTTAAAAATTAAGGCTCCCAACATACCAAAAACAATAGCAGCTGAGATACCGGAACTTGTAACTTCAAACATCCCTGTCAGTACTCCGACTAAGCCATGTTTTTCAGCTTCTTGCATTGCCCCATGTACAAGTGAGTTCCCAAAACTAGTAATAGGTACTGTAGCACCTGCCCCGGCAAAATCAATCAGAGGTTCATATAACCCAAAGCCATCTAGGAGGGCACCAATTACTACGAGGGCACTTAATGTATGTCCGGGTGTCAATTTAAACACATCAAACATAATTTGTCCGAAGACACAAATCAAACCACCAATAACAAAAGCCCAAAAATAGATCATGTTATTGCTCACCTCCGTATTCAATCGAAACCGCATGGGCAATACAAGGAATGGTTTCATTTTGCTGATAGGACAGAGGTGATAATAAAGCACCTGTCGCTACTACTAACATTCGGTTAAATTCACCTTTTTTCATACGGTTTAATAAATGACCATAGACCACTGTAGCAGAACACCCTGCGCCGCTGCCTCCTGCTAGAATCGGCTGTCCTTCCCGGTAAATCATCAGACCACAATCCTGGTATTGTTCTTCACTGATAGGAATTCCATGCTTTTTAAATAAATCGAAGGAAACTTCTTGTCCAATCCGGCCAAGGTCTCCGGTTACGATTAAATCATAATAAGCTGGATCAACGTTTCGTTCGGTTAAGTGTGCTTCAATGGTATCAACCGCAGCTGGCGCCATAGCTCCTCCCATATTAAATGGATCGGTCATCCCCATATCAATGACACGTCCTATCGTGGCAGAAGTGACCCGCGGCCCTTCCCCAGAGTTACTTAATAAAGCCGCACCAGCACCCGTAACGGTCCATTGTGCGGTAGGAGGCTTTTGTCCTCCATATTCAGTTGGATAACGGAATTGTTTCTCAACAGCTGTATCATGACTGGAAGCCCCTGTCAGCAAATATTTAGCTCCATTCGTGTTAATGATATAGGCGCCTAAAGCTAAGCCTTCCATCGAGGTTGAACAGGCTCCAAATAAACCAAAATAGGGCGCGCCAATAGTTCGGCTCGCGAAACTTGTTGGGGTAATTTGGTTAATTAAATCTCCTGCAAGGATAAATTGAACCTGTTCTTTTTGGATTCCTCCTTTTTCCATGGCTCTTTGACAAGCTTCTTCAAAAAGAATCTGATGGGCTTTTTCATAGGAATCCTGTCCTAACCATAAATCGGAATGAAGAACATCAAAATCTTCTGCGATAGCTCCATTTGCTTCAAAAGGTCCTCCAACGGTACCAGTGGAAATAATCACGGGTTTTTGTTCAAAGATCCATGTACGGTGACCTGCCAGCATCATAAACCACCCCACTGTATCAAAACCGTTTTGATCGTTGCAATCACAAACGCGGAAAAGACACCAAACAAAATCACGGAACCAGCTAATTTGAAGATATTACCGCCTACACCTAACACAAATCCTTCTGTTCGATGTTCAATGGCAGCTGATATGACTGCGTTACCAAATCCGGTAACTGGAACTGCAGAACCCGCCCCACCAAATTGGGCAATTCGATCATAAACACCAAAACCAGTAAGAAGCATAGCGATAAAAATTAACGTTCCGACTGTTGGATTTCCAGCTGTTTGATCTGTGAAATCAAAATAATAAATATAAAAATTTTGAATAAGCTGACCGATAAGACAAATAAATCCTCCCGTTAAAAAAGCTTTTATGCAATTTTTAACGACTGGTCTTTTTATTTCTCTTTGTTTTTGAAAACTTTGATATTCTTGTTGAACTGGCGTTAATTGTTTCTTTTGATTATTTGCCATCGAACTTCCCTTCCTCCTCTTTACGTTTGTTCCTTCATGAGACTTTTAATTTTATTGAAATCCTTTTTTAAGTTCTTCATATTTAGGTTATCTTTTTGTAATTTTTGTTCTAATTGGTCAAGTTCCAAATACATTTTTGAATCAGTTGATACGAAGACTTTATGATCCGGAAACATTTTTTCTACGTCGGATTTTACTTTCTTTTCGATTTTTTTTAATCGAAAACGGTCAAAATTCTCGACTTTTATCGCTACAAATAGCTCTTTATCTGTATTAACAGCTTTAACATCCGATATTTCTTTCTTTTTAATAACTTTTTCTTTTGCTTGATTAGCAACTGATTGATTGATCGGCTTGCTCGTATGTACTTGTGAAATACTCAAATCATTATTATTATCACCCAATTGATTTTGATTTTCGTTACATCCTGAGCTCAATCCGATAACAGTTAGTACTAAAATTAATTTGGATATTTTGTCTTTCATAAAATCACCTCGGTTATCCTTAATTGATGATGTAAAAGGTTGGTTGACAATCAACCAACCTTTTATCTTTTCAATTATTGTTGTTTGTATTGAGGTTCTTCTTGTTCAATTTGTTGAATGCGTGGTTCAAGGTTATCTATAATGGATTGGGTTTGTTTAGCAGCATCTTGGTAAAGTTGCTTCGCTTGTTGATTCTCTGTACCAAGAGCAAATGTTTCAAAGCTAGCCTGCGCACTTTTTAAACTTGCTAAAGCTGTCTTTACGTCCTTTATTACTGTCATTTTAAATTCTTCCTTTCCAAATTAATTTTACAAAAAATAATATTTCTCTTTTTAACGTGTTTATTTATGGTAATTAAAGGTATATTTAGTTTTAAATGGTTGTTTATTTATGGTAATTTAGAGGGTATTTAAATTTTTTAAGCGATTCACCAAAAAGGAGGCGTTCACATTTTTAGATGAACAAATACTGATCATTTAATTTACGTAGTAATTCAGTGCTGGTATCCAGCACATTTTGCAGATAGTGGTGACACGTAGAAAAGAAAAAATATGATGTAATGCCGGCACAGATTGTTTCAGAACGTGTAGATTCAGAAACTTTAGAAAGATTTTCTTGTGAAGGTTTATAGATAGGGGATGGTATTCGGGAACTTGGAGATAATGATAAATACTAATTTAATAAAAGTTATTTCCTATAATTCAATAACCGTCTTTAACGGAATATAATTTTTGAATAGATAAAAAGCACCACATTCTATCAGTGGTGCTTCTCTCATCCATAAATTATTTCGCAAAAACGTGATTACCGATTGTCAACATTACGTTACGTGAAAGAACCCATAAACTTGTAATTTTATCCGGATTGTAAAAATATACTGATCCATTTCCTAGTTCGCGGAAATCCAGTGCTTCATTCACCGCACGGAAAGATTCTGCATCTGCAGGTTCGTTAATTGTTCCATTTTGCACAGGGGTAAATGCATAGCTTCCGCCAGATACTTCATAAATTACGTCCCTGATTGTGTTTGGGAAGTCAGGATGATCCACGCGATTTAACACAACAGTAGCAACGGTCACTTTCCCTGCATACGGCTCGCCTTTTGCTTCCGCATGAACAAGACGTGCCAACAAGTCTTTTTCATAAGGAGTAATAGACTCTGGGATTACAAGTCTTTCACCGATGCGTAATTCATTCGTAGATTTATTGTTCACTTTTTTCAATTCTAATATAGAAACCCCATATTTTTACTAGTTTTTGCTTGAATAATAGATTTACATAAAAGAGGTTAATGATTTTGAAGTTAGAGATTAGGTGGTGGATAAAAATCTTGATTCATCACCACATTTTGTGATTTAACCAATAAAAATGAAAACACTCACAGATTCCTGGCAATAATGTTAGCGCCTACTTAACATAACAGGAGGTTCTGTAAGTGTTTTCTGTATCACTAGATTTGCCAGAATTTGAAGTTGTTAAACAAGTATTTCTTGAAGATTGCAATCTGTTACATGTTGAGAAAAATACGATGGAAGAACGTTGTACTTTTTGCGGCTTTTTTACCAGTAATGTCCACGACTGGCGGACAAGAAAAGTTCGTGATCTATCTATATTAGGCAAACCCCTTTTCTTATTTGTCAGAGTGAACAGATACCGTTGTCACAACTGTAATGAGGTATTTTCCCAAACATTTGAATCGATTAGCCCTAAAAAACATCAGACCAATCGATACAGAGAATATCTGTATCAAATGTGTAGAAATGGAGAAAGAATTAAATCATACCATCCATACTAATCGTTTAACTTTAGAACAAAAAGCGAATTTAGGTTCTATTGAACGATTACCCAAAGACCATCGATTGAGTAAGTGGGTAGAATTGGCTCTATAAAGAAACTTTAATAAAAAGTCTCATCACCATATTCTGTGATGTTCACACAATTCCGGAAATAAGTTAGCAAGATTGATACTCAATCTAGAGTAGCTCCTTCGTCAGCTTGCAGACCACTAAGTTGGTAGAATGGAAGCGGTCAAGTGCTTTCCTTGACGGCTTCCATTCTACCAACTACAATGCGGAAAGCTGATGGAGGGCAAGGTTAAGCAACCTGATTTTTATAAGTTTTACCTGTACATTCCAAAAATACACGTAGCCGAAATCTTTCAAGGTTTCTGAAGCCAAAAGCACGTCTTTTGATGTTCTTAATCTTATGGTTTGTACCTTCAATCCGGCCATTCGTAAAAGGTGTAAGAAAATATTGTAAAATTTGTGCCTTCCAATTTTCTATCGTCTTGGCAACTTGATGAAATGAAGGAAATGGGCTGCTCCATGCGAGTTGAATCCATTCTTCTAAGAGTGAATCAGCTGTATCATAGTCATTCACTTGGTATATTTCTCTAAAGAGTTCTTTTAGAAAATAGGCATATGACAATTCTGAATGCTCTTTGAGCATCTCGTCTAATTGTTGTTTTTCATTAGCCGTTAACTTTTCAGAACCTTTCAAGAGTTTAAACCGTCCCTTTTTTAGTCCAGGAGTTTTCTTTCTAACTTGGTCAAGTGCATGTGTCACCTTTTGCACCACATGATATTTATCAATGACGATACAGGCCTCTGGGAATATAGATTTAACAGCTTTATGAAAGGGATCCCACATATCCATGACAACGGTTTGAACACACTTATTAGCCAGGATCTCCTTGGAGAGTAAGGTTAGAGTAGAATCATAACTACGTTGATGTTCCATACCAAGAACACTGCCGGATTGGGCATCCATTAGAACGGTTTCATATCGGTGACCCTTTCGAACAGCGATCTCATCAAGGCTAAGGACTAGTTCATTGTTTTCTAAAGCACTATCAAGATGTTCTAAATGCTCCATTTCTTTTTCTTTAGCGATGGAATAAAAAATTCTTTCTACTGTCGTATAAGGAACTTTTTCCTTTCGACTTACTTCTTGAATAGTAGAGCAAATGCACATTTGATACAGATATTCTCTGTATCGATTGGTCTGATGCTTATTAGGACTGATAGATTCAAATGTTTGTGAAAATACCTCATTACAGTTGTGACAACGGTATCTATGCACTCTGACTAATAAGAAAAGGGGCTTACCTAATACGGACAAGTCACGAACCTTTCTTGTCCGCCAGTCGTGGACATTACTGGTAAAAAAGCCGCAAAAAGTACAACGTTCTTCCATCGTATTTTTCTCAACATGTAACAGATTGCAATCTTCAAGAAATACTTGTTTAACAACTTCAAATTCTGGCAAATCTAGTGATACGGAAAACACTTTTGAACCTCCTGTTATGTTAAGTCACGCTAACATTATTGCCAGGAATTCGTGAGTGTTTTCCTTATTTTTTGGGTTAAATCACAAAATGTGGTGATGAATCATTAATTTTAACTTATTTAAAAAATGGGACAGCCCCAAGTATGAAGGTGTGAATTGCTTCCTATTTGTGGGCTGTTTTTTATGTGGAAATTAAAATACATAATTTTGTTGATTAAAAAATGAGCAGGAGTGGAAGATGGCTATGACTAAAGCTAAAAATTTTCAAAAAATGAGTCTTGGATCTTCCTATTAATTTTTTATTGTAGCTTTTTGGATAGTTTAATAAATATTGTGTTCTTGAAACTACTAACTTATGATATGAAAATTTTTAAATTGTATAAATTGCAATCATTATGATATTATTTTCTTAATTGTTAACTAAATTATATAAAAGGTTAACAAAAATAACCGGGAGTGAAAAACACATATGACAGTAGAAATGCTAAGTTATGATGAACTGGTCGAAAAAAATAAGCGATATTTGTGGCACCCTTTTACACAGATGAAAGAGTACATAGAAGACGATCCCGTCATCATTGCCAGTGGGAATGGTCGGAAGCTTCGCGATGTCAAAGGTAACGAGTATTGGGATGGTGTATCTTCTATTTGGCTCAATGTACATGGTCACCGTGTACCTGAGTTAGATCAGGCAATCAGGGATCAATTGGATGAAATCGCCCATTCTACTCTGCTTGGAATGGCAAATATACCAGCCATTCTTCTTGCAGAGAAACTCATTCAACTGATGCCACCAGGTTTATCTAAAGTATTTTACTCTGATTCTGGAGCAACCGCCGTAGAAATAGCCATTAAGATGGCCTTTCAATATTGGCAGCATAAAGGAAAACCAGAAAAACGCCGCTTTATCACAATGAAGGAAGCCTATCATGGTGATACCATTGGTGCAGTATCTGTTGGAGCGATTGATATCTATCATAAGGCTTATTCCAGTCTCCTTTTCAACTCGATAAAAGTTCCTTATCCATATGTATACCGTTCTCCGATTGTAGGAGATGAACATGAGCAAACAAAATTTTTCTTAGCAAAACTAGAAAAAACACTTCAAACTCATGATCACGAAGTAGCAGCACTGATCATCGAACCGATCGTTCAAGGAGCCAGTGGAATTATTGTTATGCCTCAAGGGTACTTGAGTGGTGTGCGTGAGCTTTGTTCGAAATACAATGTTTTGATGATCGCCGATGAAGTCGCAACAGGGTTCGGACGGACAGGACGCTTATTTGCTTGCAATCATGAGGGGGTAACTCCTGATATTTTGACAGCAGGGAAAGGTCTTACAGGCGGTTATCTTCCGGTTGCCATTACAGTGACAACGGATGATATTTATGAAGCTTTTCTTGGGGACCATGAAGAGCTAAAGACATTTTTTCACGGCCATAGCTATACTGGAAACCAACTAGGTTGTGCAGTAGCTATTGCGAACATTAATTTAATAGAAAAAAAGAATCTCATTCACGAAGTAGAACGGAAATCTCAATATATTGCTAATCGCTTACATGAATTCCGTCAACTATATCATGTGGGAGATATTCGACAAAAAGGATTTATGATTGGACTTGAGCTTGTCGTTGACCGCAATACGAAGGAGACTTATAAATGGTCAGAGCGGATAGGAGTCAAAGTGTGTAGGAGAGCTAGAGAGTTAGGTATGCTCATTCGACCGCTTGGAAACGTTGTTGTCTTTATGCCACCACTTGCTTCAACAATAGAGGAATTAGACTCCATGTTGGGTATTCTCTATCAATCGATCCAAGAGGTTACGGAAAGATGATTTTCGTTCAAGGACTATAACTAATTAAAGAAAAGGAACTTTACATGCAACTACGAACATCGTAACCGATGGAATGTTTTCGATGGATGGAGATCATTAATGGTGAACAGTTAAAGGAGGCACGGAACAAATGAAAGGATTTTTTATTACCGCTACTGATACCGGAGTGGGTAAGACGATCGTAGCTGGAGGATTAGCTGGTGTTTTTCGAAAGCAAGGATATAATTTTGGGGTTTACAAACCGGTTCAAAGCGGACATCTTGTCCATCATCCAGAAGGTGATGCAGCACGACTCAAAAAACTTTCTGATGTCGATGACCCCTTGGAACACATTTGTCCTTATGCTGTAGAAGAACCACTCACTCCTATATTAGCGCTGAGGCGCACCGGAAAACAGGTTACTTTACAGGATCTTCAAGATGGATATCTTCGACTAAAGGAGAAGCATGAATTCATGATTGTCGAGGGCGCGGGTGGCCTTGCTGTTCCCTATGTTGCAGATGGATTGGTAGTGGATGCAGCAACGATGTTCCAGCTTCCACTGATTATCGTGGCAAGACCGAATCTAGGTACGGTTAATCATACGATTTTGACCATCGAATACGCCAAACAGCGCGGATTACAGGTAGCGGGAGTTATTCTGTCTGGGTATCGAGATGAAATAGCAGGAGTTGCTGAGAAAACCAACCCTTCTATCATCTATTCTTATACTGGTATCCCAATTTTGGGTATTATACCATGGATCGAAGAGTTAGACCGGCGTGAAATTGTTTTATCTGTACTTGAAGAATCTGTTCAATGGAACCAACTTCAAATAATATGATTCAAAGAAAAGAGGGAAATCTATAAAAGGATCAAAGGAGTTAAATGTGGGTTCGTATTGTTGCTTCTTGCCGTCGCCCAATCACCTGGATGCGACTTCCATTCCATGATAATTTGTAAAAAAATGATTACTGAAGTACAAGCAATCTGTATGATTTGAACAGATATTTTTTTATAAAGAAATAAATAGTTGTTGTGATCGATTTTTATCTGTCAAGACTTGAATAGAAACACAAAGTCAGCCAAGCGCTTTTTCAAAAAAGCCTTGGCTGCTTTTTATGTTTGTAAACAAAGAAAAATTGCCTGCAGGCTAGTTATATTCATAATGGTTTGACTGTCTGAGTCTTTTTGCACTTGTACTAATTATTTTGCACTTAAAACCCAAAAACATAGTGTGAATTTAAATTCTCCATTTAAGTTTGGGTTTGTCTTTTTCTCCTACATTTCTAAGAATCTTATCCTTATCTTAGGATGGACATGGCTTTTTCCATGTTCAGTTTCTGAATTGTAACGGGATTTTTCGTCAATAATTCTAGATTCGTGATGGTGAAGCGACTGGGCGCCCTTTACAAAAAATATACTACTTTATTCCTTTGATTGACTTTCATTTTATCTTCGCAAAGCAAAAGGTTAATCACCGGACTGATAGTTTATAAAAGATTGTCGGTTACAACAACTATAAATCTAATTCTATGTGGAGGTTTCTTTTGAATGAACTTAAGAAAAAAGATTGTCTCAATGTTTTTAATATGATATGATAATTTATTATGTTAACCAAATATAAATTAAGGTTAACATATTAGTGGGTAAGGGGTGAGAAGATGCGTTTGTGGGAGGAACAATTGAAAATAGAGTTGCTACATTTAGAGAAAAAAACACAAAGACGGCGCTTACATTCCATCGATTTCTTGAATGACTCATTCATCATTATGAATGGTCGAAAGCTTCTCAATCTTTCGTCAAACAATTATCTTGGATTAGCTGGTGACAAGCGGCTCATTGAAGCAAGTATACATGCAACAAATAAATACGGCGCAAGCTCGACGGCATCCCGATTAATTGTTGGCAACTATTCCCTGTATGAACATGTAGAAACAGAACTAGCAAGGTGGAAAGGAACAGAATCAGCACTTATTTTCAACAGCGGATATACCGCCAACTTAGGCATTATTTCTGCTCTTGTCGGTCGCAACGACCTCGTATTTAGTGATAAATGGAACCATGCAAGCATCAATGATGGAATCATTTTAAGCCGGGCGGAAATGAAGCGTTATCTACATAACGATCTCGATCATTTAGAAGCTCTTTTGAAAAAAGCTCCACAACATAAGCGGAAACTTATTGTAACAGATAGCGTCTTCAGCATGGATGGCGATATCGCTCCATTGAAAGGGCTTGTTGAACTCAAAGAAAAGTATGGGGCGATTTTAATGGTTGATGAGGCTCACAGCATCGGTGTTTTCGGAGAAGGAGGAAAAGGGCTTGTTCATGATATAGGTCTACAAGAACAAGTGGACGTACATGTGGGGACATTCAGTAAATCACTTGGTTCTTTCGGTGCATACGTGACTGGAAAACAGTGGCTTCTTGATTATTTTGTTAATAAAATGAGGAGCTTCATTTTTACAACGGCATTACCGCCCGCTGTATTAGGCTCGATTCAAGCTGCGATTCACATCGTCCAACAAGAGTCAGCACTCCGTAAACAGCTTCACAACTATAGTAAATATTTTCGTACAAAACTTAGTGGCCTCGGTTTTAACATTGGCACAAGTATGACACAAATTGTGCCAGTTATTATCGGTTCCAATGAGTTAACGGTGCAATTTAGTGAACGACTGCAGGAGAGAGGAATTGCGGCTGTTTCTATTCGGCCGCCAACGGTTCCAAAAGGGACGGCAAGAATACGTTTTTCTCTCATGGCGACATTATCAAAGGATAAACTTGACTGGGCGATTAACGAAATCGCTGCAATTGGTCAAGAGATGAGGATTATTTCATGAACAAGCAAAAGCATATCGTCTTTATTCCTGGCTGGGGAATGAGAGGAACGATTTGGTCGTCGCTTTCCGAACGGCTGAAAAAATCTTTTTCTATTTATTATGTTGAATGGGATGGAGTTGAAACGATTGCAGATTTTAAACAAAAGGCAGTTCAACTCGTAGAAGAAAATAGGCTTTCTACTTTCATTCCAATTGGCTGGTCGCTCGGTGCACTCATCACATTAGAGCTTGCCATTTCTATTCCAGAGAAAATCGATCGTCTTGTTCTTGTTAGCGGAACGAGCCGATTTATAAAAGGAGATGGTTATGACGCAGGCTGGGAACGGCGGGTAGTTGAACGAATGAAGAGGCAATTGGTGCGAAATTGCAAACAAACACTTTCTTCTTTTTTTGCTTCACTTTTTTGTGAAGAGGAACAAGATAAAGTATTAGATTTTGATCAGCACTTTCACAACACAGAACTCCAAGAACTGCTTGTTGGGCTCGATTATTTAATGACAGCTGATGTTCGTTTCGCATTGCATGAAATCAGTGCACCACTTTTACTGATTCACGGTGAGGAAGACACAATCTGTCCACCGGCCGCTTCGCACTATATAGTTGAACAAACACATGACAATGCGATTTTGAAATTATTGCCAAAAACCGCACATGTTCCGTTTTTAACAAAAACAGATGAATGCTCCAGGCTGATTGAATCGTTTGCAGGAGGAAGAGGATGATTGATAAACAATTGCTGCAAAAAAGATTTAGTGCAAATGCAAAAACGTATGACCAATTCGCTAACGTTCAGAAAAAAATGGCAGATCGCTTATTGAAACAGTTGGTGATGAAAAGAAATGATTCATCTCCACTACATATTCTTGAAATTGGTTGTGGGACAGGCTACCTTACCGCCAAACTATCCCGTCATTTTAAAAATGCAACCATCACCGCCGTTGACTTGGCACCGGGAATGATTGAAATCGCCAAACAGCGAATCTCTGAAGAGCGGATTCACTTCCTTTGTGGCGATATCGAGGAGATGGAGCTATATGACCGTTACGATCTCATTATCTCTAATGCTACTTTTCAATGGCTAAATCATTTTGAGTCGACCCTTTTTCGCCTTAGTTCCATTTTAAAGAGAGACGGAATGATTCTTTTTTCTACCTTTGGCTGCGGCACATTCCATGAACTTCACACTTCTTTTCAACGAGCAATGCAAAAGTTACAACTTGACACAAACGTTCGCATCAGCCAGCCCTTTTACGCATTAGAGGACTTGCTGGAACTGTGTGAGCGCTCCGTCCAACCGGTTCACCCATTCTCAACTATTTTCGGAACAGAAATGATCGAAATAGAACGATTTCATTCAGTCAAAGACTTTATCACCTCTCTGCGAAAAATAGGAGCAACAAATAGCAATGCAGGTCCATACTTCCAACGCCCCTCTGTCCTTAAAGAAATGATGAACATATATGAGCAAGATTTTCAAGAAAGAGGCCATATTATTGCAACATATCATTGTTTGTTCATAGGAATCGAATGCTAGGTTAGCTGATGTATTAATAAAAAGAATTTTTTAGAAGTCTCTTAATATAATATTTTCCCTTTGAAGTAGATTCTTGTAATATTTTTAAGAAAATCCAAGGAGAATAAGTAGTAAAACGCGAAGGAAATTTTAGAAGAGAATTTTTTTAAGGAGCTGCATGCAATGATTAGTACGTTCACAATGTTGGGCATGGTGATTCAACTTCTTATTTCACTGGTTATAAAGGTGAATCGGCTACACTTAACTGGACAAAAAAATTAAGGTCAGGTAGACTAACCATCCAATCTGGGTATACTGCTAATCAAGCATAAGAGATCCCATACCAGCAACTTTACTAGGAGAGGCGGGTATGCTAGCCTGTTTGGCAAGCCAGATGTTTTCATCATCTGGTTTCCTGGCTGGGAAAGCATGCCCGTAGAGGCTCCTTGTCAAGTTGCGGTGTTTACCCTCTAAATTTGGAAGTCTACTTCATCTCATTCAGTTAATGGAGGTGCACCGATATAACAAGAGTTAGAAGAACATTTACTCATGAATTTAAAGCTCAAATGGTCAAACTATATGAAAGTGGTAAGCCTAGAAAAGACATTATAAGTGAATACAATTTAACGCCTTCGGCATTAGACAAATGGGTGAAACAGAGCCAAACATCTGGTTCATTTAAAGAGAAGGACAACCGAACACCTGAAAAAGAAGAACTGATCAAGCTTCGTAAAGAAAATCAGCGTTTACTGATGGAGAATGATATTTTAAAGCAAGCTGCGCTGATACTAGGACGAAAGTAAATGTGATTAAAAATAATCGTCACAAATACTCGATATCAGCAATGTGCGACGTCCTACAACTCCCAAGAAGTACCTATTATTATGAAGCAAAAGAACAATCTAAATCAGATGATGAACTTACTGTTACCATAATCGATATTTTTCATAAAAGCCGCCAGAACTATGGCACTCGTAAGATAAAACATGAGTTGAAAAAACTCGGTAAAATTGCATCCAGAAGACGTATTGGCCGAATCATGAAAGAAAATGGGCTAGTATCAAAATATACAGTTGCCCAGTTTAAGCCACATGTGGATAAATGTAATGAATCTAAAGTTGAAAATGTGTTGAATAGGGAATTTGATCAACAAAAAGAATTGACAGTTGTAGTCAGCGACTTAACATACGTGAGAGTGGAAAAAAGCTGGCATTATATCTGTTTATTTGTCGATCTTTATAATCGAGAAATTGTTGGACATAGTGCGGGTCCTAATAAAGATGCTGGACTAGTCTACCAAGCGTTATCAATGATTAAAGCTGATTTAAGACAAATTCAATTATTTCACACAGACCGAGGAAACGAGTTTAAAAACAAGACAATCGATGAAGCTTTAGAAACATTCGAGATTAAACGGTCGTTAAGCATGAAAGGTTGCCCATATGATAACGCAGTAGCCGAAGCCACATTTAAAATTATTAAGACAGAATTTGTAAAAGGAAAATATTTTGAAAGTTTAGAGCAATTAAAATTGGAATTAGATGATTATGTACATTGGTTTAATCATATAAGAATTCACGGAACACTCGGGTATTTAAGCCCTATTGAATACAAAAAGGAACACCTTAAAAAAATTGTCTAGTTTAGTGTTGACATACCATACCTGTTTCTGATAACATATGTAATGTTCCTTTTTTAGAAATGATTCTGTTTCTTTTTGTATGGTGGTCTTAGTCCATATACCTTGCGACGCTCTAAAATAGTGAACAGTTGTTTTTTTGTTTCAAATGTAACAACAGGTGAATGAAGAACAGCGTAATAAATATTTTTGCATTCTCCCCAGTATTTCGGTGCATTTGGTATATACCAGACTTTCCTAAAAAAATTGATAACTTCAAGGGCTTGTTCTTCGGAAACGGGATGATATCGTAATCGTTTAGCCCATCTACTAATGGATATTGCCCAGTAAATCTGTAATGGTAAGAGTAATAATATTAGAGTAAAAATAGTAGTGATGATTAATTCTGAAAGAAAATACATAAAAACCCTCCTATTTTATATCTAACTCGAAAAAAAGCGAATGAATTCGATAAAGACTATTGAAACAATAAAAAGAAGTGCATAAAACACTCCTTTTAAACTTAAGAAATAATGGTGTGATTTTCGTTAATTTTTAACCTTAAATATAAATTTATCACCATTATCCTTAATAAGATTGTTGTAATAAATAATTTCAGAGACTTTTTCGCCTTTAGGAATAGTCAAATAGATTCTTCCTTCGTTTTTTCCGTTCGGTCTTAAATTTGTCGGTTTATATGTAACTTTATCTCCCCCAATAACTGGAAAGGAACTAATCTCCATCCCTTTATCATTAAATACCGAAAAAGATGAAGCAGTAACAGTAAATTCATTAGTTTCTGTTTTTCCGATATTTTCAACAGATAAGTCCAAGCCGACAAAATCATTTTGTTCATTCGTTATTTGATCAGGAGAAATATTGCTTTCTATTTTAACATTATCAACTTTTAATTTAATTTCTTGCTCGATTTCCCCATTCCAGTTTCTAAATTCAACCTTAAATTCCTTTCCGAATTTCACATTCGTTTCCTTCGGTTCATCTGTTTGCTGATTTTGATTGCTGTCTTTAACTGCAGTTGTACTACTTTCGTTGCAGCCTGTTAACAAGAAACCAACAATCAATGCAGTAACAAAGATTTTTTTCATACAACCAACACTCCTTCTAAATTTAAACAAAAATAGACAAACTACTACTAAATATTACAATATTTTCTGTTATATGCATAGATTGGATTTTTTAAAAATTTCTATAAAAAAAGGTAAATATTTTTTATAGATAAGTAGGGTTAATAGCATTTTGGACAAGTTGTACAAGTGGTAGAAAAGGAGAAATTGGACTTTAGTTGCTTTTCAAGAGAAAGATGGGTTAAGATACCTGAAGATTTACAGAAACTCTAGAATATTCATCCTCTTGTTTTGGAATTATATAAAAAAACAAGAGGAGATGATGTCATGAGAAAATTTGTCATTTTGCTCTGCCTTTCTCTCGTTCTTTCTGGATGCGGAAATGGAAACGATGATAAACAGGGCGCTTCTGAAGATAAACAACAACAAGGCACGTCAGCGCAGAATAAAGGGGATAACTCGCCTGTTCGTATACAGCATAGCCAATCTCCGGCAAAGCGGATTCAAGAGGTCAATCCGGCAAAGACGGCCCACGATAGAAGACCCATTAACTCGATTGGATTTCTTGAGCCGATCACCCCGCAGCAATCTGTTTCAGATTTAAAAGGGGTTAGCCAGCATTTATCATATGTAGCTTTTTTCAGTTACCGAGTGAACGCCGATGGAAGTCTTGTTCCAATTAAAGACGCTGAAGCAATTTCGGCTACTAAAAAATCCGGTGCGATTCCAATGATGGTGATCACCAACTTTGCAGAAGGAAACTTTTCTCCGGATATTGCTCATCGCATTTTTACAGATAAAACAGCCTCTAACAGCTTGATCAAAGGCGTTATTCAAACGATGAAAGCGAAAGGATACGAAGCCTTAAATATCGATTTTGAACATATTCGCGAAAAGGACCGTGAGTTGTATAACGGCTTTCTCGAAACGATCTTGCCACAGGTTCGCAAAGCCGGTTTTGCTGTTTCAACTGCATTGGCCCCTAAAACGAGCGATGAACAAGGAGGACCATGGCATGGAGCCCATGATTATAAGAGACATGGGGAGTTAACAGATTTCGTCATTCTAATGACCTATGAATGGGGGTGGTCCGGCGGTCCGCCAATGGCGGTGTCACCGGTTCCGCAAGTCCGCAAAGTGCTGGATTATGCCGTTTCCGTGATTCCGCGGAACAAAATTGTAATGGGTGCTCCATTGTATGGCTATGATTGGACTTTACCTTATAAAAAAGGCGGCAAATTCGCCAAACGAATCGCTCCTGAGGAAGCAGCTGACCTGGCAGCCAGAGAAGGAGCTGAAATTCATTATGACAATGAGTCACAGGCACCTTGGTTCAATTACATTGATGAGCAAAACAAAAAACATGTTGTCTGGTTTGAAAATGAACAGAGTATGCAGGCAAAGTTTAATCTCGTAAAAGAATACGGGCTAAATGGTGTGGCCTACTGGGTGCTTGGTGAGCCTTTCCCTCAAAATTGGACATTGCTTGAAGATCAGTTTATTATTCAAAGACACTAAGCGGAAGAAAGGAAAATGTTAGAAGAGTCTGGTGATGGGGGCTCTTTGTTTTTAAACTTTTTACAAAATTGAAGCTTGAAGGCTTTCTTTATCTTTAAGAGAATCTTTTATTTCAATTTGTGGCAAGGTAATTATGTAAATTTTACTAACAAAAAAATCATTAGGAAAGAAGGTGGTCATATGCCAACTAATCAAAAACCCAATAGATTAATCGCTGAAAAATCACCATATTTACTACAACATGCTTATAACCCTGTTAATTGGTACCCCTGGGGAGATGAAGCATTCGAGAAATCGAAACGCGAAAACAAACCTGTTTTCGTATCTATTGGGTACTCCTAGTTTGGTGTAATAATCCACATGCCACTAGTGCCATGTTATGGAACGTGAATCGTTCGAAGATGAAGAGGTTGCAAAGCTGTTAAATGAGAGATTCGTTTCCATTAAAGTCGACCGGGAGGAACGTCCGGATATCGATTCAATTTATATGAACATTTGCCAGATGATGAATGGACACGGCGGCTGGCCGTTAAGTGTGTTTATGACACCGGATCAAAAGCCGTTTTTTGCAGGAACATATTTTCCAAAAGAAAGCCGCTACGGTGTTCCGGGGTTTAAAGAAGTGATCATTCAATTGTATGACCAATACATGAAAAATCGTGATCATATTGAAAAGATTGCAACTGATGCGGCGGAAGCTTTGAAACAATCGGCAAGGGAATCAAGTGTGGAATTGCCTTCAGCGGATGTTTTACATAAAACGTATCAGCAGCTTGCCGGCAGCTTTAACAGCGTTTACGGCGGATTTGGAGATGCGCCGAAATTTCCGATTCCGCACAATCTTATGTTTTTGCTGAAGTATTATAAATGGTCCGGCAAGGAAATGGCATTGAAAATGGTTGAAAATACGCTCGTTTCAATGGCGAATGGCGGTATTTATGATCATATTGGGTTCGGTTTTGCCAGATATTCGGTTGATGCGATGTGGCTCGTTCCACATTTTGAAAAAATGCTTTATGATAATGCACTACTTCTTTATACGTATTCCGAAGCTTATCAAGTGACAAAAAACAATAAATAAAAGGAAATTGCTGAGCAAATCATTGAGTTTATCACGAGAGAAATGACGAATGAAGAAGGTGCCTTCTTTTCGGCCATTGATGCGGACAGCGAAGGGGAAGAAGGGAAATATTATGTTTGGTCGAAAGAGGAAATTTTAGATGTGCTCGGTGAAAAAGACGGGGAATTTTTCTGCAAGGTTTATGATATAACGGCTGACGGAAACTTTGAAGGGAAAAATATTCCGAACCTCATTCATACGAACATAGTGAAAACCTTTGCTGAAGCCGGGTTGAAACTCGCAGAAGGCAAGGCGAAGCTCGAAGAATCCCGTCAAAAGCTTTTTGAAAAACGACAAGAGCGGGTCTATCCACATCTTGATGATAAAATTTTGACCTCATGGAATGCGTTGATGATTGCCGGACTGGCAAAAGCAGGCCAGGCATTTCAAAATAAAGATTATGTTGAAAAGGCAGAAAAAGCATTGCGGTTTATTGAAGAAAAGTTAGTGGTGAATGGGGAGCTTATGGCCAGATACCGTGACGGCGAATCGAAGTTCAACGCTTATCTCGATGACTGGGCATTTCTTTTATGGGCGTTATTGGAGTTGTATGAAGCAACTTTCTCAATGGAATATTTGGACAAAGCCAGAAATACTGCCGAAAAGATGAAAAAGCATTTTTGGGATGAACTGGATGGCGGTTTTTATTTTACAAGAAGCGACGGGGAAGTATTAATCGTCCGCGAAAAACAAGTGTATGACGGGGCTCTGCCGTCCGGGAACAGTGCAGCGGCTGTCAGCCTTCTTCGGCTTGGCCATTTTACGGGTGAGACGAAATGGTTTGATATAGTGGATGAGATGCATCGTTTCTTCAAACATGACGTGGAATCTTATGGACCAGGCCATACATTTTTGTTGCAAAGCTTGCTCTTGAAAGAGTTTCCGATGCGTGAAGTGGTTATCGTCGGCACACCGGAAAAGCGCAGTGAATTAGCTGGTATCATTCAGAAAGCTTATACTCCGGAACTCGCTCCGTTAACTTCAAATAATCAAGAAGAATTGGAAAAAATTTATGAGAGAGGCTATGCAGCTACCGATTCTGATTTAACTGTTTATATTTGTGAAAACTTTACGTGCCAACAACCTTTGAATGATTTGAAAGATGTGTTGAAAGAACTTAAGATCGCAAATGATTGAGGGGGGGCTTTTCCCTCAATCATTTTTCAAAAAAAAGGAAAGTTAATCTTTCAACAAGGAGCATCAGGAAGAATCTGGCCCCTATAAATTATTCGATCGTCTTTGTGCTTCTTCGTGTTTCGCCTTGTGTTTATCATGTCTAAACAAGGCGTAAACAATTATTTTTATATCTATATTGATTTTTTATTGTGTAATAGAGCTGTTTTTTGGTTAGAAGCTCGTGATCAAAGGGAGGTTATGAGCCGTTATTTTGATAAATGAGCTTTTATTTTGATAAATGAGCCTCTATTTCGATAAATGAGCCGTCGTTCACATTTATGAGCTTCCATTCTAATATAGAAATAAGAAAAACCGGGTATGCTGGGCCCTTTCTCTTGACTTTTTATGTGGATTGTAACTATAATGGTTACAACAAGGGAGTGAAAGTAATGAAAATCAGCAGCCGTTTTACGGTAGCGGTTCATATTCTATCTTTGCTGGCGCTAGAAAGAAATAAAGTTTGTACTTCCGAGTGGATTGCCGGAAGTGTCAACACGAATCCAGTCGTTATACGCAGAGTACTGGGAATGCTTAAGAAGGCAGAGCTCGTTAACGTTCGTGCGGGTACCGGCGGGGCAAGTCTTACTAAAAGCCTGAATGAGATTACACTTTTGGATGTATATCGGGCAGTTGATGTAGTCGAAGAAGGAGAACTGTTTCAATTTCATGATAACCCCAATCCGAATTGCCCGGTCGGTTCAAACATTCAACCTGTTCTTGAACTTGTCTTACTAAAAGCACAAAATGCGATGGAAAAAGTGCTTGAAGAAATAACGATGGAGGAAATTACAACCGGCATCGTTCAAAAAATAAAATCCAGTTAAAAAAGTATTTTTTTTTAAACTAGATGTAACAATGATTGTTACAACAAAATTCACTCTCAATTTTAATGGAAGGAGGGATACGTAAGAGCCTTCATTGCGCCAGCATAAAGGAAAAAAAATTTGACATTTTAAAGAGAAATATATTACAATTATCTCGAATTCGAGATAATTGAATAAAAATATCTTGAAATAAAGGTAATAGACGAAAGGATGGAGAGAAATGAATCTAGGAGTTTTAATTATTCGACTAGTAATTGGACTTACTTTTATGGGACATGGAGCCCAAAAATTATTTGGTTGGTTCGGCGGCCACGGTTTGAAAGGAACTGGCGGATTTTTTGAATCAATAGGAATTAAACCGGGGTATCAGATGGCATTATTAGCAGGACTAGCTGAATTTTTAGGCGGAGCTTTATTTGCACTTGGGCTTTTCACTCCGCTTGCAGCTGCTTTGATTGCCGGAACAATGTTAGTGGCAATTGTGAAAGTTCATGGATCTAACGGTTTTTGGGCTGCGCAAAACGGTTATGAATTTAATCTTGTTTTGCTAGCTGCAGCAATTGGGGTTGCACTAATTGGTGCGGGAAGCTATTCAATTGACGCCATTATTTTTTGATCTTAATTCGGAGAATGGATTTTAAATAGAAATGAAAGTGATATGACAATCGGATATTACTTCTTAAATTTTCCCTCTGCTTTAAAGCAGGGGTTTTATTATTCAAAAAAAAATTCGCTCTCATCGAGCGAATCAATAATAGAAAAAGAGACCATTAAAATAATTGTGAAGAAAACGATATATAGTATGTTTTTAACATTTTTAATACTATATATTGAAAAAAATTCTATCATACTTGTTAAGCAAGAGCAATCAAAATCATATAATTATTATATTGCTCAAAAAACTACAAAATCATTTTAATAAAATGAAATTTTAGAAAATGATTGATTGTTGCAATCGTTTTCCAGTAAGATTTGATCAAAGAAGATCACTCCGAAACGACATAAATTATTCTCGCATCTTTAAGCACGCATTTGACTGGCGGTTTTTCGAAGCATATAGAAACAAAATAACGATAAAGGTCGTGACAGTATGATTTATACATTGACATTAAATCCGTCCGTTGACTATTTCGTCCAACTGGAAGAGGTTAAGATTGGAGAGTTAAACCGGTCTAAAAGCGAGATGAAATTCCCGGGCGGAAAAGGAATTAATGTTTCCCGAGTTTTAAAAAGAATGGGAGTAACAACTAGAGCGCTCGGTTTTATTGGAGGTTTCACCGGAAAATACATTGAAGACTTTTTACAAAATGAAAAAATAGAAACCGATTTTGTAAGAATTAAAGAAGATACACGAATCAATATAAAGCTAAAAACAAAGACAGAAACAGAAATCAATGCAAAAGGCCCTCACATTTCTGAGAGAGACTTTCAAGGCCTAAAAGAAAAAATCAATCACCTGACAGATGGAGACTTGCTTATTTTAGCGGGTAGCATTCCAGCGGCAATGCCAAAAACTACTTACGAAGAGCTTGTGAAAATCTGTTTCAAAAACGGAACCAGGTTTGTCGTTGATGCCGAAGGAGACTTGCTTAAGAAAGTTCTTCCATACAAGCCGTTCCTCATTAAGCCAAACCATCACGAACTTGGGGAATTTTTTGATACAGAAATTACTTCTAGAGAAGAAGCAATTAAATATGGGAAACAGCTTTTGGATATGGGCGCCCAAAATGTGATCGTTTCACTGGCTGCAAAGGGAGCAGTTTTTATCAATGAAGCTTGTGCTTTAATTGCTGAAGTGCCGAAAGGGGAAGTAATAAGTTCTGTTGCAGCGGGAGACTCGATGGTAGCCGGTTTCTTAGCGAAATACGAAGAAACAAAAGACGTTAAAGAAGCGTTCCGATACAGTGTCGCCGCCGGAAGTGCAACCGCTTTTTCAATTGGATTATGCACTTCAGATAAAGTCGAAAAATTATTGCCTCACGTTTCAATTAAACAAATTGGGATAGAGCTAGAATGAAAATTACGGAACTGAAACAAAGATGATCGCTTTCGAAATAAATAACTCCAATAGGTTTTTAATTGATTTTTGCAGCGAACAACGACATATACGAAAAAGAGCACTTAAATAGTGCTCTTTTTCAATATTATTATTGTTAAACAGAAACGGCCATCATTCTACTAATCCAATACTCTTACATACTTCGGTTTAATGACAAGAATTATTGTTATAGTTCTATTTTCTATAATAAGTAATTCCAAAAAAGATCAATTGTTGACAAGTCGTACATTTTAATTGCCGTTCTTAACATTTTTGGTTTCCAATTACATATTTATAAATTATAGGCTCTTGCAGAACATACCATTTATCATTTTGGATTTTCTTTTTGAGTTACAGTATTAAGATGCTTTTGAAACGCGAGTTAGTAGTATTGAAGTCTCATCTTAAAACAGGTAATTATTCATGTTTACATTTTGGTTATATTTGTAATAAACTAAATTATGGAAATAATCAGAAAAAGGAGGATGTTAAAAAATGAAGTTAGCAACAAAAATTTTTCTTTCTATGTTATTAGTATTTACAGTGTTTGTCCCTTTTGCTTCTAACATAAACCAAGTTAGTGCTGCTGGAAAAACTGTCAAGGAATGTACAGGTAGCGGATATACTAGGACGTGTACTACCTATAAAGTTTTCCGCTACAATGTTTACTGGACCAAAAGCGAGGTAAACAAAATTGTTAAAAAGTATGAAGCAAAACCCGGTAATATACAATTAATTATAGAATACATTGTAACACTTAATCCCTATACAGGTGTGGCAAAGTTATTTTATGAGATTGGTGCTAATAATATTATTGGTGATTTTAAAACTGCTAAAAAGAAGAAGACTGGGTTAAGAATTCAATATGATATGTATGTTCCACAAACTGGTCCAAATATTGTTAAAACAAAAAATTACAAAAGGACTTTTGAATGATATTTTAATAGTGCTGATACAAACTAACTAGTTATTCTTCAGAGTAAATGATATAGTAAATAAGAAGGAGATAAATCCTACACATTGTAGGTTTTTATCTCCTGTTTTATTTACAATGCTCCGCATACATAGCACTCCTTAGAATCCTTTGCTTTAGAGCTGGTTTAATATCATCTAAAATGACTAAATCTACCGGCTTTTGAAAGTGATCTTCGAGATTAAACTTTAAATCCATATAGTTATCAAATGTCATAGCATGATCCGTAATGATTACCTTTCTAAATAAGATTTTTCGAGTGAATAATCAAAGAAGATAATAAGAAATGCAATGAAAAGAATCGATAAACCGTATGTTAAAAGCGGTCTTTTTGTGTGAAGCTTTATGAAACCGTACATAAAAAAATAAAAGGGAAGTTCCATCCAAAAATGATATTTTTCATTATAGCCAAATTCGACGAAACGAACCAACAGCCATTCGAATAGTAGAGAGACTACCACCCATTTCAATAAATAGATCCATTTCTTTTTCGTCTCAGTAGGAAAAAAACTAAGATAAAGCAGATTCAAGGAGGGAAGGAGTACAAAAGTGTCAGTGATATCTTTCCATAGTGTTGAAGGCACATGAAACCATAAGCGGTCTCTGCCCATAATGACATATGAAAGAAGATTCATCGAAGAGCCGTATAACAGAGTTGATAGGTATTTCTCCCAGTGCCTCCACGCTCCAAATATAAAAACAATGAAAACAAGTAAAATCAGAATAATGATATACAAGCCCATTTCCCATCTGCAATCACAGCCTTGGTTTTATCCTTATTTTTACCTGAAAAGTGATCATTTATGTTTGTAAGGAGTGGCTTGCTTACTTAATGCTGTTCGAAAATATTGACCACTTTTCCCGGATTAACGACCACTTTTCGAATATATCAACCACTTTTCACGGTTTATCGACCATTTTTGGAATATATCGACCACTTTCCAGGAAATGAGATAGGACCCTTTTCTGGAAAACATAGGAGTTCTGACTCAATTTTACTAATTTCGAACACATGTTCTATTAAGTGGACGAAAATATGGTATACTATAGGAGCGATAGTTCGTTTCGCAAGGGAGGTCGGCTAGCCCCGTATGAAAGGGGGTGAGGCCTTTTGACAGTTTTTGAAGCGATGACATTGATGATTTCATTTGCAACTCTGATCATCGCTGTTTTAACATTCAACCAAAAAAAATAGACCTCCCTTGACCGCAAATTGAGGGAGAGGTCTATCTTGTTTCGTAGGCCGATCCCCTGTGGGAACGACTATGGCAGTGACCGCCGGTGCTGCAACACCTGCGGTCATTTTCTATTTCAAATGTTTATTAAATTGTTTCATTTTATCATTTCAAGAATACCATACTATTTGGAAAATGTCACGGATTAACGACGGTCTGAATGAATATAGGACTATAATGGAATAGTATGTCTTGTAAGCAGAATTCTTTGGGAGGTAACAACATGACAAAACGAAACCGGAAAACAAAATCGGGGCTTCAAAGTGTAAAAAGCATAACAGATCCCGAATTTGCCGGTGAATTAAAACCGGTCGACAAAAAAGCTAAAAAAACACGGCCAAAATGATAGAAATGAGAACGAATGGGGCAGAATAAAACTGCCTCTTTTTTAACGTACATACCGGAAAAATTGCTGAAAGGAACTGATATTTATGCCGTATTTTTCCCATGGAGAAAACAACATTTTCTTCGAAGATATCGGTTCAGGTGTTCCGATAGTTTTTGTTCACCCTCCTGCGATGGGGCGGAAAGTTTTTTATTATCAAAAAAAGCTTGCCAAGCATTTTCGTGTTTTGCTGCCTGATTTAAGCGGGCACGGGGATACAACAGGTCCGGCAGGAAAAGTTTCAATAGCCGGATTTGCCGGAGAAATTAAAGGTTTGTTGGATTATCTAGAGATCGAACGTGCGGTTGTTTGCGGTTATTCATCCGGAGGAGTTGTTGCACAGGAATTTGCTCTTCAAAATCCGAACCGGACACTAGCTCTTATTCTTTCCGGAGGGTTTCCGCAAGTAATGTCTCCGGCCTTTAAGTATGAACATCTTATTGGGATGTATTTCGTAAAGCATGCTCCCGGATTTTTGAGGTACATAATCGCAACGAGCCATACGGACAATAAGGAATTGAGGAACGACATTTTGCATCATATGGAAAAAGCTGACCGGAAAACATGGTTTGATTTTTATGAACGATCTCTTCAATATTCCTGCCTTGACCGCCTTCATAAGCTGAAAGCGCCATTACTGTTGTTATACGGTTCAAGAGACATTGTAAATCAACATGCTCGCGCCTACAAAAAGCATACGAATTGCCAAATTGCAATAATTTCCAAAGTATCCCATCACCTGCCAACGAAGAGATGGGAACTGTTCAATCAATTGATAACAGGATTTTTATCGGAAAAAGTTCCTGCAGATTAATTATAGGGAAATTGTGCCGCAGATCCTGATTCTGTGGTATTTTTTGTAAACTGGCTCATAAATGTTCGAAAGTGGATCATAAATCTTAAAAAATGGCTCATAAATCTAAAAAGTGGCTCATAAAAGTTCAAAAGTGGCTTATAAACCTTAAAGTTCATAAATCTTAAAGAGCGTCTCATAAAAAATGTCACTCATAATTGCTCAAAAGTGGCGAAAAAAAAACAGGTCAAAAACTTTTTCATTAAAAAACCGCATTGATTTTTCCCAATGCGGATTAGCTCGTTCATTCTTTTTCAGGTTTGATCGCCATAAATGTGGCGAGTGCGGCCAGAATGCTTAAGCCGCTTAGAAGAAAAAATAAAGTCTGTTCGGTATTCTTCATGAGAATCGCAATGGCCGGAGGGCCTGCCGCAACCCCGACAAACCTCATCGAACTGTAGATCGAAGTGATTGTTCCTCTTTGCTCTTTTTCAATCCCTTCTGTTATCAGTGCATCGAGGCAAGGAAGCACCGCTCCGATTCCGATTCCGCTTAAGGAAAACATTGCAATAATAAACCATAACGTTTTAGAAAAACTTAAAGAGGCAATCGATGTTGCCATCAGCAATGTTCCCCCAAATGTAATCCATTTCATGAGCACTTTATTTTCTTTAATATTTTTGCCGGTAATAAAAGATGAAAGGCAGAGTGCTCCGAGAGGAACGGCTAAAAGCAGCCCTTTCCTGACATTTTTAATCTCATAGTCCTTTTCCAAAACTTCTGATAGATAAAACAGCATTCCAAATAGGACAAACATTATAATAGCACCAATCAAGAAAGCTGCACATAGCCAGCGACGGTTATAAATAAAAATATCTTTCACTTTTTTGAAAAAAATGCTAAAGCGTATCGGCTCTTCTTTTGATTTTGGCGTTTTAACATGGAAAAACATAAGCAGGATAGAAATTGCACAAAAAACAGGAAATGCAAAAAAAGGAAGAAACCATATAAAACCGGCCAAAAATGAACCTAAAATAGGGCTTAGAACTTTCCCAAGCGTGTTCGAAGTTTCAATCATTCCAAGAGAACTGCTGACTTCGTCTTCACTTTTAAATATATCTCCGACAAGCGGCATAACAATCGGGGCAGCCCCAGCAGCACCAACTCCCTGCAATGCCCGGCCGATAAGAATAAGCCAGTAACCATCATTCATCTTCCACGAAGCCCACCCGGAAATGATCCCACCAATACCTGAAATCAAGAGGCTTGGAATGATTACTTTTTTGCGGCCGATATGATCAGACAAAAAACCGGCAATGGGTATGAGAAAAATTGCAACGACTGAATAAACTGTTATAATCAAGCTCGACTGGAAAGAAGAAATATTTAACGCTCTTTCCATCATCGGAAATACAGGAAAAAGCATTGAATTCCCAAGGGTCATAATGAGCGGAATCGATGAAAGCGATAAGAGCGTCCAATGCTTATGAAAGTTCTGTCTTGACCGGTCTGATTTTTCTTTTGCGAGTCCTTTTGGGAGCTTTTCTAAATGTTCCATCTCAATAACCTGCCTTTAGAATTCTCTTTCCATTACTATTTGCCATTTTTCAAATACTAGAAGGAAAAATGAATAGCTTTTTATGGAAAAAAATCATATCAGAATAAATTAATTTTTTAAAAAATTCTCTTGACTTTTTCTTTAATCCTTATTATGATGAAAATCAAAATAAGATGCGGCGTTGACGAAGAAGAGTAGCTATTATGGAAACTGCAGAGAGCTGATGGTTGGTGCAAATCAGTGTGGAAGTAATAGCGAATGGGCTTCCGAGCCACCAAACCGAACCTCTTGTATGAGCAGTAGGCTTTGGCGAATGGTCTCATCGTTACAAGAGACAGGTATTCAAGCATAATGCTTTGATACCTATAAAGTGAGCTGAATTTTTTCAGCTAATGAAGGTGGCACCACGGGTTTCTCGTCCTTTACAGGCTTGAAGCCCTTTTTGTTTTTCAGAAAACGTGCATGGCTTTAAACATCCAACCATAACATGGAAATAGGTTTCATTTTAAACATTTCCAACATAATAAGGCGGTGTGAGCGAAGCCAGGCTCTAATTATTAACAATGCTAATATGTAACTAGCTAAAGCAGGTTGGCATTTCTATTCGTTAATAGCGCACCACCGCCCTTTTACCACAAAAAATGAAAATGGTAAATCGATGAGTAAGAATAGTAAGCTGATGGAACTTCATGACAGAGAGCCGGGTCAGGTGAAAGCCGGTATGAAGGATTCAGCTGAATGGGCTTACGAGAGGCAGCCTGAACTTTAGTAGGGCTGCACGGAATTCCACCGTTAAAAGGATAGGGTATAAAGAAAGGCGGAGTATTCTCGTCCAGGACCGCCAAGATATTTTGCGCAGAAATAAAATGTCTTGACCTGGCCGGCCATGGCGAATGAATCTGGCCAAAGAGAAAAAGGCCGAGTTTGTACAAAACGCCAGTCCGTCCTTCACGTACCCGAAGAGAGGGAGCATTTTTATGCTCCAAATGAGGTGGCACCGCGGTCTGACGATATCGTCCTCTATATGCACAATTCTCGTGCGTATAGAGGACTTTTTTATTTTCACAAAAAGAAAGGAGCTAATGCCCTTTGGAGAAAATGCTGAACATGGATGAATTGATCGTTGTGGAATTGGAAGGAGATACACTGACGCCGATTTCGATTTTTCAACGAATATCCGGAAAGAAAAAGTTTTTGCTGGAAAGCTCACTGAAGCATGAGAAAACTGGAAGGTATTCGTTTATCGGCGCAGATCCGGCTATTGAGCTGAAAGGATACGGGAAAACGACAGAAATTGTAAAAGGAAAGGTCAGAAAAATAAAAGACGAAAAACCGCTTGAAGTATTAAAAGCATTTCTCCCGAATAGAGATCAAACGGTGAAAGATATCCCTTTTATCGGCGGGGCGGTAGGATATGTGGCATATGATGCGATTCGTCAATACGAACGAATTGGAAAGGAACTTGACGATGATTTGCAGGTGCCTGATGTACATTTAATGTTTTTCGAAGAAGTGATCGTTTATGACCATTTGGAGCAAAAGGTATTCATCATCGGAACGCCGATTCAGCGGGAAACAAGCAATGAACATATCAGAAAAAAAGTTCTCAAACGGAAGGAAGAAGTACTGAATGGTACCGACATCACTCCCGTTTTAAAAGCTTCGATATCGTCCTTTAAGGCTTCCATGAAGAAAGATGATTTTATTGAAAAAGTAAAAATCGCAAAGAACTACATTCTTGAAGGAGACATCTTTCAGGTTGTTCTGTCGCAGCGTTTGGAAGCAGCGATTGAAGGTGACCCGTTCTCGTTTTACCGGAAATTAAGAATTGATAATCCATCACCATACATGTACTACCTTGATTTTGAAGACTATGCAGTTGCCGGCGCTTCTCCGGAAAGCATTGTAAAGAAAGTTAAAACGAAAATTACGACAAACCCAATCGCCGGAACACGGCCGCGCGGTAAAAGTGAGGAAGAGGACAAAAGCCTGGAGAAGGAACTAATGGAGGATGAAAAAGAACTTGCCGAACATCGGATGCTTGTTGATCTTGGCCGCAATGATCTTGGCAGGGTTTGTGAATTTGGAAGCATCCAACTTGAAAAATATATGGAAATTGAAAAATACAAACATGTCATGCACATTGTCTCTGAAGTTAGCGGAACGTTAAAACAGCAATATGCACCGGTTGATGCATTAATATCTTGCCTCCCGGCCGGGACAGTGTCCGGGGCTCCAAAAATCAGGGCAATGGAAATCATTAATGAACTTGAAGAAGTAAAAAGAGGCGTATATTCAGGAGCGATCGGCTACTTTTCCGCAAATGGAAATATGGACTTTGCACTTGCGATCCGGACGATGCTTGTAAAAAACAACAAGGCTTATATACAGGCAGGTGCAGGGATTGTCCATGATTCGGTCCCGGAAAAAGAATACGAAGAGACGCTTCATAAATTAAGAGCATTTTTGGAGGATCATAAATGATACTGTTAATCGACAATTATGATTCATTTACATTCAATTTATATCAATATTTAGGCGAATTAGGCGAGGACGTACAGGTGGCAAGGAATGACCGGATCACCTTGAAGGAAATCGAAATGATGAATCCCGAAGCGATTGTTCTGTCGCCTGGGCCGGGAAGACCCGAAGTTGCAGGCATATGTGTAGATATCATAAAAGCTTTTTATCAAAAAATTCCGATTCTTGGTATATGCCTTGGCCATCAAGCAATTGGGTATGCTTTCGGGGCAGTGATTGAAAAGGCCGGCAAAGTCATGCATGGAAAAACGTCAAAACTGACTCATACAGGAACTTATTTATTCGAATATCTGCCTCAGCCGGTAGAAGTCATGCGATATCATTCGTTAGTCATTCAAAACGGCACACTCCCGGAAGCATTTAAAGTGCTTGCAAGATCGATGGATGATAACGAAATTATGGCGATAAAACATGAATCCTTCCCTCTTTACGGGCTTCAATTCCATCCGGAGTCGGTGGGTACAAAAACAGGGAAGCAGATTATAAACAACTTTTTAAAAAATATCAGGAAGGAGAACAGCCATGAAAGCTTTTCTTCAAAAATTAACTGAAAGAGAATCATTAACAGAATATGAGATGCAGGAAGCCGTCAGCTTTTTATTTTCCGAAGAAGTGACTGACAGTGAAATTGCCGCTTTCTTGATCGGGTTAAAAACAAAAGGGGAAACCGTAAACGAAATTGCCGGATTAGTAAAGGCGCTCAGGGAACATTCTCTTCCATTTAGAAAGAAAATTCCCAATGTTATGGATAATTGCGGAACGGGCGGCGACGGTTCGAAAAGTTTTAATATCAGCACAACTTCCGCATTTGTATTGGCGGGTGCAGGGATTCCGGTTGCTAAACACGGAAACCGCAGCATTTCAAGCAAGACCGGAAGCGCAGATGTTCTTGAGCATTTAGGGGTGAATATACATTTGCCGCCGGAACGGACGGAGGAATTAATTGAAGAAATCGGCATAGCTTTTTTGTTTGCACCGAATGTTCACCCCCGGATCAAACGAATTATGAAAGTAAGAAAAGACTTGAGGATTCCGACGATCTTTAATTTAATCGGTCCGCTGACAAATCCAATTGATCTCGAATACCAATTGCTTGGTATTTACCGCCGCAATCTGATCGGGATGTTTGCCGAAGTTTTAAACGCATTAGGACGAAAACGGGCTGTCGTTTTGAACGGTGCAGGATTTATGGATGAAGCTTCTCTTCAAGGAGAAAACCATTTAGTTGTGCTCGAAGAAGGGTCAATACGGAATATGACTGTCCATCCGGAAGAGGTCGGCCTGTCTGTTTACAACAATGAAGCCATCCGCGGCGGAGACGCAAAGGAAAACGCGGAAATTTTGACAAACATTCTGAAAGGCGAAAAAGGGGCAAGGCGTGAGACCGTTCTCCTTAACGCTGGAATTGGCATTTTTGCCGCCGGAAAAGCGGACTCCATACAGGAAGGTATTCAACTGGCAAAAGAAAGCATTGATTCCGGATCAGCGTTTGAGAAGCTGCAGCTCCTTATTGAAAAAAGCAAGGTAATTCAAATAGAGGTGATCTAAGTGGGAACGATTTTAGATAAAATTATTGAAACGAAGAAAGAGGAGATTACAAGGCTGAAAGCGGAAAAGCCTGCCATTTGCGAGCCTTATGTAAAAAGGTCTTTTTTATCAATCCTCGAAAATACAGAAGAAGTTGCCATCATTGCCGAATTTAAGCGGGCTTCCCCTTCAAAGGGAGACATTAATGCCGGGCTTGATCCGGTTGAACAGGCGAAATTGTATGAACGTTACGGTGCTGATGCCATTTCAGTGTTGACGGACACTCCTTATTTCAAAGGGTCGTTTAATGACCTTGAGGCGGTTAGGAAAGCAGTCGATGTTCCGATTTTGTGCAAGGATTTTATCATTGATCCGATCCAAATCGACCGGGCATATGCGTCAGGTGCAAACATCATTCTTTTGATAGCGGCGGCTCTTTCGGAAACAAGGCTGAAAGATCTTTATACCTATGCAAGTGCGAAAGAGCTGGAGGTATTAGTTGAAGTTCACAACGAAGAAGAACTGGAAAAAGCTTTAAAGACGGGAACAAAATTAATCGGCGTCAATAACCGGAATTTAAAGACGTTTGAAGTCGACCTTGCCGTTACGGAAAGGCTTGCGCCGAAAGTAAAGCAATCGGGCGCATTTCTCATCAGCGAGAGCGGTTTGAAAACGCGGGCGGATGTGGAGAGAGTCGTCCGCTCAGGCGCAAACGGAATTTTGGTCGGAGAAACATTTATGACAGGAGATAGCTTGGGAAATACGTTTAAGCAAATGAAAATGCCTCTATTAGGAGTGAAACAGCCGTGAAAGTAAAAATTTGCGGCATCACAGACCGTGGGACCGCTCTTGAAGCAGTTAAAGCTGGTGCAGATGCGATTGGCTTTGTTTTTGCCGAAAGCAAGCGGAAAATTTCCCCTAAGAATGCAAAAGAGATCGCTTTACATCTTCCGGCGGATGTGGTGAAAGTCGGCGTATTTGTTAATGAGGCAAAAGAGGTGATTGAGGCAACAGTCAAGGAAGCAGGATTGAACATGATTCAACTGCATGGGGATGAACCGCCGGAATTTTGCAATGGATTTTCTGTTCCGGTAATAAAAGCCATAAGCATTGAAACCCGAGATGATTTGCGAAAACTGAACGATTTTCCATGCGACTACATTCTTCTAGACAGCCCTAAGGGGAAATACCGCGGGGGAAATGGCATTAAGTTTGATTGGCGAATCGCCGAAGGGATTCAATCAGAAAAAAAGATTATTTTAGCTGGGGGCTTAACTCCTGACAATGTTTGCACTGCGATTCGGACTGTTCAGCCGTATATGGTTGATGTCAGCAGCGGTGTTGAAACAGCCGGAAAAAAGGATATCAAAAAAATAGCAGCGTTCATTGAAGATGCAAAAGGAGTGAGAATCTAATGACAACCTATACATTACCGGATCACAAAGGGCATTTTGGACCTTACGGCGGCAAATTTATACCGGAAACGCTGATGCAGGCCGTCATTGAATTGGAAGATGAATATAAAAAAGCGGCAAAAGACCCGGCTTTTCAGCAGCAATTGAAAGATTTACTTAAGGAATATGTTGGCAGGGAAACGCCTTTATACTATGCAGAAAACTTAACCAGGCACGGAAACGGGGCCAAAATTTATTTGAAACGGGAGGATTTAAACCATACCGGAGCCCATAAAATCAACAATACAATCGGCCAGGCGCTACTCGCCCTTCGAATGGGAAAGAAAAAAGTTGTGGCTGAAACAGGGGCCGGCCAGCACGGAGTCGCAACAGCTACGGTATGTGCTTTATTAAATCTCGAATGCGTGATATTTATGGGAGAAGAAGACATCAGACGACAGCAGCTGAATGTGTTTCGCATGGAACTGCTCGGAGCCAAAGTTGTCAGCGTTTCGTCAGGAAGCGGCACTTTAAAAGATGCCGTAAATGAAGCGCTTCGCTACTGGGTTGCAAACGTCAATGATACACATTACATTTTGGGGTCTGTGATGGGGCCGCATCCGTTTCCGATGATTGTCCGTGATTTTCAAAGTGTGATTGGGATGGAAACAAAGGAACAATTTTTTGCAAAAGAAGGAAGGCTGCCTGAAGCGATTGTTGCTTGTATTGGCGGGGGCAGCAATTCGATGGGCATGTTTTATCCGTTTTTGGAAGATGAGGAAGTAAAATTGTACGGAGTGGAAGCTGCCGGATTAGGGATTGATACTGGCCGACATGCGGCATCGCTTACAAAAGGCAAGCCGGGAGTATTGCATGGAGCCTATATGTATTTACTGCAGGACGAAGACGGACAAATCTTAGAGGCTCACTCGATTTCCGCCGGCCTTGATTATCCCGGCGTAGGCCCTGAGCATAGCTATTTAAAAGATACAGGCCGTGTCAGCTACGAATCGATCACAGATGAGGAAGCTCTTAAAGCATTTCAGCTGCTATCCCGTTTGGAGGGAATCATACCGGCTCTCGAGAGCGCACACGCAGTGGCTTATGCATTAAAACTTGCCGCGAAAATGAAGAAAGAAGAAGCGATCGTCGTTTGCTTGTCAGGGCGCGGAGATAAAGATGTTCCGCAAGTTAAAGCAAGATTGGGAAAGGAGCTGGAATCATGAACCGGATAGAAAAAACATTTGCAACCTTAAAAGAAAGAAATGAAAAAGCATTTGTTCCATATATAATGGCCGGGGATGGCGGACTTGATTCGCTTCAGGAAAAAATTGTTTTCTTGGAAAAAGCGGGTGCAACCGCGATTGAAATCGGAATTCCATTTTCCGACCCTGTTGCCGACGGTCCGACCATACAGCGTGCCGGCATCCGCGCCTTAAAGGAAGGAACCACATTACGAGGAGTTTTATCAGCGCTTGCGGAAATTCGTCCGATTGTTTCGATTCCTCTGATTGCGATGACGTATGTAAATCCTGTCCTTGCCTATGGAATGGGCAAGTTTATTCTTGACGCTAAAAAAGCAGGTGTGGACGGCTGTATTATTCCGGATCTTCCGATTGAAGAGGAAGAACTGATTGCTCCAATGTTGGAAGATTCAGGAATTGAATTGATCCGTCTCGTTACCTTAACAAGTCCGCTTGAACGGATAAAAGAAATTGCCGGACGGGGCAGAGGATTTTTATACGCCGTAACAGTGACGGGAATCACCGGAGCCCGGTCAGGTTTTCAAAAAGAGTTGAGCAAGTATTTAAATCGGGTAAAGAGTGTCAGCAATAAGCCGGTTCTCGCCGGATTTGGAATTTCCACACCGGAGCATGTAAGGGAAATGAGTCAGTACTGTGACGGCGTGATCGTCGGAAGCAAGATTATCGAGTTATTTGAACAGGGAGATTTGAAGGGAATTGAAGATTTAATAAAGGCCGCAAAGTCTTTTCAATCCGTTTAATAGCTGATTTATAAATGCACGGCTTCCGTTTGCAAGGTTTTCAGGAAATATCTGAAAGGACAGATCATTAGAATCTGTCCTTTGTTTTTCAAGATATTCAAATATTTACTTTGCAGCAGCTTAAAAGATGTTTCTACAAGAACATCCTACAATGATGAGTAAAACAAACAATACAACGATTAACGCAAAAGCGTTTCTAATTCCTCCAAATCCATCACTCATGCTTAGCACCTCCAATTCCCTTTGAATAGTCGTTTTTTTAAAATAGTTTGTTTTTTGCTCGTCCCAAATAAAACTATTCGATATTCTTAACTATTAAAAGAAGCAAAAACAACCTACGATAATTAATAGGACAAACAAAACAACGATCAACGCAAAATTACTGCCCATACCACCGTATCCAGCACCGTCGTAACCGTAACCACCGTAACCAGCACCGCAAGATCCCCAGCACATAAAATATCACCTCCCATTGGATTGATTAAGGAATGCTTTATCAGCAACCTTACTTTAAAATATGTTTCAAAAAAGAATTCGGTTGGACAAAGGTCACAAGGATAAAAATATCCATATTTGCCAGATATATTTACTTTAAATCTCTCTAAGGAGATCTTGTCTATAGGGTTCAAATCTGGTTTCTAACTAGAATTTTTTTATAAATAATTAGCTAAAACATCATAAATTAGAAGCGTATGCATGTAGCTACGCTTCTACCATTGAGGAGGTGAGACTGCTGCACGGTCGGCGGATTCATGCAGCTGGGTTTTCTCGAGAGATTTTTTTTCTCGTAATATAAGATATGAAGAAAAAACAAAAAGGAATGGACAGGTGTTGATTTAGCTTTGGAATTTTTAGAAAATGGACGCACCATGTAACTCATTTAACTTTATGTCGTAAAAAAATAATAAAACGTATTTTCAGTTATCTACAAGAAAAAATTTCCTATTTTTCTAAACACCGATTCAAAAATTTTAACTTTTCGTGCAATATTATACTTAAATTAAAATACATTCTACTAATAACCCACTGTTGTGTTGACTCAAGTTTTATGTATCTAAATTTTGGATAAGAGGTGTGTCAATATGAAAGTCGTGATTGCACCGGATTCATTTAAAGAAAGCTTAACGGCTATACAAGTTGCTGAGTCTATCGAAAAAGGTTTCCGCACGATATTTCCTGACGCGGATATTGTAAAGATCCCGATGGCTGACGGGGGAGAAGGAACGGTCAAGTCTCTTGTGGACGCCACAAATGGAACAATTGTTGAAAAAACAGTAACAGGTCCACTGGGAGAACCTGTTCAAGCATTTTTCGGACTTCTCGGAAATGGGAAAACGGCCGTCATCGAGATGGCAGCTGCATCAGGGCTTCATCTTGTGCCGGCGAACAAAAGAAATCCGCTCGTTACATCGACAAGAGGGACCGGTGAATTGATTTCTGCCGCACTTGATGAAGATGTTGAAAAAATCATTATCGGAATCGGCGGCAGCGCTACGAATGATGGAGGTGCCGGAATGGCGCGGGCAATCGGAGCAAAGTTTCTGGATGAAAAAGGAAATCAAATTAGCGAAGGCGGAGGATCCCTGGACCAATTAGCATCTATCGATGTATCCGGGATGGATCCCCGTCTCAAATTGGTGAAAATTGAAGTCGCTTGCGATGTAGACAATCCATTGACAGGTGAAAAAGGTGCTTCGGCAATTTTTGGTCCGCAAAAGGGTGCAACACCGGAAATGGTTCGCCAGCTTGATAAAAATCTCAAACATTATGCGCGAATTATTGAAAAAGATTTAGGAAAATCAATCGCAAAAGTGCCCGGCTCAGGAGCTGCCGGTGGCCTTGGCGGGGGACTTCTTGCCTTTTTGTCAGCCGAATTAAAAAGAGGGATTGATATCTTAATAGAAGCGACAAACTTTCATGAACATGTAAAAGATGCTTCCCTTGTAATTACCGGGGAAGGAAAAATCGATTCACAAACGATCTCCGGCAAAACGCCGATCGGGGTAGCCAAAACAGCGAAAAAATATGGTGTTCCAGTGATCGCGATAGCTGGAAATATTGCAAGCGACAGCGAGATTGTCCGCGAGCACGGAATTGATGCGGTATTCAGCATTGTTCCGGGTGTTATACCGTTATCAGACGCTTTTGAACATGCAGCAGAATATGTGGAAAGGGCTGCAGCAAATATTGCTTCACTTATAAAAATAGCAAAAGGGAAATGATGCACTGAACCAAAGATCGTGAAAAAGCGGTTTTTGGTTCAGTTTTTTTGAAAAAAGAAATTGAATACAAAGGTGAACTGTCCGTCCTATAGGTCAACTGAAATGTTTTAGTTATTTTTGTAGTAACAGAAAAGGAAACCCGCCAAATATAAACCATAAATGAAATGACAATGTAATTTTTCAGAAAACGGGCTGTAAAAAAGCTGCGTTAAAATGGAATAGGGATAAACTATATAATTGGCGGGAAGGTGTTTTCATGGATGAAATGACGAAACAATCGTACATACAGAAATCCCTTGAAGAATGGAAGGAAGATATATCTGAAGTTTTGAGCCAGATTGATCAAGAATATGAGCAAGTCAAACAAGAGTTGAAAGTTTATGCATATAAATAATGGCATCACAAAGCAAGTCATTCAGTCGACAGTGAACGAAGAAATCATTGAAACGATTCGCCAGCGTTACCATAAACCATTCGAGGAGAAATATGAACAGCTGAAAGAGTCTATCCGTGATTTAGAAGAAAAAAGGCGCGTTTTCCAAATGTTTGTACATAAAATTGACGAAGTCACCCGGAAGGAAACGGCAAAGCCTGTGTGAAATAATGAATTAAGTTAATTTGAACCGCCGCTTAAATCTCTATGCTGTCGGTCTTTCTACACAGAATTCCAACCCGCACCGGGAATTATTCAAAAAGTTGTTATACGAAACGGATGAGGCACTTTAACAAAACAGGGTCAACAATTACAATTGGCTCTGTTTTTATTATTTAAGCCCGGTGGAAATCCAGTTCATGGCGTCAAATCTGAGTGGGATTCGAACTTCAGGCTTTTCCACTTTATTCCTAATTTACAAGAGAGTCGACGTATTTTAATAAATATTCAGTTTCGTTGTCATCGCTTCTTTATAGTCTCCAATTAATCTTATCAATAGATTGATAAAGGAGATGATATGATGATTGCCAGTTTTGCAACTGCTTCTGCTGCCGCACTTCTTGCTGGTCTGATGATGTCACCGTCCTTTGAAGCGAAATCGAGTTCACCAGTGGAAAAAGAGTACAAAATTGAAACGGTCGCTCACCGTGGTGCATCAGGTTATGCACCGGAAAACACAATGGCTGCGTTTGAGAAAGCGTTTGACATGAATGCTGACTTCTTTGAACTGGATGTGCAAATGAGCAAAGATGGGGAAGTTCCATTTTGGGCAGGTTTTTTTGTTCGAAGATAAACCCGGACCTCTTAAAGCAGGTGTTAAAAAACCCTTTTGGGCAGCACTGCTTTAAGGGGTTTTTTTATGGCTGAAAAAGGTTTATAGTTCCAGGCTTTTTAAATGTGATTAAAAAAGTTAAAAGCAATGGCAATGAAAGAGCAAGGGTCTTATAGGGTTGTTTCTAAAAGACACGGAAAATAAATGTGGTATCCCGCAAAATAATTGCGGCAGCAACGCAAAAAGATTGCGTAATTTAATTGGTAAAAAACAGTAATATTGGATTATAAACAGAAGGGAGGAATCATTTAGGAAGAAACGATTGGTCTTTTGCACCTATATTTGGATCGTTCATATTGAGTTCATTTTGAAGTTTTATTGTTACAGTATAACAAAATTTGGAGGGAATGAGGTTGAGTATGAAACAAAATAGGAAAAAAAAGAAAAAGGTCATGCTTTGGTCTATCGTGGGGCTCACAATGATAGCCTTTCTTGTCTCACCATTCATATTTAAGAGCAGTGCAGCCGGATTTGATGAAGAAAAAGCCGCGACAGGAGATATCACTACCTATTACAGCTTTTCAGGAATCGTTGAACCAAAGTCCAGACAGAACATTTTTAGCACAAAGGAAATGCATATTAATGCGGTATTGGTTAAAGAAGGAGATCAAGTTAAGAAAAACGATGTATTGCTGAAAACTTCCAGCGGAGAAATAAAGGCTGATATCGATGGAGAAGTTGCGAAAATTTACACAAAGAATAACACTCATGCAGTTGAAGGGACACAGCTCATGGAAATTGCGGACTACACGAATATACAAACTAAAGTAAAAGTTGACGAGTATGATCTTGATTTTTTAGAGGTAAATAAAAAGGTCAAGGTTACAATCAACGCGTTGAATAAGGAAGTAAACGGCATCGTTTCTGCAATCTCAAAAGAAGCCCAAAACGAAAATGGCGTCTCTTACTTTACCGCAACGATTGACCTCGAAAAAGATAAGGCTATACGGCCGGGCATGAGTGCAGAGGCAAAAATATTAAATGAAAACGCAACCGGCGTAACCATTCTTCCGATGAAAGCTATACAGTTTGACAGCAAAAATAAGCCGTACGTTCTCATTCGGGCAGAAAAAGAAAAGCCGGCCAGAAAATATATTCAAACAGGCATTAATGATGGAACAGTTATTGAAATTAAAAGCGGAGTCAAGGCCGGCGATGTCATTATGATCCCTAAAACAACTTCAAAGGAAGACAGTTTTGAACATGGCGGAGCTGCGGATTCTGAAAAAACGACTGCAGGTGAACGATAATGAAAGATCAAATTCTTGTGATGAACAATATCACAAAAACTTATCATCTGGGCGGGGAAGAACAAATTGTATTGAATCGTATCAATCTAAAAATCAATAGAGGTGATTTCGTTTCAATCCTTGGACCATCCGGTTCAGGTAAAACAACACTTATGAATATTATTGGCTGCCTCGATTCACTTTCAAGTGGTGATTATGTTCTTTCGGATCAAAAGGTTGATGAGCTTGATGAAACAGAATTGGCAGCGATCCGGAACAAGGAGATCGGTTTTGTGTTTCAGCAGTTCCAGCTCCTTCCGCGATTTAGTGCGCTCCAAAATGTAGAGCTCCCTCTTGTCTATGCCGGAGTTTCGGAAAAAGAACGCAAAAATCGCGCCCGGGAAATGCTCGCCAGGGTAGGCCTCGCTGAAAAACTGAATCATCGCCCAAATCAACTTTCAGGAGGCCAGCAGCAGAGGGTTGCAATCGCGAGAGCTTTGGTAACAGAACCAACTGTTTTGCTTGCAGATGAACCTACCGGAGCGTTAGATCAAAAAACGGGCCATCAAATCATGGAGCTTTTTCAAGAGCTTCACGAAGAGGGAAAAACAATTATCATGATTACTCATGATACCGATATAGCCAGAAATGCAAGCAGGATTGTACACATATTAGACGGGAAACTAAGTGAGGGATGTGCGTAATGTTTAAGGAAAATATGAAAATGGCATGGATAAATCTAATTCATAACAAAATGCGCTCCTTCCTGACGATCCTGGGGATTGTGATAGGCGTCTCTTCCATTATCGCGCTCATCACCATAGTCAAGGGGGCAACAAATGAGATGACAAGCGAGTTTGCTACATTCGGGGCAGATAAAATAACCGTTACTGCAATGGGAACACCTCTAAAACAAGGGCTTATTCAAAGCGATATTAATAAGCTTGCAATTATCGATCATGTTGCCGGGGTTTCCCCGACCATTTCCGGGACGACATCTGTTACCTATTCCGGCAATGTGAAAACGGATGTGTCAGTTCAAGGTAAAAATGAAGTGTATTTTTCAAAGACAAGAGACGCTGTTGAAAGGGGAAGAGGGATAAACTCGCTAGATATAAAAAGTAAAAACAAAGTGTGCCTTATTGGTTCGAATATTGCCAAAGATTTGTTCTGGGGAATAGACCCCATTGGCAAAAAGCTGATTATAGGCGGCATCGCCTACAATGTGATCGGTATTTTACAGGAGTCAAACAGTTTTTCAAGTTCCTCCAATAATGATAGTGTCATCATTCCTTATACAACCTCCATAAGTCTCCTTGGGACCGGGTACATTTCGAGCGTTGACGTTTATATGAAGGATTCAAAAGACTCGGAAAAAATAACGAGAGATGTCGAATCTGTATTGAACGAGGCATTTAATTATAATGACGATGGTTTTTCAATCATGAATATGCAAGATATGCTGTCATCGATTAACGAGATGACTAGGATGCTATCTTTAATGCTTGCAGGCATCGCTTCCATATCACTTGTCGTTGGAGGCATTGGCATTATGAATATGATGCTTGTCTCGGTTACGGAAAGAACGACAGAGATTGGTCTGAGAAAGGCTCTCGGGGCGGAACCTCGACGGATTCAACAACAATTTTTAATAGAAGCAGTATTCCTTTCGGTCTTTGGTGGAATAATCGGCCTACTCCTAGGCGCTTTGATCGCTTTTGCAGTATGTTCACTGATCGGCACAAGTTTCTTGCTTTCAACCTCGACCGTACTGCTGGCGCTTGGGTTTTCAGCAGCAATAGGGATTATTTTTGGCATTGCACCTGCAAGAAAAGCATCACAACTTAACCCAATTGACGCACTTAGAAGTATTTAAACTGAGTGATTCAAATCCTCAAGTTGAGCGTTTTATATCACTATACTAAGGTTCTGCCGGGGGGCAGATCAATGATGATTCATGGTTTCATTTCCCTTTTCAATATTTTATTATCTCGGACAAATAAGGAAGAACCAGTATAAAAGTAAAAAGAAAATGAAAGGAGTTCTTTCGTTGAATGAGTTTAAACAATTTTTCCCATATGTAAAAAAAGAAACGAAGCTCTATATGTGGGGATTTGTCGGGAGTTTGTTCCGCTTTCTGATCCCCCTTACCGTTCCTTTGATATTAAAATACATTTTCGATCACTTGCTGCAAAATGAAGCATTGTCCCGTGCCGAAAAAATCGGCCAATTGTCATTCATTGCTGTTTCAATGCTTGTTGTTTTTATTTTCATTCGAAAACCGATGGAATACGTGAGGCAATTTTGCATTCATAAGGCCAATAACAACATCATTAAGGCACTCCGGAAAGATGCGTTTAATAAAATCCATTCCCTTGATGCCAAGTATTTTGCGGACAATAAAAGCGGAGAAATCGGGACCCGCTTCTTTGATGACATTGAAAAAGTAAGAGGCTATTTGACCGCCGTGTTCGGGAACATCTGGATTGAAATGATCGTTTTGGTGTTTGTCATGGCTGTGATGTTGACGTTAAACATCAAATTGGCAATCCTTTCTGTTTTATTGGTCAGCTTTCAATTTCTCCTGGCGCATGTTCTTTCAAAAAGGTTTAAGAAATCAACGCGAAACATGATGAATTACCGGTCCGTGCTAAGCGGGTTTGTTTTTGAAAAAATCCAGGGTGCTTTTCTGTCAAAATTGTTTTCATCCGAGAAACATGACAAAGAAGAACTGGATAAACATTTGGCACATTACGAGGTCCTTACAGATAAGCATGCAAGGTTAAATGCGATTACACTGGCTTCCGTCAACGTTTTAAGTGATATGACTCCTTTCATTGTTGCATTAACCGCCAGTCTTTTTGTGATCGATGGCAGTTTAACCGCCGGCAGTTTAATTGCTTTCTTTGCTTATGTTGATAAAATGAGAAGCCCTGTGGCCGCCTTGGTTCAAGCTTTCCCTGTCATCACGGAAGGAACGGTCGCTTTACAAAGGATATTTGATTTCTTCCATATCCCTTCAACGATAAAGGAAAAGGATGACCCTGTTGAATTAAAGGAGTTTTCAGATTCAATCGTGTTTAATCGTGTATCTTTTTCCTACAATGAAAACAGGAAAGTGATCAAAAACTTGTCCTTTAAAATAGAAATAGGCAAAACGTATGCATTTGTCGGAGAGAGCGGGGGAGGAAAGAGTACGGTATTACAGCTTTTAAACAGAATGTATGATGTGGATAGCGGTGAAATCTTAATTGATGGTGTGAATATAAAAGACTATTCCTTATCAAGCCTCAGGAAGCATATTGGAATGGTTATCCAGGATAACTTTTTATACAGTTCTTCTATTAAAGACAATATAAAAATGGCTAAGCTTGAAGCAACAGATGATGAAATCATCTCAGCTTCGATCAAGGCTTTCGCCCATGATTTCATCGCACCGTTGCCTCAAGGCTATGATACAGAAATTGGCGAAAGAGGGATAAAGCTTTCAGGAGGCCAAAAACAGCGGATTGCACTAGCCCGCGTTTTTTTGAAAGACCCATCACTGATTATCCTGGATGAAGCGACGAGCGCCCTTGATAATGAAAGTGAAAAACTTGTCCAGGAATCAATTAATCAGATTAAAGGCGGTAAAACAATTATTATGATTGCCCACAGGCTTTCAACGATTGTAGATGCCGATACCATTTTTGTGATGAAAAACGGGGAGATCGTCGAAAGCGGCACCCATCATAGATTACTTGAATTAAACGGTTATTATAAGGAGTTATATTCAAGACAGAATCCGGCACAATCAGAAGCGGCAGTAAAGTATGCCATTTAAGGGATATATAAAAAATTTACTTAATAGGAGAGTGGAAGCGATGAAAAAATGGGGAATTGCGGCCGTTCTATATCTGGCTTTAGTGATAGGCGGATATTCAGTGTATGCTGAATGGTTTGCCGATGAAAAACAGCCCGAGTCTCATGGCCACAATCAATCTGCGTCATATGAATCATCCAAAAGCCGGGAAAAATCTGCGCCACATGATGAATCTCAAGGCCATAGTGATCACGCAGAAGCAAACAATAGCAGCCATCAGCATGGAAGCAGCGCGGCACATGAAGGCAGCAGCGAGGTAAGCGTGTTTGTTAAATCGGATCAAGATGAGTTAAAGATTTTCTTAAAAGATAAGTCGGCAAATCCAGTGGAAGATCTGGAAGTAAATCATGAGAAGCTTCTTCATCTTATCGTAGTGGATGACCAGCTGCATAAATATTATCACTTACACCCTGAACAGACAGGCAAGGGCGAATTTACAATTGGAAATAATCTGCCTGATGGATTTTATAAGGCATTCGTTGACATTAAACCGAAAAATTTAGCTTATCATGTAGCACCTGTTCCATTTATCGTTGGAAATCCCGGAATGTCAACCCATAGCCGTGGCCTTCAGCCGGACGAAACATTAAGCAAGAATGTAGACGGCGAAAACGTAAAACTAACTATGAGTTCTTTTAAGGCAAATGAACCGGTAACGTTAACCTTTGATCTTGATAAAACAAATTTGACCCCTTATCTGGGAGCGATGGGTCACGTGGTCATTCTTGATGAAAATGCCCAGAATTTCCTTCATGTGCATCCGGCAAATGACAAGGATACGGTTTTTGAAACACAGTTTGAAAAGCCAGGCATTTATAAGATATGGGCTGAGTTCAAGCAAAATGGAAAAGTCAGGGCGTTCTCATTTGTAGTGGAGATAAAATAGCGGTCTTTTTGGCCATTACGCAAAAAATATCGGTTAATTGGTACATTTTTCATGTATTATCAATATATAGGAAATGTTTAATTGCTAACATTTTATGGAAAATGATGATAACGATGGAAAACAAAGTCCAATCCAATTGGGAGTTTGAAACGATTTACAAACACGCATTGGATATCATTATGATCATTGACCAAAATCGTCTTGTACGGTTTTCGACACCTTCTTTTAAAAAAACTACCGGATACAGTCCTGAGGAATTGAAAGACATATTTGATATTGTACAACCTGATGAAAGAGAAAATTTAATGGAAAGACATAGGAATGTTATCTTGACCCAACAGCCTTCCAAGAGTGAGTACAGGATAATTACCCGCTCCGGCCATATTAAATATTTTGAGTGTCGGACGATGCCTGTAGAAAGTCAAGATAATCTTACAGTCGTTACGGTCCGGGATATTACCGAAAGAAAAAATATGGAGATAGAGCTTCAAAATAGAAAGGATCGATATAAATTATTGCAAAACAGTTTGAAAAATTTTTCCCAAGACTTGTCTTCGGTAATGAAAGTATCAGATCTCAAAGAAAGATTAATCCATGAAATAAATACAGTTTTGCCAGATTCCCAGCCGGCGATCTTACAATTTAATAAAGAAAATCAGATAATCGAAGAAGCTCATTTTCTTGAATTTCAACCCGATTTGCAAAATTTTCCGGTTGGCAAGATCGTAAACGTTAACGATAAGGTTCTAATAAAAGTAGGAGAGCGGACCAGCCATGCCTACATCCTCATTCTCAATGCACAATCTATAGAAGAGGAAATGGATTCCATTTGGCTGGAAACAATCGTTTACTACGCCAATATGGTATTTGAGAGCTTGGATGTAATCGAGAATCTAATGAATCAATTGGAAGCTGCCATGCAAAGCAGCCAAACACCGCTTTGGATCTTGCGGCTCTTGTTCAATCTTTCCGAAAAAGAACGGCTCCATTTATCAAGTGATTTGCATGATACAGTCCTGCAGGATCAAATTGATTTGTACAGAAGAATGGAATCATTGCTTCATCGCCATGAATTTGACAACGAAATAAAAGCACTGCTTAAAGGAATTGAACAAGGACTGCTGGACACCATTCACCAAATCCGGATGACATGTAATGAACTTCGGCCACCGTTGCTAAGGGAATTGGGTTTAGAGCGGGCATTGGAAAATTTATTTGAATATACCCAAGTTTCTTCAACTTTTAAAATTTATTTTTCAACAGACAATACTTCCAGTCTTCAATTAAATGAGGAACAAACGATCGGAATTTATCGAATCGTACAGGAATTGATCAACAATGCGACAAAACATTCCAAGGCTTCAAAAATTCACCTTCATATTAGTGCCCGGGAAGACAAAATGATGTTTGAATATTCTGATGACGGTGTGGGCTTTGAACTGGATAAGTTAAAACCGTCCTTTAACAACATGGGATTAACAAGCATTAAGCAACGCGTTCAGAGCCTTTCAGGCAATGTAGAGTTTTATTCAAAACCGAATTGCGGATTAAAAGTTACTATGCAAATTCCATGTACCGGCATTGGAGATAAAAAAATTTGAGAGGTTTTTACGATGATAAATATTTTGATAGTCGATGACCATTTATCTATATTGGAAGGTACAAAAATGCTATTGGAGCAGGAACCCGATTTTAACATTTCAATAGAAAACAGTTCTTTGAACGCATTAAATAAAATTAAGCTGCAACATTATGATATATTGCTGTTTGATTTGTATATGCCGCACTTGAACGGGCTTGAACTAACAAAAAAAGCTTTAGCGTATAATCAAGATTTAATTGTATTAATTTACACCGGTTTTGATATTAAACCACATTTTAATTTATTGGTTGAAGCCGGAGTTTCCGGTTTTTTATCCAAAACTTCTTCAAGAGAAGAACTTGTGATAGGAATAAGATGCGCCCTGCGTCAACAGGTTATCTTGCCGCTTTCGCTTGTAAGAGAACTAAGAAGGCCGGGCTTCGTTTCCGGCGGCACCAATTCTCAAGATACAGTAATCCTGACGAAAACAGAAGAAGACATATTGGCGGAACTGGCAAAGGGTAAAAGTACAAGAGAAATGGCTAATTCTTTATCGATGAGCCAACGATCACTGGAATATAATTTAACGTTGCTCTACCAAAAGTTTGGGGTTAGGACGCGGTAGACACAAAAAATTTATCAATTTTCAGCAGCTGCCATTAGGTGTTAACTCTAAAAGAGGGATTTGAACTCTGTCCGGCCGATGCCTGCCAGATTCGAGATATCTTAATACGGGCCAGACCCCGATCAAATTTATTAGAAAATTATTATATTAATTATCTAATCTGCTATAATAGATGAGGAATTGATAATTTCATAGCAAGAATGTAGGGGAACCGGTGTTGCCGGTTGAGATTTCATCCGAAAGATGATGACCCTTAGAACCTGAACTGGTTCAGACCAGCGGAGGGAACATTGTTCGTCTAGGCGCTCAGGTTCTGACCTGGGCGCATTTCATTTGTTCCCGGGCTTGCGAATTCTAAATTACATAAGGAGCATTCCTGTAATGAAGAAATTTGAGGTTTGAAACAAAAAGAGCCCTCTTGGTATAGTACAGGGTGTCAATGCATTGACCCCGAATTAATAAGTTACCAAGGAGGACTCAATAATGAATTATACTCAAAATCGAAAAATCTCGCAAATCACACCATCAACATTAATAATCGGCATTGATATTGCCAAAGACAAACACGTGGCACGGGCACAAGACGATCGAGGAATTGAATTTGGAAAACGCTTGATCTTTGAAAATCGCATACATGGTTTCCAAATGCTTTTAGATTGGGTGAATCGACACCAAAAAGAAAATGATAAGAACCATGTGATTTTTGGGGTTGAACCAACCGGGCCCTACTGGTTAAATCTCGCTTATTTCCTTACCGCAAAGGGCTATGACTTTGTGCTAGTCAATCCGATGCATGTAAAGAAAAGCAAAGAGCTTGATGACAACTCTCCAACAAAAAACGATACAAAAGACGCCAGAGTGATTGCACAGCTGATTAAAGACGGCCGATACTCCGTACCAAATCTCTTAGACGGCATTTACGCGGAACTAAGAGAAGGCGTCAAAATAAGAGATCAGCTCACTCAACAGCTTGCCATCACAGAAGGACGTATTCAAAATTTGATTCAACGTTATTTTCCGGAGTTTTTCGATGTTTTCGGGGATTGGGAAGGAAAAGCAGCTCTTTGCACGCTAAAACTGTTTCCATTTCCTTCTCAAATTAAAGAAATGACACCTGAAGAGATTCTCTCAAAGTGGAAGCCATTTGTACAACGAGGAGTTGGAATGAAGCGAGCAACGAAACTAGTGGAAACGGCCAAAAAGAGCATTGGAATTCAAATCGGGATTCAGTTTGCCAAACGTGAAATGGAATATCTGATTGACCAATATGAGCTTTATCAAACGCAGTTGGAAGAGTTGGATCAGGAGCTAGAAGCTCTTGTAGAAACGATCCCAGGTGCTAAGCAAATGATGAATATTTCTGGGTTAGGTGTTACAACAGTCGCTCTATTCTTCGCTGAAGTGGGTGATCTCACAAAGTACAGTCACCCTCAGCAATTAGTTAATCTGGCAGGCCTTTCATTACGTGAGCATAGTTCTGGAAAATTTAAAGGACAAACCAGAATAACGAAACGGGGACGAAGCAGGCTGCGTAAAGCTCTGTACCTAGCGATTCGGCCACTCGTTGCCCATAATCCAACTTTTAAAGCTTTACATCAATACTATACAAAACGATCTGAAAGGCCTTTAAAAAAGCAACAGTCTCTCATCGCTTTGTGTTGTAAGCTATTACGTGTCTTATTTGTCATTGGTCAAAAACAGTGTGAATTTGATGGTTCAAAATTATTGCAAGGCTTGCCTCAAATTACATTACAAGTTGCTTAAACCGATTTATTAACCAATTTGTTAATCAAATTACTATCGAATACTTCAAGTATTTCTAAAGACAAACACCAATAGTGCCGAGTCGGAGTTTATTTTTACCATACGGGCTTATGACCCAGCTGAGGAGCTTATCCGACCTCCACCTCATGGATACGCAGGACGAAGGAATGTATGGATCCCAATCCGGTGATACATGGGAGGGTTAGCGACCGTGAGATGAGTGGAGATTTTGCGCACGGTCATAACTGTTATTACCAAACAATACCAGTTTGGTTGGTAGGATGGCCCCCCATCTGTAAGAAATTTAAATAAATTCAATTTATAACCATGATTTTCGGTGGATCAACTATTAGGTGTTAATGAAATTTAGAGAAAACGTGAGTATTCGGGAGAATTTTAAAGTATATAGAGGGAGGAAACAGTAATGAAAAAATGGCTCGCATTGCTTTTTTCAGCCATGCTCTTAACGGGCTGCGGTACTGACAAGAATGATTCATCATCAGACAAGAACACTGCAACAACAGACAAAAAAGAAAAATCACTTGAAAAAGTGTCGGTTGTGCTCGATTGGACGCCGAACACCAATCACACCGGATTATATGTAGCGAAAGAAAAAGGCTATTTCGAACAGGAAGGATTGGATGTAGAAATAGTGAAGCCGGGTGAGACGGGAGCGGATCAGCTAGTGGCATCCGGAAAATCTGAATTTGGGGTCGGTTACCAGGAAGGAATTACGCAGGCGCGTATTCAAGGCGTTCCGATTGTGTCGATCGCGGCGATCATTCAGCACAACACTTCAGGATTTGCATCGCCGGTTGAAAAAAATATCAAATCACCGAAGGATTTTGAAGGAAAGACTTACGGCGGATGGGGCTCACCGGTTGAAAAGTCAGTGATCAGCTCTTTAATGAAAAAAGAAAATGCCGATGTCAATAAAGTAAAGATTGTAAACATCGGAGATACGGATTTCTTTACCGCGGTAAAAAAAGACATCGATTTTGCATGGATTTATTACGGTTGGACTGGTGTTGAAGCAGAGCTTCGCGGCGAGAAATTGAATATGATTTATTTAACGGATTATTCCAAAAACCTTGACTATTACACACCGGTCTTAACGACAAACGAAACAATGATTTCGAAAAAACCTGAGATCGTTAAAGCATTTGTGAACGCCGCATCAAAAGGCTATCAATTTGCGATTAAAAATCCTAAAGAAGCGGCAGATATTTTAATTAAAGCAGAGCCAGACCTTGATCCGGAATTAGTGAAAAAGAGCCAAGAATGGCTGGCATCAAAATATCAGGATGATGCGCCAAGATGGGGCGAACAAAAACTTGAAGTTTGGGAAAATTACGCGTCCTGGATGTATGAAAATGGTTTATTAGAAAAAAAGCTTGATGCCAAAAAAGCATTCACCAATGAATTTTTGCCGGAATAGGGAGGAAACAAGATGGCTGACGCGCTTGTAAGCATTCAAATTTTGCCGAAGACAAAAGACGGGGAAGATGTGATTCCATATGTGGACGAAGCGATAAAAGTGATTCATGAATCAGGGGTTGCATATGAGGTGCACCCGCTTGAAACGACAATGGAAGGCGAGTTGGACAAACTATTAAAAGTCATTAAAGATATGAATGAGCGGATGATTGAATTGGGCAGTAAAAATGTCATCTCTCAAGTAAAAATTTTATACCAGCCAGAGGGGATTACAATGAATCAACTGACGGAGAAGTATCGGTAATGAGAGAAGCAATCATAAAAGGGTGGAGGCCGATTCTGGTTCTCCTCCTTTTCTTTATCACTTGGGAAATAGGAGTAAGAACGGCCGGAACCCCTGAATGGCTCCTGCCTGCCCCATCCAAAATTGTGACAGAAGGGGCCGCTGGCTGGTCCGAATTTTATCCGGATGCAGTTTCAACGGTCAAAATCGCTCTTCTCGGTTTTGCAGTCGGGACCGGCGTCGGCATTTTCACTGCCATCGTTTTGCATCTCGTTCCATTCCTTCGGTCATCCGTTTATCCGCTCTTGATTTTATCGCAAAATGTGCCGATTATTGTACTCGCACCGCTCCTTGTCATTTGGTTTGGGTTTGGGCTGCTGCCGAAAATCATCGTCATCACGCTTGTCTGTTTTTTCCCGATCACGATCGCCGCTCTGGACGGTTTCAGGCAAACTCCACAGGAACTTAAGCATTATATGATGATGGCAGGGGCCACAAAACAACAGCTGTTTTGGAAGCTGGAGTGGCCGCATTCGCTTCCGTCGATTTTTTCCGGATTAAAAATCTCTGCGACATACAGTGTGATGGGAGCAGTCATATCAGAATGGCTTGGCGCGGAAAAAGGAATTGGCGTTTACATGACGCTGTCTTCCTCCTCGTTTCGCACCGACCGCGTATTCGTCGCGATTTTTACCATTATGTTTCTCAGCCTGCTGTTTTTCCTGCTGATCGTTCTGGCTGAGCGGCGAATTGTCCACTGGCAGGGGAAGGGAGAAGATCAAAAATGAGCCATCTAATTGTAAAAGAAGTATCAAAACGATTTGGCACAAATGAAATTATTCGGGACCTTTCCTTTCGAGTGGAAAAAGAAGAATTTGTTTCAATCATCGGTCCGTCGGGAAGCGGGAAAAGCACCATTTTTCATATGATTGGCGGAATCATCACACCTGATGAGGGAACGATACAGCTTGAAAACAAAACGATCAACGGTACAAGGGGAGAAATCAGCTATATGCCGCAAACCCCTTCTCTTTTCCCGTGGAGAACCGTGTTGGAAAATACTATTCTCAGCCAAGAATTGAAAGGGAAACCGGACAAGGAAAAAGCAAAGGAAATGCTCGAAAAAGCAGGATTAGCTTCTTATCTGAATTCTTACCCTCATGAACTATCCGGCGGAATGAAGCAGAGGGTTTCCTTTATTCGTGCATTATTAAGCCCGCAATCCGTAATTTGCCTCGATGAACCGTTTTCGGCGCTTGATGAACTGACCCGGCTTAAAATGCAAAAATGGCTGCTGTCGATTTGGGAGGAAAACCGCAAGACGGTTCTGTTTGTCACCCATAACATTGATGAGGCTTTGTTTTTATCAGACAGGATCATTGTGCTGTCTAATAAACCGGCGAAAGTGAAAGCTGAATTTCATATACCTTTTTCACGGCCAAGAGACGAAAGTATGATGCTTACGGACGATTTTTTGAAATGGAAAAGGGAGATTTTCTACACGTTGCAGGGGAGTAACCGTGATGGAAAAAATGATTGATGCCCATATCCATCTTGATCAATATCAAGGAGAGGCGATTAAAGAGATCGTTGAAAACTCGCCGTTTCTTGAAGCACTTATTTCTGTGTCATTCCACCTTGAATCATGCAAAACAAATCTCGAGCTTTCCAAGGAATACGACAAAGTCAAGCCAGCATTCGGCTTTCATCCGGAACAGCCGCTTCCCGATGAAAACGAGATTGAAAAACTTGTTGGCTGGATGAAGGAACACAAAACAGAAATGGCTGCAGTCGGTGAGGTCGGCCTTCCTTATTATTTGCGGAGTGAGCAGAAAGTTACTTCATACGAAGTCGGAAAGTATTTTGAGCTATTGGAACAGTTTATTAAATTGGCTAAAAAGTGGGGAAAACCAATCGTTTTACATGCAGTATATGACGATGCGCCAATTGCCTGTGATCTGCTCGAAAAGCATTCGATAGAAAAAGCCCATTTTCATTGGTTTAAAGGCGACAGCAAAACAATCGAAAGAATGATTGCCAACGGCTATTTTATATCCGTAACCCCGGATGTCGTTTATGAACATGAGATTCAACAACTAGTGAATGCTTATCCGCTGGAACAAATTATGATTGAAACGGATGGTCCGTGGCCGTTTGAAGGCCCTTTTAGAGGTAAAATGACTCACCCGGTAATGATGGCGGAATCCGTGAAAGAAATAGCGAAAATCAAAAAGATTCCCGTCACTGACGTGTTTCGACAGGTGCGGAAAAATACAAAAACATTCTATTGTATATAGAATGGTGTACAATAAAGAATGATGGGAGAGATTAGGCAGCTCTCTTTTCAACTCACTTGAGTCCGGAATTAACAGAGACAATACGAACAAATGGCGGGAGGAAGAAACATGGGAGAGAGAGATTTGGATATTAAGTTAATTGCACTCGATATGGATGGAACTTTGCTTAATGAAAAATGTGAAGTGCCTGAAGAGAATCGAAAAGCAATTAAAGAAGCAATGGAAAAAGGAATTCATGTCGTGCTCAGTACGGGCAGAAGTTTGTTGACATGCCGCGACTACGCAAAGTCGCTGGAACTATCGTCTTATCTCGTTACAGTGAACGGAAGTGAAATTTGGGGGCCTGACGGCGAACTTGTTGAAAGAAACTTAATTGATTCCGAACTGATCAAGTGGCTGTGGGATCTTTCACAAACATATAAAACATACTTTTGGGCTGTCAGTACAGACAAAGTTTACAGCAGGGAGCTTAGCCCCGAGCAGATTGCTGCATCGAAATGGCTGAAATTCGGCTTTGATGTTGAAGATGACAATGTCCGTCAAATCATTTTGAATGAATTGAAATCAATGGGCAAATTCGAAATAAGCAATTCAAGCCACACCAACATCGAAGTCAATCCGATTGGGATAAACAAAGCGAAAGCGATTAGAAAAGTATGCGATTTTCTTGGCATTTCGATGGATCATGTAATGGCGTGCGGCGACAGTTTAAACGATATTGCAATGATAAAAGAAGCAGGCCTGGGAATTGCAATGGGAAATGCCCAGGATATCGTAAAAGAAGCAGCCGATGATATAACGGAAACAAATGAAAAAGCCGGAGTAGCCCAAGCGATCCGGAAATGGGTGTTAAATTAATTATTAAAAATCTGACCAGGAGAATCATGTTATCTCCTGGTCTTAATTTTTTTCCTCCATCTTATAGTGTAAAAACATACAACAATTCAGAAGACAAGCATATGTTAGTAGTAAAAAATTACCAACAAAGGAGAATTGAAACATGATAAACTGGAAGGTTCGTTTCCAAAACAGAATATGGGCCATCTCATTCCTCTCACAAATTATGCTTGTCGCTCAAATCATTCTGCCTGTGTTAAACTCGTTGGGAGTAACAGATTTTCAGCTTACAGAAGAAGTGAAAAGCGAAATTCTTACCCTTGCCAATTCCGTCTTTATCATTTTGTCGATGCTTGGGATCATCCAGGATCCAACAACAAAAGGATTTCAAGATAGTGACAGGGCAATGAAGTATGATAAACCGAAATAGTTTCAAAAAATCGAACAAATTCTTACAATTATATGAAATATGTCTAAATCATTGCTTGATATGCTTTACTTAAAGCAATACCTTCCTTATAATGGCACTGATATCAGGGAATGGTGACCTGATAAAACAAAAAACACTGTATCAGCCAAAGTAATGAAGTATTGAGGAGGCATAGAAGCATGTATTTCGTTTACACATTTATGCTTGTAGCTGCAATGGTAGTTTTGTTTTTCTGCGGTTTCTATGTAGCGGAAATTAAAGAAAAATACGGAAAAAATTTATTGATGCTCGTTCCGATAACAATCGCAATGTTTATGTTTCACTTAATTTGGGCGCTGCTAGAAATATCAAAAACCGGCCGCTGGAATTAATAATTTAGGAGACTGTTTATCGAATTATTTTTATTCGCATTTCCCAAACAAGAGCAGTCTTTTTTTACTATTTTGAAGATGAAAACGTTTCGCTCTATATAAAACAAAGAAATCGATAGACTCTCCAATTTGCTTTGAATGCACGTGGCAAATGAGATGGGAACCCTCTACTGGCAGCTCTTGGCTTTCAAAAAAATAGCGTACAAATAAATATACAATATAAAAGCTCGAGAAAAATCCGAGCTTTTTTTGTATTGTGTTATTACTGAAACTTTTATGGAAAAATCACTGTCATACTGTTACTATGAAGTTGAAAAAATTTTCATTTGAATCATTTTTGACTTTCGCACAAAGGGGGAAACATTTTGATACGATTTGGGGTTGTCGGAACGAACTGGATCACTGATGAATTTATAAAAGGAGCTAAAGAAATAGAGGATTTTGCATTAACGGCTGTTTATTCCAGAACAAAAGAACGGGCCGATGAATTTGCTTCAAAGCATGGGGCAAAATACACTTTCACAGATCACGAAACGATGGCAAAAAGCAATCATATTGATGCCGTTTATATAGCAAGCCCTAATTCATTGCATGCTGAACAAGCGATTATTTATATGAATGAAGGGAAACACGTGCTCTGTGAAAAACCGATCGCATCGAACGCTGCGGAAGCTAAAAAGATGGTTGAGGCGGCAAAGGCTAACAATGTTTTGTTAATGGAAGCATTAAAATCGACTCTCCTTCCGAACTTTCAAGCGATTCAAGAAAACTTACATAAAATCGGAACAATACGCAGGTATTTTGCGAGTTTCTGCCAGTATTCATCCCGCTATGATGCTTATAAACAAGGCACGATTCTTAATGCATTTAATCCGGCTTTTTCAAACGGGGCATTAATGGATATTGGCGTTTACTGCGTCTATCCCGCCATTGTTCTGTTCGGAAAACCGCATAGTATAAAGGCGAACGGGCTTATTCTTGAATCGGGAGTTGACGGAGAAGGAAGCATCCTTATGAAATATGAAGACAAAGAAGCCGTCATCATGTTTTCAAAGATCACTGATTCTTTTATTCCATCTGAAATACAAGGCGAAAATGGCAGCATCATCATCGACAAAATACACACACCGACAAATGTGAAAATTCAGTACAGGGACGGAACAATCGAAGACATTTCAAAGCCTCAAGGACATTCGATGTATTATGAAATAAAAGAATTCATCAGACTCATTCAAAACAGCGAAACAGAGTCTTTAATAAATTCATTTGCCAATTCATTAGCCGCTATGGAAGTGATTGATGAAGCACGCAAACAAATCGGCGTCGTATTTCCGGCAGACAAAAATTAATCTGTAAGGGTAGGGTCTGACTCCTTTTTGAGGGGTCTGACCCTTTTCTATTGACAAGTTAGAAATATGGATTTATATTTACTAATACTTAACTAAGTGAAATATTTATATATTAAAAGAACGCAGGCGATTGAAAATCAAAGTTATTGAAGATATTAATACAGATTAATCAATGGTAAATAAAATTGGGGTGAAAAACTGGATGGAACATTTAAGTCATAAAGAAAAAGTTACCATCATGATTGCGATTATTGCAGCGATGTTTTTTGCTGCTGTTAATCAGACGATTGTCGGCAATGCTTTGCCAAAAATCATTTCCGAACTGGGGGGGCTTGATTATTACAGCTGGGTTTTTACTATTTACATGCTGACAAGCTCCATTACAACGATCTTAGTCGGTAAACTGTCAGATATATATGGACGGAAGCCCTTTCTTATTATTGGAATCATCATCTTTTCAATCGGTGCGTTTCTTGCCGGAACGTCTTCAGACATTTTTCAAATGATTACGTACCGGGGCATTCAGGGGCTGGGAGCCGGAATGATCATGTCAACAGCTTTTACTGCTGTTGGAGATTTGTTTGCTCCGAGGGAACGCGGCAGGTGGCAAGGCGCAATGAGCGCCGTATTCGGGATTTCCAGCGTCTTCGGACCGACACTCGGCGGCTATATTGTTGATAATCTTGAGTGGAAATGGGTATTCTGGGTATTCCTGCCGCTAGGTATTGTTGCTCTCGTCCTCATTTGGAAACTGTTTCCTAAAGTTGAAAAAAAGCCGGGGGAAAACGTCGATTATGCGGGTTCTCTTTTCTTAACGGCAACGATTGTGTTTGCTTTGCTCGCCTTCTCCTGGGCCGGGACCAAATACGAATGGGATTCAGCGCAAATACTTGGACTGTTCGGAGCGACGATTGTTAGTCTTTTTATTTTTATCATATTTGAAAGAAAAGCAAAAAGTCCTATATTGCCGCTGGACTTGTTTAAGAACGGCATTTTTAGCATCTCTAATGTGATCGGCTTTGTGATCGGGGTGTCGATGTTTGGCGGCGTCATGTACGTTCCTTACTTTATTCAAGGTGTACTCGGTTTTTCTGCCACACACTCGAGTTTTCTTACGATGGCGATGACCTTTGGACTTGTATTTGCAAGTGCCATCGGCGGCCAAATCATTACAAAAACAGGAAAATACAAAGTTCAAGCCATTGTTGGTCTTTGTATCTCGACTTTAGGATTATATTTGCTTTCGACAATGGATATGAACACTTCTCAATACGTGCTTGTGTTTTACCTCGTTCTTGTCGGGTTCGGACTCGGGATCGGCATGACTGTCTTTACACTGACTGTTCAAAATGCGGTTGATCAGAGCCTGCTCGGGGTCGCAACGGCTTCGACCCAACTGTTCCGTTCCATTGGGGGAACGGTCGGAGTTGCGATCATGGGAACACTGTTAAATTCGCGTATGAAAGATAAGATGGAAACGATGATGCAAAACAATGAAACAAATCATATGGCTGCTTCACCTGAACTTGCCGGCAAAATGGAATCAATGCAAAACCCTCAGCTTTTGCTGGACCATGAAAAATTAGATCAAGTAAAAAGCATGCTTCCAAAAGAAGCAATTCCGTTTTTTGAAAACATGATTCATTCATTACAGGAAGCCTTAACGTACGCACTCTCAGGCGTGTTCCTGTTTGTAACCTTTACAATGTTAATAGCAGTGTTCTTAACATTTTTCTTAAAGGAAATTCCGTTAAGAAGCGCGGCTGACCGTCCTGTGCACGCAAATAAGCAAAGGGCAGTTTCGGGGAAGTTAAGCAATAATGAAAGCTAATAAACAAAATGATCGAAGACGGCATTATTTTAAAAATAATGCCGCCCTTTTTTTAGAGACAACAACTCTCTTTAAGAAAAAGTGGTCGATAAAACCTAAAAGTGGCCGATAACAAATAAATTAGAAAGAAATTCATCCGGTATATGAAGCGTTGATTTTGTCAAAAGTGGTTTGCGGCATTAAAATATTGATAGACTTGCAGAAAGTCAATGAAAGATTAAGAGGAGAACAAAGAATGAAACGGGTCCGCTACGAAAATTATGATCATGTACAAACTTCAAAGTCATTTTCAGATATGTTGCGCTGGTCAAGAGAGCGGCGGGCGAAGAAAAAGGATTTGTCGGTCCAAATTCCTCAGGCAGCTCAAAAAGAAATTGAGAAATTACAGCAAAATCGGACGAAAATGTCGATTACATGGATTGGCCATTCAACTTTTTTTATCCAAATGAATGGTCTTAATATTTTAACCGACCCGGTTTGGGCGAAATGGATGGGTTTCCAAAAACGGTTAACAGAACCGGGAATTCCAATTGCAGAATTACCGGAGATTGATATTGTTGTTATATCGCACGGTCATTATGACCATCTTGATTTCGGCTCGATCCGCAAACTAAAAGGTTCACCGGTTTTTTACGTCCCGATCGGCTTAAAATCCGCTTTTACTCGAAGGGGGTATAAAAATGTCATTGAAGCCAAATGGTGGGATACTTTTTCGGATGGAACTTTGTCAATAGCTTTTGTTCCTGCCCAGCATTGGACAAAACGGTCACTTTGTGATACAAACACTTCTCATTGGGGCGGCTGGATTATTGAGAATGGAGACCGCTCCGTTTATTTTGCCGGAGATACCGGTTATTTCAGAGGCTTTCAAGAAATTGCCGGCCGATTCAAAATTGATATTGTTTTAATGCCGATCGGCGCCTATGAACCGGAATGGTTTATGTCGGCTTCGCACATAAATCCCGAAGATGCAATCAAAGCATTTCTTGAGTTGAAAGGCAATGTGTTTATCCCAATGCACTATGGAGCTTATCGTCTTGCTGATGATACTGGACCGGAAGCACTTGAGCGGATGCAGAAGGAATGGAACAGACTGAAGCTTGACAAAAAGTTGCAAAAAGTGCTGGCAATCGGGGAAACATATTGGCCGGAGGAAATGTTCGGAAAATAGATTCCCAAACATTAGTGAATTCAGACAAAAAAAAGCGGCTGACTCATAAGCAAAGGGCCAGACCCCTCTAATTGGGTGTCAAATCTTTATGAGCCAGCCTTTTGATTTTAATTTTCATTAAGCAACTGTTGTAAATCCTTAAGAAGAATTTGAGCGCCTTCACGGCTTAAGATAATTTTTCCATCAGCAAGAGAAATATTATGATCAGAAACTTCCCCAGTTATCATGCAGGCCCTGAACGGGCTGTACTTTTTCAAAATAATCTTATCTTCCTCAACGAAAATCTCAAGCGGGTCTTTCTCTTTGATATCAAACGTATTGCGCAACTCTTTCGGAATTACAATACGCCCAAGTTCGTCCACCTTTCTTACAACTCCGGTTGATTTCATCGTTAAATCCCCCTTTCTATTTACATTATTTAAAAAAATTACCACTTTTTACTTTTATTATATATTTGTAGTCTAATAGAGTCAACAAAAATACGTTAAGATGGTAAACAAATTAGAAAATATACGACATGGCCGCCTTACGTTAAGGGGAATAAATATGCTTCAAAAAGTATACAAACAAACTGTATAATGAAATCAAACCAGTAAAGCTAATTATGATACCAGATTTGTGAACGAAGTTTATCCCGCATATGGGATCGACAAAGAAGTACGGGAGAAAAATAGTTTTGTATGAATCTTTAGACAAGCATTAAACAAATTGACCTTTCATAAAAAGGCAGTCGGATTTAGGGGGGAAACGACCAGTGTTAAGTAATTTGTTAAAGAAAGAAACAATCCAATTCGCGGATCAGTTATCAGACTGGGAAGAAGCAATAAAAGAGGCAGCCAAACCGCTGCTTTTGAAAGGGGTGATTGAACCTTCATATGTAGATGCCATGATCAATAATGTAAAAACAATGGGTCCATATATAATTATCGGCCAGGAAATTGCGATCCCGCATGCACGCCCTGAAATGGGAGTGAACAAAGTGGGGATGAGTTTTTTGAAACTTGAACAACCGGTGCATTTTTTGAATGATAATAAGTACCCTGTTTCATTATTATTCTGTATTGCGGCAATTGATAATTCCACACATTTAAAAGCTCTTTCCCAATTAACAAAACTGTTAAGCAAAAAAGAAAACGTACAAAAATTGAAAGAATTTAATGACGTCGAAGAGGTTCTCGGACTCATTAAGGAATATTCAAATAATTTGTAACTATTAAACTAGGAGAACGATGAAAGGGGAGGAATTATTATGAAGATTCTAGCAGTATGCGGCTCAGGCCTTGGAAGCAGCTTTATGCTGGAAATGAATGTTCAAGAAATTCTCAATGAACTGGGGGTTACAGGTATTGAAGTCGGCCATTCCGATTTAAGCTCTGCAACACCTGATATGGCGGATTTGTTTATTGCGGCAAAGGATATCGCTGAAGGAGCTTCCCACTTAGGGGATGTTGTCGTAATTGACAGTATTATTGATATGGATGGACTTCGTGAAAAGTTGAAGGAAGTTCTGCAAAAAAGAGGACTGCTCTAAGGAACAGAGAGGGAGAACAGGATGGGTGAAAGATTTCTTAAATTGATGATGGACATTTTAAGCCAGCCAGCTATTTTAATCGCAATCATTTCATTAATTGGGCTCGTGCTTCAGAAAAAACCGGCAAATGAAATTGTAAAAGGAACGACAAAATCATTCCTCGGATTTCTTGTTATAGCGGCCGGAGCCAAAATTCTTGTCGGTTCACTTGAACCATTTGGAAAAATGTTTCAGGAAGCCTTTCATGTAAACGGCGTTGTGCCGATTAATGAAGCAATTGTGGCTATGGCACTGACTGAATATGGATCTGCTACAGCTCTCATCATGTTTTTTGGCATGCTGGCAAATATTTTAGTTGCTAGATTTACCAGATTTAAATATATCTTTTTAACTGGCCACCACACATTGTATATGGCTTGCATGATCGCCATCATTCTTGTTGTATCGGGTTTAAAAGGGGTATCACTTATTGTTGTTGGTTCGATAACACTTGGTTTAATAATGGCTATATTTCCGGCTATGGCCCAGCCTTTTATGAGAAAAATTGTCGGAAATGATAATGTCGGTTTCGGTCATTTTTCAACCTTTGGTTACGTCCTTTCAGGGCTGGTCGGCAAGGTTGTCGGAAAAGGTTCACAATCAACGGAAAACATTAATTTTCCAAAAGGACTTGGATTCTTGCGTGACACATCTGTAACGATTGCGCTGACGATGACGATCTTATATAGTATTATCGCTCTTTTTGCAGGGCCATCTTATGTTGAAAAAGAGCTTAGCGATGGGACTCATTATCTCGTATTTTCGGTGATTCAAGCTGTAACATTTGCAGCAGGTGTATTTGTCATCCTTTCAGGTGTACGTCTAGTTTTAGCAGAAATCGTTCCTGCTTTTAAAGGGATTTCTACCAAGTTAGTGCCAAACTCAAAACCGGCTCTTGATTGTCCGATCGTATTTCCATATGCACCAAATGCAGTGATAATCGGTTTTTTCTGCAGTTTTCTTGGCGGGATTACAGGGATGATCATCCTTGGAGCACTTGGGGCAGTCATTATCCTGCCGGGAGTAGTACCTCACTTCTTTACCGGAGCAACTGCCGGTGTATTTGGTAATGCAACGGGCGGAATCCGCGGTGCAATAATCGGATCGTTTGTAAACGGACTGCTTATCACTTTCCTTCCAGTCTTTTTGCTCCCGGTTTTAGGAGATTTGGGCTTTGCAAACACAACATTCTCAGACAGTGATTTTGGAGTGACAGGAATTATTCTCGGCTATGTGGCAAATTCTTTTGGGGCTGCAGGCGTTACAATTCTTGTTATCGGAATATTATTAATTTCAGTTCTGTTTGGCTTCTTCAAAAATTCGAAAAACAACGATAGCCAAATTCAAGCATAGACCGCTGTAAATGCACTTCCAAATAAGGTCGCTCTAATTAATCTTGCAACCCGTAATGTTTGACATTTTAATTTACCGATGTTAATTTTTAAATTATGGTTAATCAAAAGTAAGGTGGTACTGCAATGAAAGATCATTCGTTACGGGAAATTAAGAAAGCAAGAACTAAAATATCCATTTTACAGGCGGGGCTGGACCTTATCGGCGAAAATACTTTTCGGGAAGTCAATGTGGAGGATATTTGCAAAAAGGCAGAAGTATCAAAAGTTACTTTTTTTAAGTTTTTTCCGCAAAAAGATGACCTGTTAGTCTATTGCATGAGAATTTGGCTGTCGCAAAGATTAATAGATTTGTATCTTCATCCGAAGAGAGGCCTTGATGCCATTGAGTTTTTATTTAAAAGCATTGCTGAAAGTGCAAAGGTTCGTCCAGGATTAATGTTAAGTTTGATAAGCTTTTTGTCCGAGCAAAAAATGCATCCGCGCATGCCGATTTTAACAGAAACGGAAATTCATTTGCTTTTTCCTGAACACGAGGAGCTTGTCGAGCCGGAAGTACAAAATCTTGGCGATATTTTCTATAAATATATTGAAGAGGCTAAACAAGACGGAGAAATTATGACAGATAAAACAACAGATGATCTCGTAAAAATATTATTTACGATTTTTTATGGTGCTTACTTAACATCACATATTTATAGTTCCCGTGATTTTATGGAATATTACCGGCTTCATCTAGACTTAATTAAATGTAAATAGGTGAAAATTTTCTTCAAGGGTCTGACTCCCTCCGGATTGGCGGGGTCTGACCCTTTTTTATGTCGAAAAATATAGAAAAAATTTCTAAAAAAGATCATTGACAAATTTTATTAACGGATATTAAATATTTAACATAAGTACACTATTTAATCAAAGTAAAGAAAAAATTTCAGAAAAGAAAGTTGAGGGAGAGAGATGAATTATATTTTTGGAACAGGTCCGCTTGGAATGGCCGTTTTACGGGAACTATTGAACCGCGGGCAAAAGGTGAAAGTCATAAACCGGACCGGAAAAGCAGATATTCCACAAGGGGTGGAATTGATAAAAGGTGACGCACGTGACCGAAATTTTACAAAAGAAATATGCAAAGATGCAGAAAAAATTTTTCATTGTGCAGGTTTGCCGTATACAGAATGGTCCGACCATTTGCCTTCGATGATGAATGGATTAATCGAAGCGGCAGCTTTTTCAGGAGCGAAAATAATTTATGCAGATAATCTGTATGCTTATGGTCCGGTTAATGGTGATTATCATGAAGATCTTTCTTATAAGCCAGTTGGAGTTAAAACAAAGGTGCGGGCTCAAGTAGCCGAAAACCTTCTTAATAGTCATCAACAAGGAAAGATTAAGGCAGTAATCGGAAGAGGCCCGGATTTTTTCGGTCCAAGAGCTTTAGTGGCGACATTGGGAAGCAGGGTAATCGGAAATCTATTACTGGGGAAGAAAGCCGAGGCAATCGGGAACATCGATCTCCCTCATACTCATATTTTTATTGAAGATTTTGCTCGCGGACTTGTAACCTTGTCAGAAAACGATCGATCACTTGGTCAAGTGTGGCATATTCCGGCTGCTCCGACAATATCTACTAGAGAATTAATTGAAATGGTTGGCGATGAAATTGGCAAAAAGCCAACATACCGTCTCGCAAGTTCACAAATCGTTAATTTTCTTGGACTTTTTGATAAAAACATGCGCGAATTCAAAGAAATGATGTATATGTTCAATAAACCATTTATCGTCAGCCATGCAAAATTTGCAAAAGCATTTCCGTATCAGGTGACCGAACATAGAGAAGCCATCCGGAAAACAGTTGCATGGTTTAGAAATATTATGGGGAGTGGTCGCGTTTGATCCGATATTTCTGGAAACCGATTATCGCTCTTTTAGCTGTTCTTATTTCATTTTATGGAGTTATTCAATTTTTTATTTTGGATCCCCAAAAGGCAAGTTAAGTCCATATAATTGTGTAAAAAGGGAAATAGAAAAAGAGCCATGTTGCTTCCCCTTTGGTAGAATAAACAGTGGACAAACAAACACCAAACATAAGGAGGAATGCAACCATGGCTCAATATCATATTACCCTAAATGATGAACTTCTGCACGGGTTATTCACCAGAGATGAAGGATTAGCTAAGCTACTGGAACAAGTCCTCAATCAAATCCTCGAGGCACAAGTAGAAGAACAGCTGGGGGCTCGCCGTTATGAACGAACGGAAGAACGAAAAGGATATCGCAACGGTTCGTATCCACGCCAGCTGACAACCCGGGTGGGACGGTTGACCTTGCGCGTTCCACGCACAAGAGAGGGAGAGTTCTCTACGGAACTGTTCCAACGGTATCAACGGAGCGAACAAGCACTGGTACTGGCACTCATGGAAATGGTGGTAAACGGGGTGTCTACCCGAAAAATCACCCAAATCACAGAGGAGTTGTGCGGCACCTCGTTTTCCAAATCCACGGTTTCCTCGCTGTGCAAGGGGCTGGATCCGATTATCCAAGACTGGAATTACCGTTCCCTGCATGAACATGTGTATCCGTTTGTGCTAGTAGATGCTATTTATACGAAAGTCCGGGAAGATGGACGGGTACGTTCCAGAGCCGTTTTGATCGCCACAGGAGTGAATGAGGAAGGATACCGGGAAATTCTTGGCCTGCAAATCGGAAACAGTGAATCGGAGTCCAGCTGGAGCGAGTTCTTCGGATGGCTGAAAGATCGAGGACTCCGGGGAGTGGACTTGATCATCTCGGATCAGCACGGCGGGCTGGTGCAAGCGATTGAAAAGCATTTCCAAGGTGCTACATGGCAGCGATGCCAGACACATTTTATTCGCAATATCCTCGATGCCGCACCAAAGTATATGCAGGATGCCTTGCTGGAGGAGATTCGCGGGATTCTTCATGCCCCAAACAAGCAAACGGCCCGGCTGTTATTGGAACAAGTGCTGGCCAAATGGGAAGAAAAAGCCCCAAAAGCCATGCAAATCCTTGAAGAGGGATTCGAAGACGCCACGGCTGTATTGGACTATCCGGACCGTTATCGGCGGCGTCTGCGTACGACCAACGGAGTGGAACGGCTGAACGAAGAAATTCGTCGCAGAGAACGGGTCATCCGCATCTTTCCGAACCGGGAATCGGTGTATCGCCTCGTTGGTGCCGTGTTGATCGAAATCGATGAAAAATGGATGTCGGGACGTAAATACTTAGATATGTCCGAATATTGGCAGTGGCGGAAAACGAAAGAGCAAGAAGCTCGATCGGTGAATCAGGAAGTTTCGGAGATGAAAAGAGTAGGGTAACCCCTTCGCTGTGTCAAGGAGAACGTGGAATACCGGAGCGAAGCGAGGATATGCCGCGAAAGCTCCTTGACACGCCTGTTCCTTGACAACATGATCGTTTGTCCGGGAAGGCGACTGGCAGGGAGACTTGCCGGACTTGCCTACCATACGTCAAGTCATCAGGTCCATGTTGTCTATCAAAGGGGAATTTACACAATAATTAGGACTTGACCCAAAAGGCAGGACTTGTTACATTGCATCTTCTTGAGGGAATCCATTACGATTCATGGATCATCTTTCTTAAGATGCATATCGCCGGAGGAGTAATGGCACTGGCCCTTGGTCCTTTTCAGTTCAGTAAAAGAATTCAGGCTAAAAGAAGGATTCATCGATTCATTGGAAAGGTATATATTTTTTCCATCCTATTGGGAGGATTGGCAGGATTTTATGTATCTTCTACAGCTTTAGGCGGTGTCATTAGTATGGTAGGATTCCTTTGTTTGAATATCTTGTGGCTTTATACAACCTATATAGGCTATAAAACTGCCAGAAAGAAAAAAATTGAACTTCATCAGCGATGGATGCTTAGAAGTTATGCCTTGACATTTGCCGGTGTGACACTCCGTTTATGGACAATTTTATTAACCTTTTTATTTGCTGATGTGACAAAATTAATCAATCCGACTGCGGTACCTTCTGATTTCTTAAGTGTTTATCGATTAATTGCCTGGATTTGCTGGATTCCAAATCTATTCGTTATTGAACTATATATCCGGTTCAGAAAACAAAAATCTGCCGGCAAATCATCAGCCGTTTCCTTGACAAGACTATTATAGGCAAAATTCCTCTCTTTGTACTACTTTCACTAAGAATAGTATGAAATTAAAATTACCCCCATTCCAAATCGAAAAGCTGAAAATGGGGATTATTGCGATTCTGAACGTCCTCTGTTTACTGTTTTGGAACTTGAGGGTAGTCATTTTTTCTAAGTATGCCGTGAAGAACAAGACATATTTTTCTGAGAAAGCCAATGTATTTAAAATGAGATCAATCGAAAATTCATCCGTTGTTTCCATTACAAATTCATCGACTTCACGTAAGTATCGGGCTGTAGCTGAAACACATGTTTATTATGAGCAGAAGTCTCTAATTCACTCTACTTAGAGATAGGAAGTTTCTACTGTATGTGGTAAATTTTATTTGTGTATATATTGGTCTGAATTTGCTCATTATAAATGTATCGAGTACGTAACGGTTGAGCCCAAAATTATATATATCCAGAAGGATATATATAATTCAGCCAAAGATTGCAGACCAGATAGTTCATTTAGAAATAAATGCTCTATCTGTATTCGATCAGAGGGAAGATTTTATATGGTAAAGAAAGGTTTTATGACAGTCGTATCTCTAGAAGATATTATTGTTATAAGGTTCCAACTTATCATATAGGGTCGAGCGAAGATCATATCGAGTGCCGCAGACTTCATTGAGCAACCGATTCAATTAAAGTTAACGTTCATATACAGCCGAAAGGTTGTATACGGGTGTACAGGTATTTTATATGGTTGAACGAACCATTATTTTGAGTGGTGAACTGTTTGTTTAAGGTTGAAAGATCATAAATAGGTAATCAACTATTCATAATAGTGCAAGGTAGATCGGTACGTAGTCGTGTTGGATACATTTTTAATTAAGGATCAGTGAGTAAGCTTACTTACTGATCCTTAATTTTTTTATTTCTGAAAATCTGACTTATGTTAACATTTACATCAAAAATATGGTGAGCTTTCATGCACTTTTTTTGATGAAATTTCAGAATGAAAAATATTACATAATGTAGTAACTCCTTGATGTAATAATTGTTCACTCATATAAGAGTAACTCAATCGTAAATGATGATTTTCTTGCTCTACAGGGTAACATGCTGATCCAGGCAAGAATGTGAGTTGCTGTTTTTTTGCTTCTAACAGGAGGTGATTCGTATCAATCCAAGAAGGAAGACTAACCCAAAGATTTAATCCCCCCTGCGGGATTATCCATGACACCTCAGAAGGCGCATGTTGTGAAAGTACCTCAAGAACCATATCGCGTCTTATCCTCAGAGCAGTTCTTAGTTTTTTCATATGATCGGTCATTTTTTTAGATTTAATAAATGGTAAGATTGCCTTTTGTGTAAGCAAAGGACTTCCTAAATCGGTATTTGCCTTGGCTGCCAATAGACGACTGAATATGGAACCAGAAGCAACTAATATTCCGATCCTACAACCTGGCGCTAGTGTTTTGCTTAACCCTTTCAAATAAATCACATGACCGTAGGGATCTATACTTTTAATGGGAACTGGTGGTTTTTTATCAAAGTAAATCTCACTCCATGGATCGTCCTCAATAATAATGCTTTGGATGCTTTGAGCTATATCAAGAATCTGTCTACGGCGCTTTGGAGTCATAACAGAACCTGTTGGATTATGAAAAGTAGGAATTGTATAAATAACTTTTGGTTTGTATTTGTCACATAAATTTTGAAGTATGTCTACCCGCATTCCATTATGATCAACTGGCACGGTAAGTATTGTAGCTCCTCTCCCCCGAAAAACATCAATTGCTCCTGGATAGGTAGGGGCTTCCATCACAACCACATCACCTGGTCCAACAAATGTACGAGCAACAAGATCGATTCCTTGTTGTGATCCACTAGTAACTAAAATGTTTTCAGGTGCAGCAGGAACCCCAAGTCTTTTTAAATACTCATACATTGCATGTCTCAGTTGTGCATCACCTTGAATCTCTCCATATTGAGATAAAATTCTTGGGTTTTCAGAAAGCACTTGATGAATCTCTCGCTCTAAATTTCGATTAGGAAGAAGTCCAGGATCAATCATAGAAGATGAAAGATGAATTCTCTCAGGGACTTGATGAAAACGGGCGAACTGAGATCTAGGTAAATAATCTTGCACAGATAGTTGCCAATTAAAAGAGTAAGCCTCCTGTTTTGTATCTACAACCTCTTTTCTTTCCGTATTTACGAATGTCCCTTTTCCTTGGACTGAGGTAACAAAACCGTCTTGTTCTAGTTCCTTATACGCCTTCACTACTGTAACCAAACTCACTCCGAGCTGTTTTGATAGATCCCGTACGGAAGGCAATTGTATTCCTTCTTGCAGGAGTCCTGAACGGATGTGATCGACAATAGATACGTATATTTGCTTAGAAAGTGAACTCTCAGCTTTACGTTGAATTTCAATGTGCATAGTTGATCTCCTTCAAGTGTTATACAAGTGTGTTGAGTGTTATATATAGTTTCGATATAAAATACCAACAATGAATAATTGGATTATAACACTTGAAGGGGTACAATTTGCAGAATTTAAATGTGAACGATGCAGTTAACTATGAGGTGAGAGGATGAAAATGGAGAGTAGTGTTGTATGGACAGAAAAAAATAGCTTCTTTGATGGGGTACAGGCATGCTTGCCAACTGTTAGGTAACTTGAGTATTGGATTTGTTGTTTAGATGATTGGAGAGCATGGCTCAGTTACTGCATTTTTAAGATTTAATTAGCTAGTAAAACAAGGAGGTTCATACAATGAAATGTTACGTCGTAGACGCGTTTGCCGAAAACTTGTTTGAAGGAAATCCTGCTGCTGTGTGTATTATGGAGAAATGGCTTCCAGATGACACCATGCAAAAAATTGCAGCTGAAAATAACCTTTCTGAAACGGCATTTGCTGTGAAAGAGGGGAACGGATATCGGTTAAGATGGTTTACTCCAGGGGGAGAGATTGACCTCTGTGGACATGCTACTTTGGCAACAGCGTATGTAATTGCTAACTATTATGAAAAGAGTGTGGATACAATCAAGTTTCAGACAATGAGCGGGGAACTAGTTGTGGTAAAAAAAGGTGAACTTTATGAAATGGATTTCCCTAGCAGAATGCCTGAAGAATTTACGTTGACAGAGCAAATGGTCGAAGCTCTTGGCGTAAAACCTATTAAAACCTATCTGGGTAGAGATTTAATGTTTGTACTTGAAAATGAAGAGGATGTTCAAAATGCCTCCCCTGATTTTTCTAAGCTGGAAAAATTGCCTGATGGGTTGGGCGTTTTAATTACAGCGAAAAGTGAAAAGTACGATTTTGTTTCTAGATGCTTTTTCCCGAAGTTGAATGTCAATGAAGACCCCGTGTGCGGTTCTGCGCATTGCAATTTTATTCCGTACTGGGCAAAACGTCTAGGCAAGGATGAAATGGTAGCGAGACAGCTTTCCAAGCGCGGTGGAACGATATATTGCAAATATGAAGATACACGAGTTAAGATTGCAGGAAAAGCAGTGTTATACGCTATAGCAACTTTAAATATGGAGTATTGACTATGGAAAGTCTGAAAATATAACGAAAGAATTGAGTGAAATGAAAGATTTAAAAGCGGCATTTTATTCCGCTTTTCCACACACCATTCCAATGCTGACAAGTGTTACGGTATTAGGTATGTCGTATGGGAGGCTTATGCTTCTGACTATTCACATGATTTTAAACAGATTTACATTAATAGCAAATGATGTAGAAATAACCCCAAATAGGCTAGATCAAAGTAAAAAATCACATATATAGCTGATGCACTTTTAATCATCACCATTTCTCTTGTTCAACTAATCAACAATCGGGCGCCATTGTGAAGTAATAAAATCCAAATTTCTCAGTGATGCTAGCAACGGGTGCTCTTACTTCAATAAGGTGTAGAGCCTTTTTCCTTTTTCAAGTAACGGGCAGTTTAGTTCAAGAAGGGAATTAGAGGGGAAATTGAAAAATTCGTTGAATATTAAGCCACATGAATTAGGGGAGAAGGAATGACTGAAATCTTTAAGATGAAACTTTATTGTTTTGAAATCGTAAATTTTAGATATCAAGAGTTAATTGATCTAAATTCCAATCAGGAGGAAATATTTATGTTCGATTACAAGTTCGTTCAGGTACAAATAGGTGCTTTAAATGGTAAGCCTAAAGAAAATTATGAGGAAATTATTAAAAACTATGCAAAGGAAGGGTGGCGTTTACATACATTTTCACCTTTACCATTTGCAGCTGGAGGACAGGCTACTTCAATACAAATTATTTTCGAGAAAGAGGTTAATCAATAACCTAGGTTTCCTTAACGACGAAAAGTGCTTGCTTGATAAGATATGGTTTCTTATTAAAGTATTTGAAGCTAATTTCAATAAATGTGAATTGGTTTCAATAGCCTTTGATATTCAATAATCGGGCGCGTTGGTTGAAGAGGAGATTGTATAACCCCCTTTTATTTATGCAGCCACCCGACTTCTTCAGAAGCCGAAAAGCGTTGATGGATCAACGAGGTATAAAATCCTGCATAAACGATAAATGGCGATAATCTGAAACCCCTTGAGCGCCAAGGGGTTTTGTTATTCAGAAGGTTCCGAAATTGCAATTATGTTAACTAAAGATGAATAAAACATGCAAAATAAATATAATTAAATTAAAAGAAGAGAAAGAATATATGAGGAATTGCTTATCTGCCTATCAAATTTTATGCATTAACACAAGGTAATCTTGCTTAAAAATAGACTTTTGTCTTCACCAAGTCTTGGATACTACCATCTTTAGCGCTTCTTGTGTAAACCCAAAGTTCACCAGTATTTGATGAAGGGGTTCTGTCGAATGGTAAAATGCTAGTGAAATTTCCGTATTCAGGAGCTCCTTCATCGGCTGTTGTAAAACGTTCGTTTGAAACAATGACTCCGTTAGTATCTCTTAGTTGATGTAAAACATTGGCTTCAAATGCTCTTGCTAGCCCTTCTATTCTTTGTCCATTAACCACTTTTGTTCCTGGAAGAGGATTCCATACAACAATATTTCGAGAGGTTGGTAAAGGGAGAATCAAATGAAATTCCGGCCAAATTACATCTTCTTGATAACCAGGTCGACCTTGGTTTGCCTTTGATATGTTTAAGAGTGGAATTCCAAATTTATGTGAAATTGCTGAAAGTGTATCTCCAGATTGAATTTGGTAAATATATGCAGATACTATTAACTGTTGATCGGGAGAAATAAAATTATGGTTTTCTTGATTATTGATACCGGCAACTAAATCACTAAATGTACTAAACCTAGAAGTAATACTACTCATTGTATCTCCAGATTTGACAACATAAGATACTTTTCCTGTTTCTAAAAGATTCGGAACGACCAATACATCTCCAGGGAAAATAAGACCATGATCAGTAACCGGATCAAATAAATGATTTGCTCGCTCTATTACTTCTGTGGAACTATTGAATCTTTGGGCTATCGAATATAGTGTATCGCCATGACGTACTGTATAAATGTAATTTTTTCTAAAAATAATTGGCAACATAAATCACTCCATTTTGTTTTTTAAATATAAAAGAATCATTCATTTATTAGTGCATTTAACAAAAATAAAGTTACCCCCATTTCAAATCGGACAGTTGAAAATGGGGGTTGTCGCTATTATGAACATCCTCTATTCATTGTTTTGGAACTTGAGGGTAGTTCATTTTTTCTAAGTATGCCGTGAAGAACCAGACATATTTTTCTAAGAAAGCCAATGCATTTGCAATGAGATCAATCGAAAATTCATCCGTTGTTTCCCTTACAAATTCATCGACTTCACGTAAGTAGCGGGCAGTTGCTGCAAAATCATTTGCAACAAGATATGCAATCGTAAATGTATCATAAGGCATGCTGGGTGCTTCTTGCAGAGTAGCATTGCGGACAAAATCCTGCATTGAGCCAAGCGGATAGAACCCCAACATTTTAATGCGTTCCGCAACCCGGTCAATTTCCTTGTTAACTTCTTCATAAACCGTATCCAATTCTCTATGAAAATCGAAAAAATCAACACCAACTACGTTCCAGTGAAAGTTGTGTATTTTTATTAATGTCACGTGAAGATTAGCTAAGTAGACATTAAAAGCATCAGCCAGCCTTTTTGCGTATGCCGGATCCAAGCCGGTCATGACAGCGCGAAGATTATCAGCCATTTTCCCATCTCCTTTCAAACACGCTTCTAAACCATATTATGTTGTGGGCGAGTACACAGTTCATCGTTAATGTTGAAAAGTGAAGATGAGGGATTGTGAAACAACATCTAGATTTAGATAATCTATTAAACTAAAAAACCGATAGCACCTTTACGTGGTGACAATCGGTTTTTGTCTTATAAATTTATTATAAAAATTATATTGGGAATCACCGTATTGTTGGAGTCACACAAAATTGACTTACTTAGACGGGTTGTTCTAGGAGTCTTACGAAAGTGTCAGCCGAAATGACAGGTGCAAAGAAGTTATTGATTCGCTCCATTGCAGCAGCTTCCTGCTCAGGCTTCTGGCAGCCGGTAGCATCACCGATTACGATTGGTAAATAACCGTGATCGCGGGCCGAACGGGCATTCCCTTCGACGCACCAATCGAGATGTATACCGGTAAAGACGATGACCTCAACTCTTTTTCTAGCTAACTCGAGCGGAAGCTGAGTGCCAACGAAAGCGGTCTGCAGTGCAAGTTCGTTGAATTGCAAATCTCCCGGTCTGACCAACGCCTTCAGCTCATCTACGAGTTCGTTATCCTTCTCTTTCTGTTCATCCGTGAAGTTCAGACCCTCGATCCATGTTTCGTACTGCACCTTATCGAAGATTGTCTGAGGATAATTCTCACGGAAGACAGAATAGCCAATCCAGCTGAAAGAAACGAAATTACTGGCTTTGCGTGCAGCTTCAACAACCTTGATCGTTGCCGGAAGACTGCCTCTCTCACGATGATTTTCGTGTCCTTGTGCCCCCCAAGGCTCGTAGACAGATTTGTTCTGGCTTATAGAAACAAAAGCAGCCCTTCGTTTAAGAATTTCTGCGAGATTAAGTTTCTTCCATTGAGGTGCAAGTTCGGGGATTGCATGAATCCCGCCAATTTTATTATTATTCAAAGCTATATTTGTCAATGAAAACGCCTCCTAACCAATTGGGTCTTTGCATTTTAATTTAATTTGTTAACCGCCGGCTTTAGCATAAACCGGTGTGTTCAGCATATTTTTTACGCTTTTCCTCCTTTCTTTATTAAATTTGATTAACAAAAAAAGCTCTCGGTTCGAGAACATATTTCTCGAATCGGGAGCTTCTGGTTGACCAGTCAGCATTATAATGAGATGTAACAGAATTTCTTATTGTTAATAATAATCCTATTATTCAGATTTTTCAAGTAGGAATTTCTGGTTTTTTAAAAGTGATATTATTGAAAATAGAGCTTTTTTAGCTGGAAGATGAAAATAGCATATGATTTTAGATCTTTGTTCACCTCGACTCCTTATCATCGGGAAGGATATGAGCCGTCGATCTTCTTTTATGAGCTTTCATTCCAATATATGAGCCGTCCCGCGATTAGGACTATGTCAGTAAAAAACACAGCATATTATTAGAACTATTTTTCTGAATCAATAATAATAGAAGAAGAATCGAAAAGAAAAAGGTGTACGTTATGAATCAGCAAGATTTTACGAAAGGAAATATTATGAAGCAGATTGTTGACTTCTCGACGCCAATTATTTTCACAAACCTGCTTCAAGTTTCCTATCAATTTATTGACAGTTTATGGGTCGGAAATTTGCTCGGGGCGAACGCACTTGGAGCGATTGCGGTATCAAGTACAGTCATCTTCACAATTTTATCGTTTATCATCGGCGTAAATAATGCCGCATTAACAATATTGTCACAGCAAAAAGGGAAAGACTCGAGCGAAGGACTGAAAAACTATTTAAATGCGTTTGCCGTCGTGTTAACCCTAATGTCCGTAACTTTGGGGGCAGTCGGGTTAGTCTTTTCGGAAAGAATTCTGATTTTGCTGAAAACACCGCCTGAAATGGTTTCTGATGCTGCCGCATATTTGAAAATTAACTTCATGGGGATTCTATTTTTATTTGGCTATAATTTTATTAGCACTGTTTTAAGAGCACTAGGAGACAGCAAAACACCGCTGAGGTTTGTGACAGCAGCAGTAATTTTAAATGCGATTTTGGATCCTTTCTTGATCAGTACTCTGAATATGGGAATTGAAGGGGCGGCTTTCGCAACGATTTTTTCACAAGGAGCCGCGTTTCTGTTCGGTCTTTATTTAGTTTTGCGCAGGAAATTAGCGCCTTTTACGATTCCGAAAATTCCGAAGAAAGAGGAAGTAGCCTTAATTTTAAGGCTTGGGATCCCGTCAGGCTTGCAGATGACCGTCATTTCTGCAGGTGTGATGGCAATAATGAGTGTTGTAAACTCATTCGGAAGCGAAGTCGTAGCCGGCTTTGGCGCTTCACAGCGAATCGACAGCATCATCATGTTGCCGGCGATGGCTCTAGGTACGGCTATTAACAGCATGGCTGGACAAAATATCGGGGCGAACGAGTGGGGGCGCGTTCATAAAATCGGTCTGTACGGAGTTTTTTTCAATTTTGCGATCATGATCGCAATCGCTGTTCTGACAGTTCTATTTGCAGAATTTGCAGTCCGGCTGTTTATACAGGAAAAAGAAGCGGTCGCATTCGGTGTACAATATTTACGAACAATCGCGTTCTTCTATCCGTTTCTTGGCATCAATTTTATCCTGAACGGGGTCGTCCGCGGGGCAGGGGCTATGTTCCAGGTGCTCGTCCTAAACATCATTTCCTTCTGGATTCTCCGCTATCCGCTCACGTATCTGTTTTCAAACATGTTTGGAGAACAAGGCATTAGCTATGGAATGGGAACAAGCTTTATCATCAGCAGCATCTTTGCTTTCCTTTATTACATGTACGGAAAATGGAATAAGAAAGCGATTTTTGCAGATGGATGAACAAAGTTAATGGAAAAATACAACCATTCGATTAGTCGAGGCTGAAGGTTTGGAATTTGCTAAAAGCATTGTTGATTATAAAATAGCTTCGTAAAAAGACAAATTTTTAGGGAGTAATAAATAATTCCTCTAGAGAGTAGGTAGACAATACATACTTCAAATCCTTTATCTAGATATCATTTTTCCGAAAGAAATATTTAATATATACAAAATGAGCTAAAAAAGGCTGTCCCACAATCAGTTGGTGGAACAGCCTCTTCGTTATTACATTGCATTTTTAATAATTTGGATAACTTCTTCTAACTTTGGTTTACGAGGATTTGTTAATGCCGTTGCATCTTTCATCGCATTTTTAGCTAAAGTCTCAATGTCTTCTTCTTTAGCACCTAGTTCTTTAAAGCCGCTTGGAATGTTATGGTCTTTAGCCATTCTTTCGATCGCTTGAATACCTATTTCAGCTGCTTCGCGAGTGCTTAGGCCCTCGACATTTTCACCTAGGAAAGCAGCGATTTCTGCAAAACGTTCCACTTTAGAAATTAAGTTAAATTGACATACATGTGGCAGAAGGATCGCATTGCAAACGCCATGAGGGAAGTTGTAGAATCCGCCAAATTGGTGTGCAATCGCATGAACATAGCCTAAAGACGCGTTATTGAATGCCATACCAGCTAATGATTGAGCAAAGGCCATTTGCTCACGTGCTTCCATATCTTTGCCATTTGCAAATGCACGTGGCAAGTATTTAGAAATGATTTTGATCGCCTGAATTGCAAGTGCATCTGTAATTGGAGTAGCGTCCGTTGAAACATAAGCTTCAATCGCATGAGTTAATGCATCTAATCCAGTAGCAGCTGTTAAAGACGGAGGCATTCCGACCATTAGCTCTGGGTCGTTGATTGAAAGTGTAGGTGTGACATGTTTATCAACAATCGCCATTTTCACTTTTCGTTCAGTATCTGTGATGATTGTGAATCTAGTTAATTCACTGCCTGTACCAGCTGTTGTATTAATCGCAATAAGCGGGACCATTGGTTTTTTTGATTGATCGACACCTTCATAATCATGAATTGTACCACCGTTAGCAGCAACTAATGCTATGCCTTTTCCAGCATCATGTGAGCTTCCGCCGCCCAAAGTGACAATGCTGTCACAGTTTTCAGCGTTATACGCTTCTAAACCTTCTGCGACGTTTTTATCGGTTGGATTTGGTTCGGCTTTTGGAAAAATCGATACTTCCACACCAGCTCCACGAATGATACCGGCAATTTTTTCAGAAAGACCTAAGCCGTGAAGACCAGCATCTGTAACTAATAAAGCTTTTTTCGCACCAAGACCGGCTAATCGAGTTCCAATCTCATTAACAGATCCTGGACCAAATAGATTGACTGACGGAATGTAAAATGCACTTTGAGTGTTTGTCATACAAACTTCCTCCTCATATTGATAGTCTAGTCATAGAAGCAATAAATAACATTCTCCCAATGAATGCGCATTCACGAACATAGATAGGATACGTTAAAGACAAATAATTTGCTGTTTAATTTTGTTGACTCCACTGGTAAATACTTTGTACTGAGCTTTGCATTTTTTGTAACGTGCTTTGGAATTGAGAAATGATTTGCTGATTGTACACGAGTGATCACTCCTTAGTAAGTTAAAAAAAGTAAGACCCGAAAATTATTATGCGTAGAAATCAAAATAATTATGTTCGATGGTTAAAATGGACACCTTTTACAATCCATTTATGGCTTCTCCCTTATTTAATCCTCTTGGAACACGCTGAAGTAATGATTCACAAACATAGTCATTATAAAAAATTCAATTTTGCTGTAATTTGAAAATTAAGTTTGATCATTTATCATAAAGTACGATTATTTAAAAAAGGTTGATTATTGGAGACAGATCTGGTGGATGATGACAATACATTTGAAGGGTTCAATAATGGATGGACTGCTATTCAATGCAACCTGAAGTTCTTACTTGAAACTGGACGGACCTTGCCGCCAATATTTGTCGGTTGTGAAAATTGGGAGATAGGTTAAAAACTTATTGGTACAACCATTTATTATGTTAAATAAGATACATCGAAAGAGAGTTGTTGATTTAGTATGGATACTCAAGTAATTACGAAAATGAAAATACTCAAGCCAGCTAATGAGGTGTTTGAAGCCATAGTAGGCCCTGAAAAAATCGGGAATTTTTGGTTCTCATCGAGTTCTGATAGATGGGAACAAGGCAAGACGATTACATTGAGATATGACGAATACGATGCTCAAGGAGATATAAAAGTATTGGAAGTAGAGGAAAATAAAAAAATTGTGTTCTCGTGGGGTGGATATGGTCAAGAAACGGTTGTTACAATTACACTAAATGAGTTGGATCATATGAGTACAATTATTGAAGTAAATGAATCAGGTTTGAAAGAAGATGACCCTGGAATAGTAAACAAAATGATAGGGCAAAAAGAAGGTTGGGTATATGTGTTAACTTGTTTAAAGGGTTATTTAGAAAATGGCGCTAATAATTTGAGAGCATCATTAATTCATTAGTAAATAACTGCATGTCTAAAAGAGCCTTTTGGCTCTTTTTTTGAAAAATTGTATAAAATATAATTTATCAATAAAATAGATTTTTATAGGATTTTTTCTGTACCTTTAGGCTTATCTTTAGGCATATCTTTTTTTGACTTAGCGTTCTTCAGAAAGAAATATTGACGAACATATGTTCTTTGTTTTAAAATGCAATTATAGGTAATAATGGGAGAGTGATTTCTACCACTGACAAGTTCAAATGTAGGTTTAGAAGTTACTCAAGTTTTGTAAAAAAATTAGAACCAAGGAGCAGTTTCATTATGACATTACGATTGTCCCCTATTTAATTATGAACGGAAATGCAAAGGAAGCTATCAAATTTTACGAAAAGGCATTGGATGCGAAACTCCTTTTTTACACAACTTTTGGTGAAATGCCAGAAAATCCCGAATCTCCTTTACCAGAAGAAGCAAAGGAACTTGTGGCACACGCAATGTTAAAGGTTGGCGAAACGGACCTCATGTTTTCGGATGTATTTCCAGGTTATACCAGTCAAATTGGAGATCATGGTCATCACTGATTCAAGTTCATCTTGAATGGTGATTTTTTTATTGTAGCGATCAATTACTAGATGCCCTAGAGAAGTATCTTCATGATGAGGAGGAGTTACAATTGTTATAAGATTTATTCTACCAGTGAGTTAATAAGTTAACGAGTGCTTTACTTCAATAAGGAGTAAAGCACTTTTCTTATTAAATGATCGGGGCATATCTCTAATAAGGAATTCGTCATTTTTTTATGGGCCATTTAATGGAATAAGAGAAGGAATATGAGATAGTAAATCGAAGCTCTAAGTTATTCCAGCTAATAGAATGTCAATACTAAACTCTAAAGATTTATTAAGTATGTTAAGAAAAAAAGACATGACAAATAACCCTCCTAAAAATTTATTAATTTCGGAATATTTCAGTTATTAAATTCATAGTATTATTGATTATATGTCAAATGTCTTTGAAATTAAAGAAAATAAAGGAATGATTACTATATGAGCAAAGCAAATCAAGATAAGTTTGAATTTGGTATTTATACATTTGGCGAAACTATTCGAGATCCCATTACTGGAAAAATAATGTCTGCGGAAGATCGCATTCAAAATATCATCGAGTCAGCGAAGTTAGCTGATAAAGCGGGGGTGGATATTTTTGGTTTAGGGGAACATCATCGTCTGGATTTCGCGGTTTCATCAACGGCCGTTGTGTTAGCAGCGATTGCACAAGCAACGAAAAATATTCGATTAACCAGTGCTACGACCGTATTAAGCACAGCAGATCCTGTAAGAGTATTCGAAGACTTTTCGACATTAGATTTGATTTCAGGTGGACGTGCGGAAATAATTGCGGGTAGAGGAGCATTTGTTGAATCGTTCCCGCTTTTCGGCTATGATTTGGACGATTATCACGAGCTTTTTGAAGAGAAATTGCAGCTGTTAGAAGAATTAAACAACCATGAACGTGTTACCTGGCAAGGGAAATTTCGTTCAACATTAAATAATAGCGAGATCGCACCAAGACCAAAACAAGATAAGATTCCGATTTGGAGAGGGGTGGGAGGTTCGCCTGAAAGTGCGATTCGGTCCGGACGAGCTGGTTACAGAATGGCACTCGCTATACTAGGAGGTGACCCACTTTATGCAAAACCTTTAGTAGAAGCTTATCGTCAAGCTGGTATCACAGCAGGACATGCAGTAAGAGATTTAAAAGTTGCCATCACGAGTCATGGGTATATTGGCAAAACAGCAGAACAGGCTGTGAATGAATTTTACCCATACTACTCCAATTATATTAGAACAATGTTAAGGAGAGGGATTTCTAAAGAGCAAGTGGCAGCATCTGTTTCTAAAAACAATGCACTTGCAGTTGGCGGTCCTGATGAAATTATTGAAAAGATCCTTTATCAGTATGAATTATTTGGCCATGATCGCTTTATTATGCAAATTGATATTGGTCAACCATTTTCCCAAGTTGCAAGTGCGATTGAATTATATGCCACTAAAGTAATGCCAGTAGTAAGACGGGAAATTGACAAACAAAAGAATTAAGTCCTTCCTGGTAGAATGTTTTTACAAGTAGGGGGTGAACAGTATTGCGGACGGGATCAAGTCCTGCAGACGCTAACGTTCTACCCCGGCTACCTACAGAGTAGTACCTATAAAAAATTGGTCAACCAGAAATAACCGGTTGACCTCATAATACGATCGGGCGCGTTGGTTGAAGAGGAGATGTATAAAACTCCCTTTTTTATGCAGTCACCAGGCAACTTCAGAAGCCGAAACCGTTTTTTACTTTTCTTTCCTTCTCCTCTTTTATGAACGGTAAGCGTTCTGAATTAGTCCTCATCATCTTCTTCATCGGCAAATTCAAAATCTGCTTCTGTTCCATCCATATATTCTGCAACAATTTTTACCTCCGCAGTCTTCCCATTTTTTACTGCATCTAAAATTGTCCGTAAAGCTTTTTCTGTTGAAGTATCGGGGGAGAGAGAAAAACCATTCGTGAATTCACATTTAATTTTCGCTTTTCGAATTTCGTGTGTCATGATTTTGTTCCTCCATCATTTTTTATTTTAAAAGTGTTCACATATAACAATATGCTTTTAAGGCCTTACTTATTATATTTAGACGAGTAAAAAGCTAACGATTCATATAAAGCTTTTGGTGAAAACCAAGCAATTTATGTTCCATTAAGTTTGGGGACATCGAGTTCACTGAATCAAATCACTTTTCAAATGGACACATGATGAAGGCTTTATTCCCAAAAACCCTGCAGCTAAAATAAAAGAACCGAAGTTTGGAAAAAGAATTCCAAAATTCCAATCAGAATTAGAGATTGAACATTTTAGAACCGTTTATGGAATCACAAGGATTTGAAAGCTTGGAACTTATAGGTTCAAATGTAATAACAAGATTTATGATTCTTTTAGATTAAGAAGGATTTATGAGTTGAAATATGGAATTTTTATATAATCTAAAATGAAGTAGGTGTACCAATTTGAAAAAAGGTACTTCTGTTTTTCATAACTCCTCTTTCCTATATATGTGGATGGGAAGTACCATATCTGAACTTGGAGGAGCGTTTGGTACTTTATGTAATTCAATTATTGTTTATGAATTGACTGGTTCAGAATTAGCACTTGGAAGCATGTGGCTCATTTATTTCATTCCTTCCCTCTTCCTGCAATTGGGCATTGGTCCTTACATAGATAAGTGGAGCAGAAAATGGATCATGGTTTTTTCGCAGTTTACCAGAGGTACAATCTTTCTAATTCCTTTACTAATGTTCCATTTTAACTCTTTAGATGTGTGGCATGTTTATGCTGTGCAGATTGTCATTGGATTGATTCAACCTCTGTATGCACCAGCTAGCTTTTCCATCATTCCAACAATTATTTCTAAAGAATTGCTTACATCCGCCAATTCCTATTTGGATGGTACTATACGTTTGATGAGCTTTTTGGCCCCTCCCATGGGGGGATTGTTGGTAGAATTGATAGGAATATCTTTTACACTTATGTTAGTTTGTTCATTTTTCATCATTAGTGGTCTTTTACTTATGTTTTTGAAAGAGCCTCCATTAATTGTAGAGAAGGTACGTGATACATGGTTTCAACAATTCACGGAAGGGATTCAGTTTTTCGTCAGACAACCTATCCTATTATGGTTAGGAATCTTCCTAGCTTTTGTCCAATTTGGTGTGGGTGTTACGATGGTCATTAACCTTCCATTCATAAGAGAAGAACTGAACGGAAGCTATGCACAATACGGTTACTTTATGTCCGGATTTCCATTAGGGTATTTTTTCGGTTCTATGTTGGCCTCTAAAATAAAGCTAAAGCCTGATTATCGTCGATTAATAATGTTGGGATCGCTGATGTTGGGAGGGTTAACATATGTATCTTTGAGCTTTACAACTAGTATTACAATTGCGATTGTTATTGAGGTATTTGCTGGAATTGTTCTTCCGTTCTTTAACGTCAATAGTGCAAGCTTATATCAACAAATAGTTCCTAATCATCTTATGGGAAAAGTGTTTTCAATTCGACTCTTCATTATACGCGCTGTAATGCCACTTGGAGTTCTTACCGGAGGAGCATTAGGAGAATTGTGGGGAATTCGTGCTATGTTTTTAACGATTGGAATCATTATTTGTTCTTCCTCATTATTGGGAGTATGTCTTCCATACTTCAGATTCTTAAATGTCCCCGTCAATAAATCGATTCATTAGGCTAGTTAATGTGTGTATTCCAATGCGAATGCGGGCTTGTGATAGACAGGGATTAGAATGCTTCGATCAACATTAGAAATGAAGGACTTCGATTTTTAGTATAATCATATACAGAGCATAGAACAGGCTCAATAGCTAAGTTAATTTCGTACCGTTAGGTAATGATTACCTTAGAAGCCCCCACCACTAAGCGAAGCGTAGGTGGCGGGTAGTTCACCTAAGAATAAGTTATTAACTAGTGATAGGGTGTTACGATGAAGCAATTATTCTACTTTGGTTATGAGCAAGCAAAATCTTGTCTTTTTCCTGTTATTATTTTTCTTACTCTTGCAATTACAAAAATGGTTGAAGTGTCTTTTATCGCTCGGTATGATTTGATTTTGTATATTTGTTTATTGACACAAATTTTGATGATTGTTTTCAAATTTGAAACATTCGATGAAGTGAAAGTAATTGGAGTCTTTCATCTCATCGGCCTAGCGTTAGAGCTTTATAAAGTACATATGGGTTCATGGAGTTATCCTGAGGAAGCCATCACAAAGTTTTTTGGCGTCCCTTTGTATAGTGGCTTCATGTACGCCAGTGTAGCAAGTTATATGTGCCAAGCATGGAGAAGGCTAGAGTTGAGACTTGTGAATTGGCCCCCTACTTGGAGTGTTGTTCTTCTAAGTGCTGCAATCTATTCCAATTTCTACACGCACCATTTTATTTACGATTTTCGCTGGATTTTAAAAATTATGACCTTGTTCATCTTCTATCGAACATTTGTATATTTTACAGTCAATAAACGTACATATGCGATGCCTTTGTCATTATCATTTGTATTAATCGGCTTTTTCATTTGGATTGCTGAAAATATTGCAACGTTTTTTGGAGCTTGGCGATATCCAAATCAACAACAGCAATGGGAAATTGTCCATATCGGGAAAGTTAGCTCTTGGTTCTTGCTTGTTATTGTTAGTTTTATGATTGTTGCACTATTAAAACATTTAAAAGAAAATCGTGAAATGAGTAGGGTGAAGCGGGATAAGTCTTCGCAAGTAGTATGAGGGGTCAATCAAAAAGAATGTAAAATCAGTACTATTACCTTGAAAAATATTGTAAAAAGATTAATTGTTCCATTAAAAGGCGCCTTAGTTGAAGAAGAGATTGTATTACCCCCTTTTTTGCATCCACCAGGCTTCTTCAGAAGCTGAAAACGTTGATGGATCAACGAGGTATAAAATCCTGCATAAACGATAAATGGCGATAAACTGAATCCCCTTGGCCGCCAAGGGGGGGGATCGGAAACTTCCAAAAAGAACTGTTATGTTAAGCCTGTATTAATCAAATATTTAAAAACTTAACTAAGATGAGCCCATGGATTTATACGTAAGCGCCAAATATCCCACACCTTCTAACCATTTTGATGTTTTGTGATAATTAGATCAACATCAAAAGTTAGGAGGTTTTTATTTTTATGTCCCCAGATGAACGAAAACAATTGTGGCAACAACGAATCGAATCTTATCGATCTAGTGGAGAGTCAAGTATAAAAGCTTGGTGCAAACAAAATCAAGTAAGTCATCAAAGTATGTATAAATGGATGAAAAGACTAGAGTTAGAGACAACTGAAACTTCACGGACTTCCCCTCAATGGCTAACTGTTGAAGTATCCCATCCGTTGGATGAAAAAACTCCCCGCTCATCGTTAACATTGGGGAATTTTCCATCGAAGTAAAAGAAGGTTTCAATCCACTCCTTTTCAACGAAGTGGTTCAGGTGCTGAAAACACATGTTAAGTAAAACATCCATTCAACATGTTTATTTAGCAGCGGGGGCAACGGATTTACGCAAGTCGATTGATGGATTAGCAGCCATTGTTCAAATGAGCTTTCAGTTAAATCCTTTCTCTTCTAATCTCTTTGTTTTCTGTAATCGGAAACGAGATAAATTGAAAATTCTCCATTGGGATCACAATGGGTTTTGGTTGTACTATCGTCGTTTAGAGAAAGGGGTCTTTCAATGGCCTGATGAAAGAACTCCCGGCCCTTTGTGCATCACTCCCCGCCAATTCAGTTGGTTGCTCGATGGTCTTTCATTTGAACAAAAACAAGCACATGAACAAGTATCAGCTAAAATCATGGTTTAAAAGGAATTTGACATTGACCTGTCAATTCCTTTCCTTTATTCTTTAACTTATGAACAAACACAAACAAACCAATGAATCAACAATTGAAGAACTGCAAGCGAGAAATGCGGAACTCAAAAAACAAAATGAAGCCTTACAGGCTAAAATCAAATGGTTGGAAGAACAATTCCGCCTTAGCCAACATAAAAAATTTGGGGCTTCCAGTGAAAAAACGAATCCGGATCAACTCGAACTTCCTCTTTTTAATGAAGCTGAAATCACAGCGGATACAGAAGTGGAAGAACCTACACTTGAAACCATTACTTATAAACGGAAGAAGTCTGTAGGACAACGCGATGCGAAACTAGAGAACTTGCCGACGGAAACGATTCACTATCGTTTAGCCGAAGAAGAGCAGGTTTGTTTGTGTTGCGGTGGAACCGTACACGAAATGAGTACGGAAATACGAAGAGAAATCAAGATTATTCCTGCTCAAGTAAAAGTCGTTGAGCATGTTCAACATATTTACAGTTGCCGTCAATGTGAACGGGAAGGAATCGAGACACCGATTGTCACGGCCAAAATGCCAACACCAATTTACCCAAAAAGTTTGGCATCTGCATCGGCTATGGCCTATATCATGAACCAAAAATACGTGGAAGGAATGCCTCTTTATCGTCAAGAAAAGCAGTTGGAACGATTCGGTGTGTATTTATCACGCCAAACGCTCGCCAACTGGATGATTTATGGTGCAACCAATTGGCTTTCCATTTTACATAAACGGATGCATGAGCTATTACTCGAAAACGATATTCTACATGCGGATGAAACTACACTTCAAGTTCTAGCAGAACCTGGACGAAAAGCGAATTCGAAGTCCTATATGTGGATGTATCGAACAGGACGAGACGTACCGCCGATCATCTTATATGATTATCAAACGACTCGTCACAGTAAACATCCGAAGGCTTTTCTAAAAGGATTTAAGGGATATCTGCATGTAGATGGATATGCAGGATATCATGAATTAAAGGATGTCGAACTGGTAGGGTGTTGGGCACATGCAAGGCGAAAATTCGATGAAGCACTGAAGGCATTACCAGCCAATGTGGATAAAACATCATCAACCGCTGCAGAAGGAATTCAATTCTGTAATCAATTATTCCAGATTGAAAGACAAATCAGTGAAAAATTTGAGAACTGTACTCCCAAACAGCGCAAAGAATACCGTCTTGAACACAGTAAACCTGTGTTAGACGCTTTTTTGGCATGGCTAAAAACAAAACGCCCTTATGTTCCCCCAAAAAGCAAATTGGGAGAGGCAATTACATATTGTATAAATCAATGGAGTAAGCTCATAGTGTTTTTAGAAGATGGTCGACTTGAAATCGATAATAATCGTGCAGAACGATCGATTAAACCATTCGTGATGGGCCGGAAGGCATGGCTATTTGCACAATCGATGAAAGGTGCATCAGCCAGCGCTATTATTTATAGCATTGTCGAAACAGCTAAAGAGAATCAATTAAATCCATTGAACTACTTAACCTATCTTTTCGAACAATTACCATTGATAGATCACAATGATGTAGAAGCCATCGATCAACTCCTTCCTTGGTCGAAGACAATTCCAGAAGAATGTCGCATACCAAATAAAACTAAATAGAGCATATAATAAACGCCCACGAAAAAACACGTGGGCGTTATTTTACGCTTACTTTTCAACGGAAGAATGCGGCTTTTATGATGTTAAAAGTAAAAACTTTATTTGTACTGAACAGCAGTTTGTTTTTTAAAATTATTCAGAAATTGCGATATGATTGTTGAAAAGGAGGGGAGAATCAATGAGTCATCCATATTGTTCTTATCGTTCGTTATTTCCTACTTTATCGACTCATGTACATCTAGCTAGTTGCTCCCAAGGAGCATTGGCTCAGCCTGTTTCAAAAGCCATTGAGGAATATCATAATGGTCTGCTTTTGTCAGGAAGTAATTGGGATGAAGCGATTGAAAAAGTAGAGGAAACCAGGAAAAAATTTGCTGAACTAATTGGGGCTGAAACAGATGAAATTGCTGTATTATCCTCTGTTTCTGATGCTATATCAGCGATTGCTACTTCCCTGCCTTATCAAAAAGAGAAAAATAAAATCGTGTTCACGGATATTGACTTCCCTACAGTTGGTCATATATGGCTTGCGCAAGAACAGTTTAAAGACAATATCACCTTTATTCGCTCATCCAATGGAATCATACATGTAGAGCAATATGAAAAGGAAGTAAAACATGATACGCTTCTAACCTGTATACCTCATGTATGTTATTACAATGGATATATGCAAAATCTTAAAGTAATTGCTGACATTGTCCATAAAAAAGGATCCCTATTATTCGTTGACGCTTACCAATCAGCAGGACAAATTCCAATTAATGTAAAAGAAATGGATATTGATATTCTGGCAGCGGGAACTCGCAAGTATATGTTAGGAATTCCAGGTGTAGCGTTTTTATATATAAAAAAGGAACTTGCTGAGAATCTAAAACCAAGAGTTACTGGATGGCTGGGACAAGAAAAAACATCAGAATTTGATATTTATCATCCTGTTTTTGCAGCCGGGGCTCGTCGTTTCGAAACGGGTACGCCTTCTTTTATAAGCGTTTATGCGGCATATGAGGCAATAAAATTGCTGCTAGAGGTTGGGATAGATAACATTCAATCGTATTTAAAAGAGCTAACCCGATTTACCTTACATTATGGACAGGAAAAAGGTTTACACATCATCGGTCCATTATCTACTAAATGTAGATCAAGTATGACGTCTTTTTATGTAGAAAATGCATCAAAAATTGAAGGATTTTTAAGAGAAAAAAACATTGTTGTTTCTGCAAGAAAAGATGTAATAAGAATTGCCCCTCATTTCTATAACACAAAGGATGAATTGGAATATGCAATTGCTGAGCTTTCTAACTTAATTAATGGCAAATAAATTTACATTTAAGTATTTGACAACGTCCGATAGTCCTAGGTTATGTAAATCAAAAATGCATTGAATATTCATTGCTAAACCAACGAAAAAAGAGTATGTTTCTAAATAAAATATTAGGGGGAGGCAGTCATGCTTAACGAGGTTTTACCATTTACAGTATGAATGGCTGGTGTTAACCAATTAGAATGAGATCTTATTCGTATGCGTCAACGTGAAGGGATTGAGCTGGCCAAGAAAGAAGGAAAGTTTAAAAGCCGATTAAAGATATATCATAAAAAATCACGCAGGTATGAATTATGCAGTAAATCTATATAAAGAAGGAGGTATGACTGTAAATCAAATTTGTGAAATTACAAATGTATCTAGAGCTTCATTATATAGAAAGCTATCGGAAGGGAATAAATAATCATTCCTTATTCCATAAAAGGGCCAGATTGTTGAGTAACATTTTGACTTTATTAAAGTATTTGGTGCCTTTATTACTGGCAATTCTGTTAGAATATGTTTATAGAGGAAGTGGCAGTGCTTTCAGTTCCGGGGGAGTCAACGAAGCACTATCCGTAAGGAAGGTGTGTTTGCTCAAAAAGAGAGAGCCGAGCAGATTTTTGCGTGGATACTTGAGAAATTTCCAAACCTGGAGCCGCAAATCAAGTGGAACAAACCCACGTTTACCGTCACGGCACATACATCATTATGTTTGCCACCGCAAAGAATCATTTGAGCATTTTACCCGAAGAAGAGACAATGGTGCATTTTGCCGATGAAATCGCCCAAGCTGGCTACAGCGCTTCTTCACGCTTGTTCCGAATTCAATGGACTGAACCAGTTAATTACGAATTGCTAGAGAAGATAATTGAATTTAATATCAAGGATAAGGCTGAGAATTCGAATTTTTGGCGGTAATAGCATAATATCGAAGGAGGAAGACATGGAAGTTTTTGCAAAATATTTAGCAGGTATCGATAACCCCGACCACCGCAACCGAACAGAGGAAATTTTAGCGTGGGTTGCTTATAAATTCCCAAATTTGGAACCGCAAATCAAGTGGAATACGCCAATGTTTTCCGATCACGGCACATTTATCATTGGCTTTTCCACAGCGAAGCATCATTTGAGCGTTTCACCCGAAGAAGTAGGCATTGCGCACTTTGCCGATGACATTGCACAAGCTGGCTACAGCGCTACCAAAGGCTTGTTTCGAATTCCGTGGAATGAGCCGGTAAATTACGAATTGCTTGAGAAAATAATTGAATTTAATATTCAGGATAAAGCAGAATATACGAATTTTTGGCGACACACCTTATCAAAAAACGGGGCTGTTTGATAAGTTCCTAAAATAAAGCAAGTGGAGAAAAACGGGCCGTTTTTCTCCACTTGCTTTTGTATTTTTTCGATTTTTCTCCGAAAGTAGCTGGCGGATGCCTGCTACTTTCAGTATATTGTGGGCTAATGCTACAATCCCAAACTCGACATGTACCTTGTCGAGACCCCGCAATGAAAATCTGAGGAACGACCGATTGCCCTTGATGTGACCGAACACACTTTCTACTTCGACTTTGCGCCGAGCGTAGATTGTGGCTTTCTCTTCACATTCAAGGGCTGTTTTTGCCTTTGCTTTCATTTCTTCGAAGACGGTATTCCGGTGCACTTGACGATTGCCCTTCGCTTTCAATGGGCAATCTGTACAATCTTCACATTCGTATATTTTGAAGCTTTGCTCATACCCAGACTGATTTTTTTTTGTTTTGGTATTTTTTAAACGTAACTTTCCTTCCATTCCGGCAAATAAAACAATCATCTTGCTCACAAGAGGTCCAGTTTTTCGCATTTTTGATATCCTTTTTGTATTTGCGTGTCTGTTCTTGAATATAGGATCCATAAGGAATGAGAAAATCAAATCGAGGCTCTTTCTCATCACCAACCGCATATACATAGTTTTCTTCACTGCCATATCCTGCATCCGCGATGACTGTTTTGGGCATCGGTAAAGAAGTAGACGTCAGTTTCTCCAAATGCGGGATAAAACAACGCGTGTCTGTAGGTCGTTGATGAATGTTTAAAATAAATGTTGTATTTATAAAATAAGCATTGATGATGTAAACTAAAGTTCGTACAAACTTAAAACATAATTCTTTCGTTTCGAAAGGATATTTATAGTTGGATTCACTTGTTCTCAAAATAAAAATGGCTGTCGACTTTGTCGACAGCCTGTAGGGGGGAAATAACATTATATCCCTTTTTAAATTTAATGAATAATCCAAATCTACCAATCCCATTTGCTCTCTACTATTCCTAATTTTTCGGTAAGCATAAGAAATAGTGTGGTTTGTTTTCCTTCTAAAGCCTCTTTTGTACATTTAGTGTTTGGTTCATAATTTGTTTTCTTCACTTTTTTTAATGTCGTTTCCTCAAGCCAGTTGGATGCAATTGATTGCTCAAAACAGATTGGAGCAATGTATGTTTTCGTTCTATGGTCCAGTATCATTCTCGTATCGTCTGATGGAGTTTGTTTAAAAGGTACGAAGAAAAAAACGCCGAGTATGATGATCAGAATAACGATCGAAAAACTTAACCACTTTAACCATTTTACTTTAGTTGACATTACATTTAACACTCCTAATAGTTACTGCATTTTTAGATACCTAATAAATAAATATCTGACCAAAGCTTATTACATAATATTAAAGAATAAAAGCGGTAAATGTTAAAGTTCAATAATTTTTCACTGTTTTTATCATGAGAATGTTGGAAAACTGGACAGAAAGTCTATATAGGATAAGATCACAAGAAATGTGGTATTATCCGGATAAAAAACAGAAAATTGTAAATAAGAGTTGAACTATTTTTTAATATAATACATAATATATATGAGCATATATTCATATAAGAAAGGAAGAAAAATATGGGACATCATCATGGACATTCCCATGGACATGGCCACTCGCATGCACATACAGGGAATAAAAAAGCTCTATTTTTGTCATTCTTATTAATTTCATCATTCATGGTTGTAGAAGTTATCGGCGGTATTATAACAAATAGTTTGGCTTTGCTTTCAGATGCAGGGCATATGCTAAGCGATGCAGCCGCATTGGGTTTAAGTTTTTTTGCGATGAAACTTGGGGAAAAAAAGGCCTCAGATACAAAAACTTATGGGTATAAGAGATTTGAAATTATTGCAGCAGCATTAAACGGAATTACCCTCATTCTTATTTCTCTTTATATTTTTTATGAAGCGTATCAACGATTTTTTCAACCGCCTGAAGTGCAAAGTTTGGGGATGTTAACAATTTCATCTATTGGTTTATTGGTAAATTTTATCGCTGCCTGGATCTTAATGAGAGGGGATAAAGACGAAAACCTTAATGTAAGAAGTGCATTTCTTCATGTATTGGGGGATATGCTTGGTTCTGTTGGTGCGATCGTGGCTGCCTTGCTTATTTTCTTCTTTGGTTGGGGCATTGCCGACCCAATTGCAAGTGTGATCGTTGCATTACTCATTATCATTAGTGGCTGGAGAGTAACAAAAGATTCTCTTCATATCTTAATGGAAGGAACGCCACAACAGTTTGAACTAGATAAAGTAAAGTCATCTCTATTGGGAATTCCGAACGTAAAGGAAGTTCATGATTTGCATATTTGGGCCATTACTTCCGGTATGCCAATGCTGAGTTGTCATATTACAATTGAAGGAGATGGAGTCCATGACACAGTTTTACATCGTGCACAATCTATCCTCCATGATGATTTCGGAATCGATCATAGTACGATACAAGTAGAAAAAAAGGAGAACGGATGTCCGAATCATCATGGAAGCTGTAATTAATGATGATTGGCATGCTCAATCGTTTGTCTTAAAAGATCCATTACATGCTCGTCATCACATGAATAAAATAGGGTAGTTCCTTCTCGTCGGAATTTTACTAATCGTAAGTTTTTCAAAAATCGCAGCTGATGTGAAACGGTTGATTGGAGCAAGGTGAGCTTTTCAGCGATTTCGTTGACTGAATGTTCTCCTTCAAATAATAAATGTAAAATGCGTATCCGTGTTGGATCCGATAAGGCCTTAAAAGTTTGGGAAACAATAAATAAAGTCTCTTCGTCAAGTTCCTTTACACTCGGTTGATGTTTATCTTTCTCCAAAGTTATCATCCTCCTAGCCTTATTATAACGATACTTGCATAGAAGCAAAATCATGGGCTTTCTACACTCATGATTTTTTTAGTATCTAATGATTTTGATTAGTCAAATAGGGAGCAGACTGACTCCATAATTAGAAGCAGTCAGCCACAAAACGCTGCTTAGAGGTAAATGGTTCCTTCTAATGGACTAAAACTTTATCAAATTAGATTACAGTTTGATATGGAGCTAACGCATGATAACCAAATTGGGTGAATCCAGCTTTAAGTGAGTTGGTTTTTTGATTGCAATGGCTATTGCGGGCGCAATCAATGCGAGTATGCTAATCATTTCCTCTGCTCTGTTCTTTAAAAATAGACTTAACATACAAGATTTAGATGTTGCATTTCAAGAATTAGGAAACCTTGTTAGTCCCTTTTCTGCTATTCTGTTCGGTATCGGTCTTCTGGCAGCAGGTTTATCAAGTTCATCGGTGGGGACTCTGTCTGGTGATATCGTAATGCAAGGGTTTATCAATAGACGGATACCGTTATACGTAAGGCGGTTTATCACGATGATGCCGGCACTTGTCATTATTGCAATGGGGGTTAATCCTACAAAAGCCCTGGTTATAAGTCAGGTTGTATTATCATGGTATTGCATTTGCACTGATCCCTTTAATTATTTTTACTAGCGACCGTCGTCTGATGGGTGGCTTAGTCAATCATCGAATAACCACTATTATTTCTTGGTTAATTGCCGGATTAATTGTCATATTGAATATATTCCTTCTTTACCAGACCTTCTTTAATAGGTAAATATTACCGCAAATGAAAAAATAGCGAATGATGGTATCGGTCCATTTCGCAATTTTTCGTTAATATAATGAATATTAGGTTATTAAAAATCTCTTTTGATTTCCCGAATAAAAAAGCATCAGAGGGAATCTGATGCTACTTTTATCCTTTTGGCATCGGAGTCGGAGTAGGCGGTGTGCCTATCCCTTCATATTTTTTATCAATCATTTGGCGAATCTCTTTTAAAGAGGTTCCTTTTTCATACTCTGATTTAGCCTCACGGGCTATGTCTACACAAACCCCTCAGCCAAAGCCCATAGTGTCGAGGGTAGCCACTTGACCTTCAACTTTGTCTACAAAGCAGTCGGTATTACTGGTGTGGCCATCTTCTTCGTAACAGCCGCAATAACAAGGCATATAATCCAAGACCTCCGGATGTTCAACTGCAAATTGATAGGCCTCCAAAATTTCCTTACTGTCGGTGACAGATGTTACAACGGACCAATCATTGCTGCCAATTTTATATTGCAACACCGGTTCATTTTGAGTCTTATGACCCTTGGTTGCCATTTCCTCAGTGTTTGAAGAACAGGCAACCAATAATGTTGCTGAAGCGATGATAGGAAATATCAATTTCTTCATTGTGTTCACCTCTTTCTCCATGCATTTCTTATATATCTGCGGTGAAAAAATATTTAGGTAATTCCATTGTAGAATATCGAAAATCAGTAATTTCTTCAATGGTTCTCATATCCTTTCATGAAAATGCCACATTTTTCAGATTTCAAAATATTCTTATTGACATTCAAACAACAATTTGAATATTATATATTCAAATAATTATTTGAACGTTTTACAATGAGGTGGATCGTTTGAAAGAACACGATGTTTGTGAAATATCTTGTGTGGATGAAGAAAAAGTAAATCGGGTGCGTAAAAACCTGGAAAAACAAAATACGATTGAAATTGCAAAAGTTTTTAAAGCTTTATCTGATGATACACGAATTAAAATTGCGTATGCATTATTAATAGAGGAAGAGCTTTGTGTATGTGATGTTGCTAATATTGTTGGAGCTTCTACCGCTACAGCCTCGCATCATCTCAGACTATTAAGAAACCTAGGGTTGGCAAAATACAGGAAAGAAGGAAAACTTGTCTTCTACTCGCTTGATGACGATCATGTAAAGCAGTTGATTCAATTGGCATTTACTCACCAAAAGGAGGTGATGAACCGTGGCTGAAGCAAAAGAACAGCACGTGGAACGACACGTTTACCGAGTACAAGGATTTTCCTGAATTAGCTGTGCCGGAAAGTTCGAACAGAACGTAAAACACCTGGATGGTGTTTTGGATGCAAAAGTCAATTTTGGAGCTTCAAAACTCACGGTTTATGGAAATACGACAATTGAAGAATTAGAAAAAGCAGGAGCTTTTGAAAATCTGAAGGTCTATCCGGAAAAAGGAGAACAACCGACACAAAAGAAAGAGCCTTTCTGGAAAGAATATTCAAACCTTCTGGTTTCACTGCTTTTTCTTGTATTGGGATATCTTTCTCAATTTATGAATGGAGAAGAAAGCACCACTACGATATTAGCTTTCTTAACGTCAATTCTTGTTGGCGGATTCTCATTATTCAAAGAAGGGATCAAGAATTTATCCCGATTGCAATTTGATATGAAAACCCTTATGACCATCGCGATTATTGGGGCAGCAATCATTGGCGAATGGAGCGAAGGGGCCGTTGTCGTTATCCTGTTTGCCATAAGCGAGGCTTTAGAAACCTATTCAATGGATAAAGCGAGAGCTTCTATACGGTCTTTAATGGAAATTGCTCCAAAGGAAGCATTCGTCCGACGCAATGGCAAAGAATTAATGATTCATGTTGATGAAATTGAAGTTGGCGACATCATGGTTGTAAAACCCGGGCAAAAAATCGCCATGGATGGTGTAGTAATAAAAGGGCGATCTTCGGTGAATCAAGCGGCTATAACCGGAGAGTCTGTACCTGTTGAGAAAACGGTGGATGATGAAGTTTTCGCCGGAACATTAAATGAAGAAGGAATATTGGAAGTAAAGGTAACAAAACGTGTGGATGACACAACCATTGCGAAGATTATCCACCTGGTCGAGGAGGCTCAAACTGAACGAGCACCTTCCCAAGCATTCGTAGACCGATTTGCCAAGTATTATACGCCTGTAATCATGATAATCGCTGCGCTGGTTGCGATCATTCCTCCGCTTCTTTTCGGCGCAAGCTGGAATGAATGGATTTATCAAGGATTAGCCGTTTTAGTCGTTGGGTGCCCATGTGCATTAGTTGTTTCAACCCCAGTCTCGATTGTGACAGCGATCGGTAATGCAGCCAGAAATGGAGTACTGATTAAAGGCGGAATCTATCTTGAAGAAACCGGGGCTTTAAAAGCAATTGCCTTTGACAAGACGGGAACGCTGACGAAGGGTATCCCAGTTGTGACAGATTTTAAGAATCTAACAACAATGGAGGACCAACAACTCTTCTCCATTATCGCGGCACTTGAATATCGGTCGCAGCACCCACTTGCTTCTGCCATAATGAAAAAAGCAGAAGAAGATGGCATTGCATTTAAAGAAGTGCAAGTAGATGGTTTCTCATCCATTCCCGGGAAAGGAATCAAAGGAACTATTAACGGAGCTGCATACTATATTGGAAGTCCAAATCTGTTTGAAGAAGTCCTTAAAGAAGGTATCGTCCCACGCATTCGGGAAGAAATAAGGGCTCTTCAGGAACAGGGAAAAACTGTAATGGTATTCGGAACAGATGAAGAAGTTCAAGCCGTTGTAGCAGTCGCAGATGAAATCAGAGAAAGCAGCAAAGATGTAATTGAAAAACTTCACTCTCTTGGAATTGAAAAAACGATCATGCTTACCGGCGACAATAAAGGCACTGCAAAGGCCATTGGCGAACAAGTAGGCGTCTCGGAAATCCAAGCAGAGTTAATGCCGCAAGATAAGTTGGAGTTTATTAAAAAGCTTCGAAAAGATTACGGTAAAGTCGCAATGGTCGGAGACGGAGTCAATGATGCACCTGCCCTGGCATCAGCCACAGTAGGTGTCGCCATGGGTGGAGCCGGGACGGATACAGCATTGGAGACAGCTGACATCGCTTTAATGGGGGATGATTTACGAAAACTTCCGTTTACGGTAAAACTTAGCCGAAAAGCCTTGGCAATCATAAAACAAAACATTACCTTTTCGATAGGTGTTAAATTATTGGCCCTTCTGCTTGTCATTCCGGGCTGGCTGACTCTATGGATTGCAATATTTGCAGATATGGGAGCAACCTTGTTAGTAACATTAAATGGGCTGCGTCTATTAAGAGTTAGGGATAAATAGAACGGCTTCCCCTGAGATATGGGGAGCCATTTTTTAATGCAGTACGATCCGGTAGGAGATAGCTAACTCCCACTTTTTAATATTAGCTCTGTTAAATTATTGGGCTAATTCTTAACACATAGGAAACAGACTGAAATAAATCAGTATTTTTGTCTGTTATGTTCAACATATACATTTTTTAGTTGAAAAAGCAAAAAATTTTTAATAATATGTCTTTCATTTCAAGCAAATAATCGCGAACTAGTCTCAAATCAATATGGGTTTTTAGACTACATCTGATGTAAAATAAGACTGTCTACACAGAGCAAAAAATGACAGGAATGAAATAAATAGCATTGATAGAATATATTCAAGGAGTTGGGAGATATGGCATTGGTTGAATCATTACAGAAGGCGATCGACTACATGGAAGAACATTTATTGGATCATATCACTATAGAAGAGATAGCTAAACAAGCCAATATATCTCCCTCTCACTTGCAGCGTATATTTATGATATTGACTGATATTTCTGTAGGAGAATATCTTCGTCATCGCCGTTTAACATTAGCAGCTCAAGAATTGTCTAGTACAAATAGCAAAATAATCGACATTGCTTTTAAATATGGCTACGATACACCGGAGTCTTTTTCAAAAGCTTTTCGTAAACAACATGGTGTCACACCAAGCGAATCAAGAAAAGGGATTGGAAAACTACAATCCTATAACCGATTGACCATACAGGTAAGTCTGAAAGGAGCAGTACCAATGAAATATCGTATTGTTGAAAGAGATGCTTTCCAAGTGACAGGATTATATAAACGCAAAAGGGGCTCTTTTTAGAGTCTCTTTTGCGATTTGCATTGCTTCACAGTTTGGTCGGAATATATTTTTAATTATTGGACAGTTTCCGTCTTTTGTTTTGCTTCATTTCCTTATTTGACACAAAAATAGCCAACAAATGTTGGCTAAACCTTTTGTTATAACTAGTTTACATTTTTGGAGCTTCCATAACTAAATTGGCCCATTCCTCTTTTGAAGGGCCGTAAATGCCGGGAACGTTTAATCCAGCTTGTCTCATAAGAACCGTCATCTGTCCCCGATGGTGGACTTGATGCTGAATCAAAAACAGCAAAAGTAGCCCGTTTGGCATTTGTTGGCCAAAAAAGGCGGTTAAGTCTTTCAGGTTATTATCGGTCCATTGGGTCTTAATTTCCTGTATAAATGCAGCACTGGCTTGATGATAGCTTTCAGCTATAAACTGAGCAGAAGCAGGGATGGGCCAATCTTCAGATGGGGCTTCAAACGTTAGTCCTGAATGTGAGGAAATGATATGAATTGCGGTTACGGTATGCCATGCAATACGTCCTAATGTCCAGTTCTGTGAAGTAACTTCCTGTCTAAGTGAATCATCAGTGAGATTATCTAATATTCTTTGAGTTGCCCTTTCTTCGAATTCCCAAGATCTAAAAAAATTGTCTAATGTTTGGAACAAAAAAATCCCTCCTAAGATTTGTTAATAATAGATTCGCTAAATTCTTAGAGTTACCTTCCACAATTTACGGATTACTTTCCCCATTATATATACCCTTGCTCCTTAATATTCATTAATAAGTACTACAAGTAGATATGAAATATAAAAGTGGTTGCTTATATAAGCTTATTATTATATGATAATTAATGACATTGGAGGTGTCAGGAAAGGTGAACGTAAAATCTATGGTTGAAATCGAGAAAGCCGCAACAGTATTGAAATTACTTGGCGATAAGACTCGACTCACAATGATGAAATTGCTGCAAGAGAATGAGTATTGTGTATGTGAATTTGTAGCCATTTTTAAGACGAGTCAACCAGCCATCAGCCAACATTTGCGTAAGCTGAAGGATGCCGGCCTTGTGAAAGAAAGACGAAGCGGACAATGGATTTACTATTCTATGAATAAAGAAAGTGATGTTCATGACGTTGTACAATGCATTTTAGATTATCTTCCAAGTCAGGAGGGATATTTAGAAGAGCTGGAAAAACAAGGGTTGCGCATTTCTTGTGAGTAAGAACAGCGGAGGTTTGTACATTGATATCGATTATATTGGCATCATTGATTTTTTTGGTGACCCTTATTTTAGTGATATGGCAGCCTAAAAATTTATCCATCGGATGGTCTGCCTGCGGGGGAGCGTTACTGGCCTTACTAGCTGGTGTTGTTGACTTTCAGGATGTTTTAGATGTTACACAAATTGTATGGAATGCCACTTTAGCATTTATTGCTATTATTATCATTTCATTAATTCTGGATGAGATTGGTTTCTTCGAATGGTCAGCTCTTCATATGGCTAGAGCAGCTAAAGGAAATGGTATACGCATGTTTGTGTACGTTTCGATTTTGGGAGCTCTTGTGGCAGCATTTTTCGCCAACGATGGGGCAGCTTTAATCTTAACGCCAATCGTCCTTGCCATGGTCAGGGCGTTGAATTTTGATGAAAAAAAAGTATTCCCATTTATTATAGCTAGTGGATTTATTGCGGATACAACATCCTTGCCATTGGTAGTAAGTAATCTAGTGAACATTGTTTCAGCTGACTTCTTTGGAATCCAATTCTCGGAATTTGCTTCTCGTATGATCGTTCCGAACTTCTTCTCATTGTTTGCAAGTATTGTTGTTTTGTATTTATACTTCCGACGACATATTCCAAAACAATACAATTTAGCTCAGTTGAAAAAGCCTGTAGAGGCGATACAAGATGAAAAAATGTTCCGCTTATCTTGGATTGTTCTTGGTGTCTTGCTGATAGGATATTTTATCAGCGAATTTTTCAGTATTCCGGTTTCCATTATTTCAGGCATTATAGCTATTTTCTTTTTAATCGTGTCTAGAAAAAGCCCTGTGGTTCATACGAAGCAAGTGCTGAAAGGAGCACCTTGGGCCATCGTCTTTTTCTCGATTGGGATGTATGTTGTTGTTTATGGATTGCGAAATGTTGGTTTAACGAACGTCTTAGCTGACGTGATCCAATTGGGCGTCGATCAAGGATTGTTTGTTGGAACAATGGCGATGGGCTTTATCGCAGCCATTCTTTCTTCCGTTATGAACAACATGCCGACGGTTATGATTGACGCATTGGCTATTGATACGACGAATGCAACAGGTACGATGAAGGAAGCGTTAATTTACGCAAATGTCATTGGTTCTGACTTAGGACCAAAGATTACACCGATCGGATCCCTTGCAACTCTTCTTTGGCTGCATGTATTGTCCCTTAAAGGAGTGAAAATCTCTTGGGGTACTTACTTTAAAACTGGGATTGTTTTAACAATTCCTACTTTATTCATCACCCTTTTAGGACTTTATCTTTGGTTATTGATTTTGTAATACATATTTTACAACTAAGGAGACATGAAACATGGCGAAAAAGACAATCTACTTCTTATGTACAGGGAACTCTTGCCGCAGCCAAATGGCAGAAGGATGGGCAAAGAAATATTTAGGTGATGAGTGGAATGTATATAGTGCCGGAATTGAAGCTCATGGTTTAAATCCAAATGCAGTAAAAGCAATGAAAGAGGTAGGAATCGATATTTCGAACCAAACTTCAGATCTCATTGATCCTGAAATCTTAAATCATGCAGATTTAGTCGTAACATTATGCGGGGATGCAGCTGATAAATGTCCAACCACTCCTCCTCGTGTGAAACGGGTACACTGGGGATTTGACGATCCGGCAAGAGCAGAAGGAACAGAAGAGGAAAAATGGGCAGTTTTCCAACGAGTCCGTGATGAAATTGGAGAGCGTATTAAACGCTTTGCGGAAACTGGTGAATAATCTTTAAAAACCAAAAGATTGGAAATTGGCGAACAGCAGAAGGTAAAATAAAAACAAAATAGCACACAGAAGCGCTTGGATAAACTTTATTATCCAAGCGTCTTTTTATTAAACGTGTTACAGTGATCGCAGCCACTTTAAGACATCTGGATTTACTAGTTTCTTTAACAAACCTAGTCGACTACATTTTTCTTTCTCTTGTTTCAATATCTGTCTCCTGCGCATAAACAGAATGCCTATCTATAAACAAATATTAAATATAAGCAAAATATTATATAAGTGTCGATATTTCTGCTAAAATTATGAAAAAAATCTCCTTCATTATGCAAATATACTTTCCAACGATTGTTTCGCTGCATTTGTCATGTTCATTGTGTAATTCAACTAGTTCTTTATTTAAAAAATTTGCGGGAATCATATAAACATTATTTATGGAAATAACACGAGTAAAAGGAAGGATTAACATGGATTCAGCTGTTTCAAAGAAAGTAACCATTTTTTCTTATATTATTGCCTTTGCAATCATTCTTGCGATGATTACAACTTCCGTATTATTGAAAGATCCTGAAATTATTTTGCCGGAAATTGCGGCAATGGCGATTGCCATGTGGGTATACCGGGAAGCGGGATGGATCAGGCAGCCATCGAAGATTTTTCTCGCACCGTCTTTCACTGCTGTGATCGGTTTTCTTGTTAATCAATTACACATTGCATTAGTAGGAAAAGTAATCCTTACACTTATCTTAATGATGCTCTTTTTGCGTATCATACGATCGAACTTGGGCCCCTCCATTGCAACGGGTTTGCTTCCGGTCGTGACAGATGCAAACGAATGGTCATTTATTATATCGGTATTCGTTTTTACTTTTATATTGATGCTTGGGGTTCTCGTATTTGGTTTGAACAAAGGACTTGAGAAGAAAGTGAACATACAGTATAAGTACAAGCTAGTGTACTTAGGAATCGTTTTTGCGTGGATTGGTCTATGCTGGTCGTTTGGCTATGAATTGATCGCTATCCCGCCTATCCTTGTTGTTGTGTATGAGTCACTTCAAAAGCCGATGTATAACGGAAAAATGGCTTTTAAACAAGGGCTTGTTCTGACAATATCTGCGACTGTCGGAACACTGTTGTACTTTGCGATTGATTCGTGGGTATTGGTAACGCTGTTAGATATGATTTTGATGCTTATACTGTTACAAATTGTTGGCATTCGTGTTCCGGCAGTGTACGCATTTCCACTGCTCCCGTTTGTCTTCCCTGATGATCTCGTAGCAATGTTGCCGCTAGGGTCGTTGATTACATGTGTATTTATGTTTGCATCGGTGTTGGCGTATAAAAAGTTAGAAATGAAGCCAAAAAAGTTTATGTTGAGGTCGACGGCAAAAAGAAAGTGATTAAATCAGAACAACTATTGATTGCTACAGGGAGAAAACCGAATACTGAATCCCTTAATTTGGAAGCAGCTCATGTAGAGGTAGGTTCTCGAGGAGAAGTCGTTATTGATGAATACTCGAGAACAACAAATCCTCGCATATATGCAGCCGGAGATGTAATAATGGGCCCTCAATTTGTATACGCAGCTGCTTACCAAGGAGGAATTGTTGCGGATAATGCGATTGGTGCGATGAATCGCAAATTAAATTTAGAAGTGGTTCCAGGTGCCACATTCACTACTCCATCAATTGCCACTGTGGGTTTGACGGAACAACAGGCAAAAGAAAAAGGAATTCAAGTCAAAACATCGGTCTTACCATTAGAAGCTGTGCCACGAGCTATTGCCAATCGCGAAACCACTGGTGTCTTTAAATTAATAGCAGATGCGAAAACATTGAAAGTATTAGGAGTTCATGTAGTAGCAGAAAATGCAGGAGATGTGATCTATGCAGCCACATTAGCTGTGAAATTTGGGTTAACAGTAGAAGACCTGCAAGAGACTCTGGCACCATATTTAACGATGGCAGAAGGATTAAAATTAGTCGCTCTTACTATCGATAAGGATGTGTCTAAACTTTCTTGCTGTGCAGGATAAATAACCATGGGAGAACGTCATATTCTCTCTATTTCAATGTCTAGGACCCCATAACATAGTGGCAACACCAATTAAACAAATACTTGCGACTATCCTATCATACAAATCAGGTGTTTTCTTATTGATCCACCATCCTCATAAAACGGAAAGAACAATAAATACACCTCCAAAAGATGCATAAACCCGTCCAAAGAAGAAAACGCTTGGAAAGTAGCAATGACGCCAGGACAAGGTATGGATAGAATCTAAAACATCTTTTTGCAGAATATAAAAATTATGTTAAATTAATCGTTTTACAATGCAGTCAACGAACTTTATGCACCTTTCGATGTCTTGCGACTGCGGCATCAGCTCTACTTTTAAAGTAGCAGCTAAATTTGTGTGAACATATAACATATCTCTGAATACATCCACTGCACCACAAAATTTAGGATAAAACCGATCTCCGGTCCCGACCACGCCTGTAATCACATTTTTTACATCTTGGTTCTCAAAGGCTCGATATAGTTCTTTCATCTCTTGAGGGATATCTCCGTTTCCCCATGTATAGGTTGCAACTATAATTGCATGAAATTGATTTAACTGACCGATTGGAAACTGATCAATAGAATATAGTGCAATATTTAAAGGATATTTCAGAAAGAACTGGTGGAGTATACTCACCAGTTCTTTTGTGTTTCCTGTTATAGAAGTATAAACGATGGCTATATTCATCTTTTAACCCCTATAATTCATCGAAACCGTTTGACTGAGTCACTTTTGTATATGTTCTAGACTTTTGTTCAAAGAAGTCCGATTTTGTTTCATTGATCATCTCATCACTAAATACGTGGATCCATGGCATTGGGTTGTCCCTGTCTTTATAAAAATTTTGCAATCCAAGCTGACGCAAACGTTTATTTGCCAAATATTCGATGTAGCCGTCGAATTCATACAAATCAATACCGTCTATATCCTTTAAGATGAAATGTGCCCACTCTTTTTCAAGCTGAACAGCCTGTCCAATTGTATGGTAGATATAATCAATATTTTCAGCTGTGTTTAATTCTGGGTTTTCCGTTAATAGAATTCGTATAAATTGGGATATAAAATAGGCATGCTGCATTTCATCCCGTTGGATATAGCTAATCATTGTACTTGTCTTCAACATTTTTTGCTGTCGGGCCAGATTATAGAAAAAGGCAAATCCTGCATAAAAATAAATGCCTTCAAGATTAATAGAATTTACACCAAGTTTAAACAGATTTAGCGGTGTAGGATTTTCGCGAAAATCTTCATATACATCTAATATAAGTTGGTTTCGCTTTTGGACAATTGGATCATTTTTTGCTTGATTGAAGCGGTGGTTTTGTTCACTTAACGGGACAAGCGAGCTTAAGATATAAGAATATGACTCATTGTGAACTGCTTCTTGTTGAGAAATAACGGCAAAAATAGCTTTAAAGCTGGAATCTGTCACATAATCCATTACCTGGAACATTGTAGGTGTTTGCAAGCTATCCAGAGAAGCCAATTGTGTGTTAATGCGCAAAAAAACATCCTGTTCAATTTTACTGAGGAGATCCCATTGTTTGATATCATCTTGCATGTTGATCTCCTGAGCTTTCCAAAAATTCGATAGTAAGGTTTGATATAAATTATACATTTGAGGATAAGCGATATCATTCCAGTTTAATAACCCGGAAGATTCCCCATTTATTATACTTGTCGATTTATTTGGATGCTGTGGATTAAGCAGCTTAATTCTTTTTAATGGTGAATGTATGTTCATCAAAGCACCCTCCTGAAAATCATTTTAGCACTTTAAAGAAACGGTGGCCTGTTCCCCCGTTTTAGCTTTGGCAGGCTTCGCACTCTTCTATTTCAGCTTGGGATGTGCTCCTTACGTAGTAAGTAGTTTTTAACCCTTGCTTCCATGCTTCGAGATGGAGGTTTAATAAATCTTTTGCTTTAATATCGTGCCGCACATATAAGTTAAAGCTGATCGCTTGGTCAATATGGCGCTGGCGTGCCGCATTTTGTCTAATGCTCCATCGTTGATCTAATTCATGTCTCGCGCGGCGATAATAATTGTAGGTGACATGATTCAAATCTGGGGCTGTTACTTTAAATTTAAAATTTTTCTTTTCTTCAGCGTATTCTACTGCGTATAAAGGATCGATTCCATCTGTTGAACCGCCGATTTTCGCTGTTGATGAGTTAGGTGCAATCGCCATCAGCCAGCCGTTCCGAATTCCATGTTTGGCTACAGCTTCTTTTAATTCGATCCAGCGGCTTGAAACATAGTTTCTTCGTTCAAAATAAAGACCAGTATGCCACTCCGAACCTATAAATTGGCTGTATGGTCCTTTTTCCTTTGCAAGTTCCATGGAAGTACAGATGGTGTAGTATGCAATCTCTTCATAAAGTTTATCTGCGTATCGAACAGCCTCTTCAGACTCCCAATGAATCCCCTCAAGAGCAAGAAGGTGATGCCAGCCAAATGTACCCAAACCGACTGCTCGGTATTTTTTATTTGTTTGTTGTGCCTGACCTACCGATATCGTATTTAAGTCAATGACATTATCCAGCATTCTGACTTGAATACGGATTAAACGCTCCAACACATTTGCTGGAACAGCTTTTGCCAGATTAATAGAGGACAGGTTACAAACAACGAAATCCCCTGGTTTCCGAACGATAACGATATTTCCATCCTTATCTTGATATTCTTTTATGATCGTTGTCGTCGACATATTTTGAGCAATCTCTGTACATAAATTACTGCAAAAGATGGAAGTGCGTCCTTCACTTAATAAATGCTTGTTCGGGTTTTGCCGGTTCACTTCATCACGGTAGAACATATAAGGCGTTCCTGTTTCCAACTGCGCGATCATAATACGGGCCATTATATCCATTGCGCGATAGGTTTTACGGGGCAGAAGCGGGTGATTGACAGCTTCTTCGTATTTCTCCGTAAAATATTTTTTATCTATTTCATCATAAAAATCTTCAAGTCCGAGGGGATTACCATGTTCATCTTTCCATCCCATGATTTGTTTGACTTGATGAGGACAGAATGTATGCCATAGCCCGATGCTTCTTCCGTTTTCATCTATTTCCTGCAATTTTTCCATAAACAAATCTGGTATTGTCACACCTGTGAAAATATCATGTGCTTTTCGGCGTTCATCTCCATTATTCGTTTTTAAATCAAGAAATCCGTTCATGATGTCTTTATGGAATATGTCAAGATAAACAGCCACGGCCCCTTGCCGCTGCCCCAATTGGTCGACACTAACGGCAGTATCATTAATTAATCGAATCCATGGCACAACCCCGGAAGAATTCCCTTTAAATTTTTTGATATCGGAACCAAGTGCCCGTACCTTTCCGAAATAGATTCCAATGCCGCCCCCGTCTTTACTTAATCTTGCGATATCCCAATTATTCAAATAAATGCCATCGAGAGAATCATCGACCGTATCAATAAAGCATGATGAAAGTTGGCCGTAACTTTTACCGGCATTTGATAGTGTAGGGGTAGCTACTGTCATATAAAGATTACTTAATGCCCAATACGCTTCCTTAACAAGGTCTAATCGGATAGACTGGTTTTCGAGTTTCATAATGGTCATGGCAATAATCATGAAACGCTCCTGTGGAAGCTCATAAATATTCCGATCGTGATCTTTTGCAAGATATCGGTCAGCAAGCAAAAAAAGTCCTATATAATTAAATAAATGATCGCGATCAGGATCTATCTCTTTTCCCAACTCATCGATTTCATCTTTCGTATAAAAGGACAGAAGATCACTAGAATAAATCCCTTTTTCGGTTAATACTTTGATGAGCTGATAAAAATCACCATACTTTGAAGAGCGGTCATAGCATCGATTGGTTGCTGCCTTTTCATATAATTCATTAAGGTATAAACGGGCCGCGACAAACGTCCAATTAGGCTGATCCATCGCTATGTGATTTAAAGCATAAAATAAAGCTTGTTGGTTTGCTTCAGACTCAGTTGCGTTCAGTTCTTTTATTCGTTTCGTGATTTCAGTAGCATCGATATCATATTTGTTTGCAGCCTGGTTGACAGCTTCCAACACGTAATGAAGATCTGAATAGGTTTCAGTACTCAAAATTTTCCCTCCTAAATAAAAAATCCGCTCAAGGTTTTTGAGCGGATGAAACGATAACATCAAAAGGTATGTAGGAAAGAAAAGACCAGTCCTATGCCTTCTGTTGCCACCGTTTCATCTTCTCAATCCCCGAAGAAGTTGAAACATCTTAAAATAAGACAGGTCTCCTGACTTATGCTTCCTCCTACTTTGAGCCCTTCCCATATAAGCACCTACAAAGCTTACTTATACAGTGGTCTGCTCATTTCGTCAGCAATTACAGTTGCGGGGGCAGCTCTGGATTCTCACCAGATTCCCTATTAAGCCTAATGGCATCTTATTTTAAGGCAACACAATATATAGTTGTTGTCGTTTTTGATTATTCAATATATAGACGTTAAGTTCAATACTAAAGTAACAGCTTTATTTTTTCAAGTATTATTTGACAAATTTAAATGAGGGTTTTATTTTATGTAAAATTTAATGACTCGCAGACGTAAATCCCTTCTGAAATCAGTTTTCTACTCTGCTTATTTTGCTGACGCACTCGTAATACAATAGCAATTAGTTTTTATTTTACAAGCCTTAAAAAACTATTATGACGATCGTTAACAAAACGAACATACATGATCGTATGTTCGTTAAATCAATCTAAAAATGCTCGTTTATTTCCCATGATTCAACTGTTAGATAAGCGGTTTGAGGATCAAATCCTTTGCCAAGTAAATACGCCATTGCTGCCACTTCTTGAAGTGCATGTTTATAAGAAGTTTGTGCTCCTTCCTTTAAACCATAGTTTACAAAAGGGCTAATTGCTGCTAAAGTAGCATTCTTGAACTGAGGGTATAGCACTTGTTTAGTCACTTGATGGGCCATCATCTCTGAATAAGGGTACTGTGGGAACTGATTATAAGGATTAACTGGATAATAATGTTGTTGATAATGATTCATTAAATTAGACTTCCTTCCTCTTTTCATTCTGTTCCATTTTATGTTTAATAACGAATTAGGTGATTTGTCCAACCACTATTATCCATAAAAATTTATAATCAAGGTAGCCACTACATATTTATATTGCACTTGTTGTGGCATCAAAATAGTTACAAATTATGAAGCCAACGCGCAGAACCGTGAGTTGATATTACGAAAAATGTAGTGGGCATACTACTTATTATCATCAACTCTCCACTTATAGCCAATTCCCCAAACAGTCAATAGTTGATCATCGATCGGGAAGCCAGCCTTGCGCAATTTTTCTCAAATATTTCGGATATGTGAGTCAATGGTTCTGTCCTCTGTTTCAGCAAGCTGGCCCCATACGTTAGAAAGTAAATGCTCCCGTGTAAACACTTTGTTGGGATTTCGTAAAAACAAACCTATTAAAGCAAATTCCTTTGGTGTGACTGTGATATGATTTTCTTTATATTTTAATTCAAAAGAGTCGTGATCCCATATTAAGCCTTTAAAAGTGACTTTCTCTTGATTTTGATTTTCGCACCTTCTCATCACTGCTTCGATAGTTCCTCCTCATTGAATGGTTTTGTCACATAATCATCTGCACCAATTCTTAATCCTTTCACTATGTCATTTATTCATAATATTTCCAATTTAATGTGCTATTGACATATTGTATATATTGTCATATTGCTTATCATAAGATGTTATAAAACCTCACATGAATAGGTGGTTTAAATGAAAAAACTTGAAGCGATTATTAGACCGGAAAGACTCACTGAGACGATTAAAGGCTTGAAGAAGATAGGAATTACAGGTTTTACCGTGTCCCAGGTAGTTGGGAGAGGGAAACAGAAAGATACTCAAGGTGTCTATCGCGGAAAAAATTATCAAGTGACTCTCCATCCAAAAGTTAAATTGGAGATTATTCTTTCTGATTATATGGTGGAGCCTACGATTAAAAAGATATATGAATCAGCTCAAACCGGAGAAGATGGTGACGGTAAAATTTACGTTTATCCAATTTTGGAAGCTTATAACATTCGAACAGGTAAAGCAGACTTTGATATTGATGATTTACTTAATCAGGAGGGGTGACTTTCATGGAGCTGATGTATTTAAATACGGTTTGGATTGTGTTAGCAGCGGCAATGGTGCTGTTTATGGAAGGTGGTTTTAGTTTACTGGAAGCCGGTTTGGTTCGTACGAAAAACGCTGTCAATGTAACAATGAAAATAATTGTCGATTTAACGGTAGGTGCTTTAGCTTTTTGGATGGTTGGCTTTGGAGTAATGTATGGGAAAGATGCGTTCGGAATCATTGGAACGACCTTATTTGGCAGCCCTGAAAAGATTGCTCTTTCTATTGAATTACCTAGTACAGCTTTTGTACTTTTTCAAATGGGATTTGCGGTAGCTTGTATTTCTATTGTGTCGGGTGCGGTAGCCGAGCGTATGAATTTTAAAGCCTACGTTTTAACAGCAGCTCTTATTTGTATCATCGTTTATCCACTTTCAGGTCATTGGATTTGGAACAGCGATGGATGGTTGGCAAAATTAGGAATGAAGGATTTTGCCGGTTCTGCTGCGATACATGCAGTAGGCGGCTTTGCTGCATTTGCAATGGCAAAACTGTTGGGACCTAGAAAAGGTAGATTTAATTCGGATGGCAGTGCCAATGTTTTTGCACCTAGTAACATTCCTTTAGCTTCAGCCGGTGCATTCATATTATGGTTTGGCTGGTTTGCTTTTAATGCAGGGAGTACATTAGATGCTTCTAATGCAGCCCTTTCATCGATTGCCATTAATACGATGCTTGCAGGTGCGACCGGGGGGACCGCTGCTCTGTTCCTGACAATGAAAAAATTCGGAAAAGCCGACCCAAGTATGACCATCAATGGCGTGTTATCCGGCTTGGTTGCAGTAACGGCAGGATGTGCCTTCGTCTCTCAATGGAGTGCAATTATCATTGGAGCTATCAGTGGTGTGATTGTAATTTATGCTACTTTATTCGTTGACCATTTAAAGGTTGATGACCCAGTTGGTGCTGTAGCTGTACATGGATTCAATGGTGTATTTGGAACCATTGCGGTCGGATTGTTTGATACATCACAAGGTCTTTTGACGACTGGTGATTTCTCCCTTTTCAAAATACAAGTATTAGGTGCAGTAATGGTAGTTATTTGGGGTCTTATCGGAGGTGCTTTTATCGCAAAAGTATGTGAAAAGACAGTCGGTTTCCGAGTAAGCGAAAGTGAAGAAGAAGAAGGTCTTGATATGTCCTATCATGGAATTCCTGCTTATAACGAATTAGAACGGTTCATGGACTTGCCTGTAAGTTTATATAATTTTGAAGAAACAACAGGTATTACTGTTGCCCCTGTTAATAGCAAAGAAAAAGTTAGCAGTAAAGTAGTTTAATAGGGAAAAGACTTCTACTGTGTATGTGAATAATACTTTAGGCTATATTGGTTCAAATTAATAAATTTTTTGAGGAGTCTGTTACTAAGGGATCATAGATCTCTATAGGTCAGGCTCATTTTTAATATAAATAGTTGCAAATCAAATCATAACAAAAATCTGCAGCAATTAACAAAAGATTAGCGTCAAGCTAAAAAAGGAAGTTTTCCAAGGATCGTACCCTTTTAAAAACCGGATGAGGGAGACATGTTGAGATCAAAAAAAATTTGAAACTCTAAAAATTGAAAAACACTTCCCTTTACATACCATACAGGGGTATGATATTTATTAAGTAAAGGAGGGAATCATATGGAATTTGAATTAGAAAATGATCCCTTCCAAGAAGAAGAGGGCTGCTGCATGGTTACTAGTGACAGGAAAAGCCATCATTCCGAGAAAGTGAAGAAAAATCTCATTACCCGCTTAAATCGGATTGAAGGGCAAATTCGCGGAATTAAAGGGTTAATTGAGAGAGATACTTATTGTGATGATGTGATTACACAAATCTCAGCAACGCAATCAGCCTTAAACAGTGTTGCAAAAATTCTTCTGGAAGGACATTTAAAAAACTGTGTTGTCGAAAGGATCCAGGAAGGCGACATGGAAGTTTTAGATGAAGTCCTTGTTACGATCCAAAAATTAACGAAGCTGTAAAAGGAGACGACAAGCATGGAAAAAGTAACATTACATGTACAAGGCATGTCTTGCGGTCACTGCGTAAAAGCGGTCGAAGACAGTGTCGGTGAGCTTAAAGGTGTATCAAATGTAACGGTTCATCTTGAAAACGGTACTGTAGATGTTGAATACAATGCAGATGAAGTGACTCTTGATCAAATAAAAGAAACCATTGATGATCAAGGCTATGAAGTTGTCCAAGTAGTGAACGTGTGAACGTGCTGACAGTGCAGCACGCTCTCTTTTTCATAAAAATATACCCTACATAGGTATGAGGTGCTTGGCGATGAGTGAAAAAATTTTAGAAAGCCAATTTCAAATAACAGGTATGACTTGTGCAGCCTGCGCCACCCGGATTGAAAAAGGTTTAAAAAAAATGAAAGGCGTTCAGGATGCGAACGTAAATCTGGCACTCGAAAAAGCCACCGTAAAGTATAACCCTACCGTGACGGGGCCGGCGGATATTCAGAAAAAAGTAAGAGATCTTGGCTATGATGTTGTAACGAATAAAACTGAGTTGATCTTGACCGGGATGACATGTGCTGCTTGTGCCGCAAGGATTGAAAAAGGGCTTAATAAGATGGAGGGGGTTATTAATGCCACCGTTAACCTTGCCCTGGAAAAAGCAGCGGTCGAATATAATCCATCCATTGTTTCACCTAAAGACATGATTCAAAGGGTTGAAAAACTTGGCTATGGCGCTAGTGTAAAAAGTGAAGATAACGACAAAGAAGCAGTCGATCATCGTTTGAAAGAAATTAAAACTCAGCAAGGAAAATTCATATTTTCATTGATATTATCGCTCCCGCTTCTTTGGGCCATGGTTGGCCATTTTAGCTTCACATCTTTTCTTTACGTTCCGGAAGCCTTTATGAATCCGTGGGTGCAAATGGCTTTAGCCACACCAGTACAGTTTTTTATCGGAAAACAGTTTTATGTTGGTGCATTTAAAGCTCTTCGAAACAAAAGTGCAAATATGGATGTACTGGTCGCACTCGGTACGTCAGCTGCTTATTTCTACAGTGTGTATTTGGCAATTGAATCGATAGAGAACAAGACTCATTCTGTAGATCTGTATTTTGAAACAAGTGCGATTTTGATTACATTAATCATTCTCGGGAAATTGTTCGAAGCAAAGGCGAAAGGCCGGTCTTCCGAAGCAATCAAGAAACTAATGGGGTTGCAGGCCAAAACGGCAACAGTATTGCGCGACGGTGTAGAAAAAGAAATTCCGCTCGAAGAAGTCGTTACCGGTGATATCTTATTAGTAAAGCCGGGTGAGAAAGTTCCGGTTGACGGTAAAATTTTGGAGGGCCGCACCGCTCTTGACGAATCGATGATCACGGGGGAAAGCGTACCGGTTGATAAAACAATCGGTGATACGGTAATCGGTGCCACAATCAATAAAAATGGTTTTATTAAAATAAAAGCAACAAAAGTCGGTAAGGACACGGCTCTTGCTCAAATTATTAAAGTAGTGGAAGAAGCTCAGGGCTCAAAGGCACCGATTCAGCGTTTGGCCGACTCGATTTCCGGAATTTTTGTACCGATTGTTGTTGGAATTTCGGTTCTTACGTTTTTTGTCTGGTATTTATGGGTAGCACCCGGAGATTTTCCCGAAGCATTAGAAAAATTAATTGCCGTTCTTGTCATCGCTTGCCCTTGTGCACTTGGATTGGCAACTCCGACGTCCATTATGGCGGGCTCAGGCCGGGCTGCTGAATATGGAATTCTTTTTAAAGGCGGAGAACACCTCGAAATGACGCACAGGATTGATACCGTAGTGTTAGATAAAACGGGTACGATCACAAACGGTGCCCCTGTTTTGACGGATGTAATAACAGAAATGGACGAAGCGGAATTTTTAACGTTAGTCGGTTCTGCCGAAAAGCAGTCTGAACATTCGCTTGCCCAAGCAGTCATAGATGGGATTAAAGAAAGGAAGATCGCTCTCGAGGATGCCGAAGACTTTGAGGCGATTCCCGGCCACGGCATTAAAGCAATGGTTGATGGGAAAGAAGTCATAATCGGTACAAGACGTTTGATGAATCAATACAATGTAAATATAGAACATGTGCTGGATCAAATGGACAGTCTTGAAAAACAGGGCAAAACAGCCATGCTTGCAGCAATTAATGGGTCATTTGCCGGAATTGTTGCGGTAGCAGACACAATAAAAGAAACTTCTGCGGAAGCTGTTCAGCGTTTGAAAGAGATGGGGCTTGAAATCATTATGATTACAGGCGATAACGAGCAGACTGCCCGGGCTATTGCGAAACAGGCAGGGATTGAACATGTAATTGCAGAAGTACTGCCGGATGGAAAAGCAGAAGAGGTGAAGAAGCTGCAGCAACAGGGCAAAAAAGTAGCGATGGTAGGGGACGGTATCAACGACGCACCTGCACTCGCGATTGCTGACATAGGGATGGCCATCGGTACAGGAACGGATGTTGCCATGGAAGCTGCCGACATTACGCTGATCCGAGGGGACCTAAACAGCATTGCCGATGCCATTTTTATGAGCAAGATAACAATTCGGAATATTAAGCAAAACCTTTTCTGGGCGTTTGCATATAATACTCTTGGAATTCCGGTTGCCGCAATCGGTTTTCTGGCCCCATGGCTCGCAGGCGCTGCAATGGCATTCAGCTCCGTGTCCGTTGTGTTAAACGCACTCCGACTTCAAAGGGTAAAATTATAGAAGAGTACTATGGCTTTATCAGCTATTATCTAGCTTATCGTTGTCGTTGGTGATTATTATGCAAATTGACGCATTTGCCGGACCACCTGTAGAAGAGATAAATCATATCGGCTAACAACAGTATAATTAACAATCAGATACTTCTCGACATGAGGAAATATAGCAACAAAATAGCACCAAAATATAAGCTTAAAAATAAAACCTGTTGTCTTAAATGTCAAAAAATGATAATATATCAACTAACAAAATACTGAGATTTATTGGTGGAGCCTGTCATCAAGGGATAGCTATGTCCTTGATGACAGGCTCTTTTGTATTTTTTAGGAAAGGTGGTATTTAAATGTTCATACTACAATTAGCAATTATTTTAATTGCTTCCAAAATTGCTGGGGGAGTAAGTGCAAGATTAGGGCAGCCTTCTGTTCTTGGCAAACTCCTGATTGGAATTATTCTGGGACCATCTGTATTAGGATTAGTAACGAATACAGATACTCTGGTACAGTTTAGTCAAATTGGCGTCATCTTGCTTATGTTTATAGCCGGATTAGAAACAGATATTAATGAGTTTAAACGAACCGGAAAAGCTTCCGCCTTTGTTGGTGTTGCCGGGATTATTGTTCCTCTTGTTTTAGGATTTTTCTCAGGAATGATGCTGAATCTTACACCTACACAATCTTGGTTTTTGGGGTTATTGCTTTCAGCTACCAGTGTAAGTATCTCTGTTCAAACTCTTAAAGAGATGAATTTATTAAAGTCTCGTGAAGGGGCAGCCATTTTAGGGGCAGCCGTTATTGATGATGTAGTCGTTATTGTTGCATTGGCGTTTTTAATGAGTTTTGCCGGCGAAGACGTTAACTTAGGCACGGTTGTATTAAAGAAGGTGTTATTTTTCGCGGGAGCCATCCTTATTGGATGGAAAGTCGTTCCTTGGTTTTTGAAAAAGTTTGCATCAATAAAAGTTTCGGAAACTGTTATTTCGTCAGCTTTAATTATCTGTTTTGCTTATGCGTACTTGGCAGAATATACAGGGGTTGCCGCGATTATCGGAGCTTATATAGCAGGAGTTGCGATTAGTTTAACAGATTACAAACATGAAGTGTTCGAAAAAATTCAAATCGTTAGTTATTCCATTTTTGTTCCTGTATTCTTCACATCCATTGGGATTTCTGCTCAGTTTGCCGGTATTGCTGAAAATTTAGGGCTTATTTTTCTACTAAGTATATTAGCTGTTCTAACAAAGTTAATCGGTGCATCAATCGGTGCAAAAATAGCTGGATTTTCTTGGAATAGCTCGTTCGGGATAGGGGCAGCGATGGTTTCTCGTGGTGAAGTAGCATTAATTATTGCTTCAATCGGACTAGAAACTAAACTTTTAAGTCAAGATATGTTTGCAGCAATTGTTGTCGTGATCCTCGTTACAACCATTGTCACTCCGCCGATGATGAAGTGGATTTTTAACCGGAAAATGCAAACAGCATCTAGAGGCATGTAGTTGTATATTTTGATCTTATAAGAAAAACCGGGTATCCGAAAACCCGGTCTTTTTTAATGTAATAGAACGGAAGATTATAAATGTGATCGACGGATCATAAATTGAAATAAAGGCTAATATATCAAAATGACGGCTCATAAATCGAAATGTAGGCTCATATTCCAAAACGAAGGCCCATAAATCGAAATAAAGACTCATATATCAAAATTTTATACTTTCCTACCAATAAAAAAAGTGGTTGCCGAATAAATCGCCAACCTCATATATCATTTATATCATCGTTTTTTCTTTTCGGTTTCTAGTAATGAAAGAGAGTGTTGTCAGGATCAATAATATTGAAAGGCAAACGGTAGTGCCGATAATATTTTCTTTATTGAAAAGAAAAGAGATGAAGATAAGCAATAAAGAAACGATTGCAAATGTCGTTGTGAATGGGAACCATTTTACCTGGAAAAATGGCTTCTCTTCATAACGGGAACGGAGCTTTAGTTGAGCGAAACAAATACCCATCCATATTAACATCACTGTAAAACCCGGTATTGACATAAGATAACTGATGACTTGATCAGGAGTCATATAGGCCAAATAGACACCAACCATAAGGCAGATACCGGTAATCATAATGCCGTTGATCGGTACTCCTTGCTTCGAAACTTTTAATAAATTTTTCGGAGCATCACCGCTTTGAGCCATGGCGTATAATGTTCTTGATGTAGCATACATACCAGAGTTTGCGGCTGATAATACAGCTGTTAAAAGGACAAAGTTCATAATGTGAGCAGCTCCGGGAAGTCCTGTTATGCTGAGCACTTGAACGAATGGACTATCTTCGCCTGAAACTTTATTCCAAGGCATTAAGCCGCAAATAATAAGAATAGGAAGGATATAAAAAAGGATGACTCTCCATACGACCCCTTTTATCACTTTCGGTAATACACGTTTGGCATCTTTTGTTTCGGTAACGGCTACACCAATCAATTCTGCTCCGCCATATGAAAACATGACGACCAATAAAGCACTCAAAATTCCTCCAATTCCATGAGGAAAAAATCCTCCGTTTGCAGTGTAATTAGCCAAAGGATCCTGAACGGAACTCGGGATCATTCCTGATAAAATAAAAAATCCTAATAAAATAAAGGCGATTAATGCCATGATTTTAATTCCCGCAAACCAAAACTCAAGCTCACCATAATATTTCACTTGAAACAAATTAATCCCCACGATCACAACTGCGCATAGGAAACTTAAAAGCCATAACGGGGCGGAAGGAAACCAAAATTTTAAGAAACTTCCAGCCGCTAGTATTTCGACAATGGTCACAATAATCCAGTTGATCCAATAAAGCCATCCGACGATAAAGGAAACGCGAAACCCGAAAGCTTTATAGATCAGATGCTGAACGTTCATATTTGGATAAACAATTGCCATCTCGGCCAACGCGGCCATGACGATAAATAATAGCAGCCCCCCTAAAAGATAGGCAAAAATGACACTCGGACCCGCTATATTTAACGTATCTGAACTTCCTTTAAAAATACCCGTTCCAATCATGCCTCCTAAAGCAATTAACTGGACGTGCCTTGGCAATAAACCTCTTTTTAAATCTTGATGACTTTTTTCCATGATGCTCCTGCCTTTCTCTCACAATATTAAAGCTTTTGTACAAAAAATTATGAAAAATGCACTTAAAAATCCCTGCTGAGAATCCAGCAGGGACGAATAACATTCGCGGGTACCGCCAGACTGTTACTAAGATGATTATCGATTCAATGTTATGTCAGTATTTTTCCATTTTCCTACAAAAAACTATTCACTGCCAAAGTGTTATTGTACTTATCTGCCCGTTGACAAAAATAATCATCTCTTGAAAACAAGCTTTGCTTTACCCCTTTAAAGCTTTATATCAAATAAGTGACAATACTTATTCTAGTATTTTTTTCGCGTTTGTCAAATCTATTTTTGAGGAAGGTTTGAATTTTCTTAACTATTTTTTATCGAAATATTTTAAATAAATCTTTAGTAATTTACCAATTTACTAAACTAAAGTATTATTGTAGAATATTATTTAGAAAAAGAAAGAAGGAGAGTTTGTTATCCTTTAATCATTATTGTCATAATAATTAATCCTTTGTTTAACCTTAAAATTTCCGGCAGGAGCATTTGAATTTCTGTTAAACCATGTATGTATTTTTTTGAAACAAATTATTATGAACGACTAAAGAAAGGTGAAACTTGAAATGAGTAGCAAAAAGTGGGGATTATTGATTCTGACAACATTTGTCATAGGAAATATGGTAGGCGGCGGAATATTTATGCTTCCGGCTAATTTAGCACAAGTCTCAAGCCCGCTTGGTTCCACACTTGCATGGGGAGTTACCGGGTTAGGTGTGTTTATGATCGCTCTTGTATTCGGGAATTTAGCCATAAGAAGAAAAGATTTAAAGGCAGGACCTCAGAGTTATGCTCAAGCAATGTTTTCTTCTCCAAAAGCAGGAAAAATCGCCGGATATAGTATGGCTTGGGGATACTGGGCTGCCAATTGGGCAGCAACTGCTTCAGTGATTATCACATTTGCCGGATATTTATCAACCTTTTTTCCAATTATGCAGAGCGGGAAGACATTGTTTTCGATCGGTTCATTTCAATTAGAGTTAGGGAAAACGATCACGTTCCTTGTTTGCACGATCATGCTATGGGGAATTCAATGGATTCTCACGCAAAACTTTCATCATGCAGGAAAAATGAATCTTCTTGCGACGTTCACAAAAGTACTTGGATTTGCTTTATTTATTGTTTTGACAATTTTTATATTTGATGCAGCGAATCTCGGAAATGGAAAAGAATTTGTCGATTCAGCAGGAAATCAAGTTTTATTAGGCGATCAAATCAATGCAGCCGCGATTGCCACCCTTTGGGCATTTATTGGCATCGAATCGGCTGTCATGCTGTCAAACCGTGCAAAATCTCAAAGCGATGTCAGGAAAGCAACCATCATCGGGTTAATGATTTCCATAATTATTTATATTGGAATCACTTTATTAACGATGGGAGCATTAACGCAAGATCAGCTTAGAGAATCACAAAAACCATTAGTGGATGCCTTAGAGGCTGTCATTGGAAGCAACGGTGCAGCGATTATGGCATTGATTGCTCTTATTTCACTTTTCGGATCAACAGTTGGTTGGATCGTTGTGAGTTCAGAGGTTCCATACCAAGCAGCAAAGGTGCAATTATTTCCGGCATTTTTTGGAAAGACGAACAAAAAAGGAAGCCCTGTCAATTCCCTGACACTAACAAACATAATGACTCAGCTTTTCCTTTTTTCAACGGTATCAAAAACAATTGCAGAAGCCTATAATTTTGCGATCGTCGTTGCAACACTAGCCTATTTAATCCCATATCTTGTATCTGCCATCTATCAATTAAAGATCGTTATGACAGGAGAAACATACGACAAAATAAAGGGTTCAAGAAAGTTGGATGGTGTGATTACGATTCTGGCTTTGCTTTATTCTTTATGGGTTATTAAAACAGGAACCGGTGACATGAAAACCTTTTTATTAGGGATTGGTTTGTTTATTTTTGGTTTGCTGCTATATCCATTAATCATGAAAAACACACCGAAAGTAAGTGAAAATAGTAAAGCAGCCTAATACGCTTTAGAGGCTGACTCATAAAAGTCTGACCCTTTGCTTATGAGCCAGCTTCTCTGTTTTTTTAAAGAACAAAATCCGGTTATCATTAAATTCTATTAGGTTTTCAAAAATTTTTCTAAAAGAAAAATGGAATGAAAGCCAATGAGACGATCGCACCTAAGGCTACTCCAAAAGCAAACCCGGCGCCAACGCCCCAGCCCCAAGGCATTCCATAGCCCCCGTAGTTCCGTGGTCTGCCAAACGGACGAAGAAACACTCTGTTTGGAGAAACACGCTCAATAATTCCCCGATGAATACGGCCGTCACGCGTTCTAATTTGTACAGCTCTTCCAATGCCGCGATTACACATATGGTAATAACGTGAAATAGACATTTATACATACACCTCCAATATACAAGTGAATTTCCTAACATTAATAGGTTATGTCCAATCGTTGATGTATGAATAGTTGATTACACAAGGCGAATGTGGAAAATCTTCCTAACTTTGCAAATGAAACGACTGAGCATTCTTCGATGGGTTTCATCATCGGGTGTGTTACTATAGTAGGTAATGACGAATAAATGAGGTGTTGTAATGAAAATTGATGTTTGGTCTGATTTTGTATGTCCGTTTTGTTATATAGGGAAGCGCAGATTAGAACAGGCGCTGGCTCAATTTCCATATAAAGATCAAGTAGAGATTGAATATAAAAGCTTTGAGCTTGATCCGAATGCACCAAAGGATAGTGATAAAAATATTCACGAATTACTTGCATCGAAATATGGAATGAGTGTCGAACAAGCAAAACAATCGAATGAAGGTATCAAACAGCATGCAGCCAGTGTCGGATTGACTTACCACTTCGATACAATGAAGCCGACAAATACATTTGATGCCCACCGCTTGGCCAAATTTGCGAAAACCCATGGAAAAGAAGTCGAAATCACAGAAAAACTGCTTTATGCGTACTTCACAGAATCAAAGCATATAGGGGATCATGAAATACTGGCTGATATCGCAGAATCAGCCGGAATAAACCGAAAAGAGGCATTAAATGTCCTTCAAGATAAGACCGCTTATGCAAATGACGTACGAATTGACGAAGCAATCGCACAGCAATATGGCATTCGTGGGGTACCGTATTTTGTCATCAATCAAAAATATGCGATCTCAGGTGCCCAGCCAGCAGAAACGTTTGTGAATGCACTTAATAAAGTATGGCAAGAGGAATCCTCTGCCCCAAAATTCCAGGATCTTTCTGCAGAAGGAGCGGAAGATGCCAGCTGCGTTGATGGCAACTGTGCGATTCCGAATAGACAGGAGTAGAAACTGCGTATAGTTAGGGTGTAAAGTGACAAGCGTGGCAAAGGAAAACGTGATTAAATCATTTGATGAAGAGTGTCCTGAAAGAATAACTTTTGGGGCACTTTTTTGTTTTATTTGTATATAGAATGTTATAGCAGTCCGCTTCTAAATCTTTATGCGAAAGGAAGTCAGAATTTATAGGAAAAATGAATGAAATAAAATATTTATAAAAGATCAAATTATTTTATAATTTAAGAATAACGTTTTCTAAAAAAGTTTTACGTTAACCTTGAAACGAGGATTGAACATTTTGAACAAGCTTTACTTGTTCGGGAGAGTACCAGAAAACTAGAAGTAAAGGGGAATTTGAATGTCGAAACCAATTATTATTGATTGTGATCCAGGGATAGATGATGCTTTGGCAATTCTTCTTGCAGTCGCTTCTGAGGAGCTGGACGTTAAACTCATTACAACTTGTGCAGGGAATCAAACGATAGAGAAGATTACAAGTAACGCTTTAAAGTTAGTGAGTTTTATCGGCGAGGAACAAATTGAAGTCGCAAAAGGGGCGGACAAGCCTTTACTTAGAGATTTGGTCGTTGCTCCTGAAGCCCATGGCGACTCAGGATTAGGGGAAATAGAGTTGGGACAACCTTCCTGTTCAGTAAGCAATCGTTCGGCACTGGAAGCGATGAAGGATGTGATTTTAACTTCCGATCAAAAAGTGACCATTGTCGCAATTGGACCGCTCACCAATGTTGCTCTTTTAGTAAAGTCTTATCCAGAGGTCATTAACAAAATCGAACAACTGTCGATCATGGGAGGGGCTTGTTTTGGCGGAAATCGTACGCCTGTAGCAGAATTCAATATTTATGTAGACCCGGAAGCCGCTCAGATTGTTTTCAAATCGGGAATTCCGATTACAATGTTTGGGCTGGACGTCACACATCAAGTTCCGATGTTTAAAGAGGAAATTGAACGAATTCGCCATATCGGCAATCAAACAGGTGAAATCGTTGCGGGCATGTTGGATTTCTATTTTAGAGACGATCGCGTTGACGCCATTCATGACCCTTGTGCTGTTGCCTACCTTATCGATCCGACGTTATTTACGTTAGTACCTTGCAACGTTGAAATTGAAACAAAAGGTGAGTTTACGAGGGGGCAAACCGTCGTAGACAAACAAAACATAACAGGTAAGCAAAAAAATGCGAATGTCGCGTTTGAAGTGGACAGAGAAAGACTGGTTGAGATGATTTATAAGGCAATCAAAAAATTGAAATAAGGAATGTTAAAAAGCTCTTTTACCTATCCAAACAGTTGTTGATATGTTAAAAGAGTAACACAGAGAAGAGAGTTTCCTCATTCGGATCATGTGGAGTGCTGTTCACTGCTTGTTAGGAAAGATAAATAAATGAGTTCAGATCCTATCGAATCATCGGTAGGTTTTTTTTATGGAAAAGGACAGCTTGTTTCGTTTTGAATGGTTTTGCGAAGACCCAATAATATGGGCAATTGAAACAGTAACAATACCCAATGTTCGTTCATATTTTGTTGGGGAGAGTATTTGAAATAGTAATGGATCCACCTATTACACAGTTGTTTTTGTGATGATGCTCGTTCTGTTCCCCTTTTGATGTTGCTGGCGGCCCTTGTTAACTTATTTTAGGAGGTAATGAAAATGAATAGTTTCCAAAACGAACTACAAATGTTAAATGTTGGTGATTTTTATGCGAACGAGGCAGTTCCCTTTGACCAAAACCTGTACTATGTAGATCAGGATAGACAATTCGGTGGATTTGGTGGATTTGGTGGTTTTGGTCGTTGTTTTAGTTGCTTTAGTTGCTTTATTAGCTGCTTTAACTGCTTCCGTTGCTCTAATTGTTTCCGTTGCTCGAATTGCTTTAATTGCTCTCGTTGTTCTAATTGCGGCGGACGTTGTGGCGGCGGACGTTGCGGCGGTTAATAGTTCTAGTTTTCTAACGAAACCGTGATTGTCTAAGGGAAGAGACTGCCTCTGCATGAGTTGTTGCAGGGGCTCTTCTCTATAAGATTAGTCATAAGGGACAAATAGCAGTACATAGGATTAAAGTGGTGATGATGCTGATTTAAGAACAGCTACGGCTAAGGAGGAGCGAAATGACAAATTTGAACCCTTCTATGCGTCTGAAAGTGAAAAGGGATACGTTTTTTCTCCCTGATCCAAACAGCGGTGTGTATTTTCGGAACAACTTAAGTTCGTTCCGTATGGAAGGCAGTACGATCGATAAGTGGATAGAAAAGCTGATACCGATGTTCAATGGGGAGTACACGTTGGGGAATTTGACAGACGGATTGCCTGGCCCATACCGGGATAGGGTGTATGAAATTGCAGAAGTACTGTATCGAAATGGGTTTGTTCGAGATGTGAGCCAAGACCGTCCGCATCAATTGGCAAATCAGATTCTTAAAAAGTATGCTACTCAAATTGAATTTGTGGACAGTTTTGTTGATTCAGGGGCGTACCGTTTTCAAGCCTATCGCCAGTCCAAAGTGTTGGCAGTCGGCTCCGGTCCTTTTTTTGTTTCGTTGGTTTCTTCGTTGCTTGAATCCGGATTGCCCAAGTTTCAAGTGCTAATCACGGACACGGTAAAGACCAATAGACGGCGGTTGATGGAACTTGTGGCACATGCCCGTAAAACAGACCCTGAGGTGGCGGTAGAGGAAGTCACACTGAAAAAGGAGGGGGTAAATTCTTGGCGGGAGATTGTGGAACCGTTTGATTCGATTTTATTTGTGTCGCAGGAGGGCGCAGTAGAGGAACTGCGGCTTCTTCATAAGGTTTGCAGGGAAGAGAAGAAGGTGTTTCTCCCCGCTATATTCCTGCAGCAAGTGGGTTTAGCGGGTCCATTAGTGCATCCGGACTTTGATGGGTGCTGGGAGTCTGCGTGGCGCCGCATGCATCAATCTGTGCTATGCAAAGACGAGCAATTACCCGCCTTCTCTTCCACTGCAGGAGCAATGTTGGCCAATGTGATTGTGTTTGAATTGTTTAAAGAGGTTTCAGGAGTGACCGAACTGGAACCGAAGAATCAATTCTTTCTGCTTGATCTTGATACATTGGAAGGAAACTGGCATTCGTTCATGCCACATCCACTGGTGACCGGACGTACATCAGCTAAATGGGTTGAAGATTTCGAAATGCGGCTCGAACAGGGTTTTAGCAGAGGTGAGCCGGGTGAATTGCTCCTTTACTTCAACCAGTTGACATCAGAGGAATCAGGGATTTTCCATATTTGGGAGGAGGGAGATTTAAGGCAGCTGCCGTTAGCTCAGTGCCGCGTTCAAGCAGTCGACCCGTTGTCGGAGGGACCGGCTGAGCTGTTGCCGGACATTGTCTGTACAGGTCTGACGCATGAGGAGGCACGAAGGGAAGCGGGTCTGGCCGGGATTGAAGCGTATGTGTCACGAATGGCCGGTTTGCTCGTTAAGACTCTGCCTCCACATCAGGAAGTAGAGAGTAGCATGGTAGAACCGCAGGAATTTGTTGGGGTTGGATCTGGGGAAACGTTTGCAGAAAGTGTTTGCCGCGGGTTGCAAAGGTGTTTGGAAGAGGAGCTGAGAAAGCAACAGATCAATCAGAAGAATGTTGTTGTTCGGGTGCAGTTGGGTGCGGTAAAAGATGAACGTTGCCGGTTTTATTTGCAGGCACTGACCACGATGCAGGGAGCACCGATGATCGGCTTAGGAGAGGAAGTGTCCGGTTTCCCTGTGGTATGGGTCGGTACGAGTGACGGCTGGTATGGCAGTGCAGGTTTGAATATAACAATGGCGCTGCGGAAAGCGTTGCAACAGGCGCTTATGAAGGCACAAAACCAAGCTGCTAACTTCACGGCGCAAGCGTTGGAAGTTTCGTCCGTGCTTCTGGAAGAAAAGGTGCCGCAAAACCTTGTAATCCCTACGTGTGAAGAGACGACCCAATCCGAGGTTTTGCAGTCCGCTATGCAGGTCTTGGAAAGGAACGGCAAGCGGCTCTTGGTTTTCGAACTAGCGCTGGAACCATTTTTGAAAGAGAAACTGGCAGGGGTATTTGGAGTGTTGTTGCGAGAGGAGGAATCCCGGTGAGTGCTGTCGTGGCGGTTGTAGGTGAAGGGCTGTTGGCGGACCGCGTGTGCGGAGAACTGTCAAGCCAATACCAGGTAGTTCGTGAGATCGATTTCGAGGCAGGAATACAGGAAACGACTGATTTGGCACTGGTATTGCACGATGCCTGGAATCCCTCTGTTCATAAAAAAGCGGAAGAGGTGTTGCGACCAACCGGCATTCCTTGGCTGCGAGGCTTCGTTTCATTTGGCGAGGGCGTAGTCGGACCGCTCGTTCGTCCGGGTACACCGGGGTGCTCCCAGTGTGCGGACCTGCGACATCTCATGGCAGGACGCGATCGTAAAGAGTCGTGGGAGATACAACAGAGACTGGAAGCGCACGGAGGAATGCCGAGTGACGCGTGGGCATCGCGCACGGGACTTTTGCAGATGGCTCACTTGCTCGGGGCAGAGGTACAGAGGGTATTGCAAGGGGATCAGGTTCATTCGGAAGGACGGGTATGTTTAATCAACATGAAAACAATGAAGAGTTCATGGCATTCCTTTCTTCCCGACCCGTTGTGTTCGGTCTGTAGTGGATTACCCGACGATTCACCGGCTGCGGCCCGAATTTCGCTGAAACCAAGTCCAAAGATCAGCACCGACAGTTACCGCTGCCGTTCGATGGATGACTTAAGTAAAGTTCTAGTCAAAGACTATCTGGACCAACGGACTGGCTTTTTGAATGGAAAAATGTATGACCTCGTGCCGCCATTTGCCGATGTAAGTGTCAATCTGCCTTTGTTCACGGGAGACGAGGGAGCAGCAGGCCGGACTCATTCATACGCGGTTAGTGAGTTGACTGCTATTTTAGAGGGGTTGGAGCGGTACTGCGGTCTGGAGCCCCGTGGCAAACGGACAGTGGTGCATGATAGTTACCGCAATCTGGAAGATCAAGCGCTCAATCCTGTCAAGGTAGGCGTGCACGCAAAGGAACAGTATGCGAGGCCTGGTTTTCCATTTAAACCGTTTGATCCTGATCGCCCAATCAATTGGGTATGGGGCTATTCGTTTTTGCAAAAGCGTCCGATTTTGGTTCCGGAGTTGCTTGCCTATTACAGTTTGGGCTGTGGACAGCAGGGGTTTGTCTATGAAACTTCCAACGGATGCGCGTTAGGCGGAAGTTTGGAGGAGGCCATTTTCTACGGTATTTTGGAAGTGGCGGAGCGTGATTCGTTCCTGATGACTTGGTACGCGCAGCTGACCCTTCCGCGTCTTGACCCTTATTCGGCCAACGACCAAGAGCTTCAGCTGATGATCGACCGTGTGCGGGCGGTGGCGGGATATGATTTGTATTTCTTTAACTCAACGATGGAGCACGGAATTCCAAGCATTTGGGCGTTGGCGAAAAACAGGAAGCAAAAAGGATTGAATATTATTTGTGCGGCCGGAGCTCATTTGGAGCCGGTACGGGCGGTGAAAAGTGCGGTTCACGAGTTGGCTGCCATGATGCAGACGCTTGATGAGAAATTTGAGTCGAACCGGGAGGAGTATGTGCGAATGCTGCAAGATTCTTCCCTGGTACAGACGATGGATGACCATGGCATGCTGTACGGTTTGCCGGAAGCCGAAGAGCGCCTGCAGTTTTTGTTGGATGATCATCGTCCGCTGCGAACGTTTGACGAGGAATTCAAGTGGAAGTCAAATCATGCAGACTTGACCGATGATCTGCAGGACATTCTTCAGGTGTTTCGTCGATTGAACCTCGATGTGATTGTGGTGGACCAGACGACACCAGAACTCAGACGGAACGGACTGTATTGCGTGAAAGTGCTGATTCCGGGGATGCTGCCGATGACATTCGGACATCACCTTACCCGCATAACAGGGCTCGAGAGGGTGCTCCGGGTACCAATGGAACTCGGGTATGCAAAACAACCGCTGACACTGGAACAACTCAATCCACATCCGCATCCGTTTCCATAAGCGGCGACTAGGAGGCAGGAGGATGAATCTAGAGGAATTTCTGCACAATCTGCATTTTGACATTGAAAAGGCAAGCCCGCCGGACTGGGAAGTGGATTGGGAAGATGCACCGCTTGCGTATAAGCTTTACCGAGATTTGCCTGTGGTTCCATTGACTCCGGAAGTACCGCTGACACTTGAAGGACAGGATCCGCCCGCAAAGCCTGACCTTCGCAGAATCGGTCATTTTCTCTGGTATGTATTCGGCCTTACTCAATTTTGCCAGTCCGTCTTTTCCTTGGATTCCACCGAACAAGCGGCAAACCTAATGCAGTCGTATCGGCGGTTTGCTCCTTCCGGTGGAGCGCTGTATCCAAACGAATTGTACGTGTATCTGAAGATCGATGATTTGCCTTCTGGTGTGTACCATTATGATGTGGCACACCACCGTTTGGTATTGTTGCGAGAAGGCAATTTTGATTCATTTATAGCCCGGGCTCTTGGCAACCGTTGTGACATGTCCGCTTGTTTTGGCACTGTTTTTGTATCGACAATGTTTTGGAAAAATTTCTTTAAATACAATAACTTTGCCTATCGTCTGCAAGGATTGGATGCCGGTGTATTGATTGGACAGTTGCTTGAAGTGGCGAAACGGTTTGGATTCGCGTCAGGGGTGTACTTCCAATTTCTTGATCGGGCCATCAACCATCTGCTTGGGCTACCCGAACAGGAGGAGAGCGTATATTCGGTAATCCCTCTATCGGTGGAACCTACAAGCTGGTTTTCTAACGGGAGTGACAGAGACGAGATTGCCACTGCCGCCGAATTGTGCCGAGAGTTGCCAGCGGTTCAGCCTAATCACTACGTCCGGTCAAAGAGGGTCAAAGAGTATCCGTCGTTAACCAAGATGAATGAAGCGTCTATGCTGGAATCAACGCGATCGTTTCCGCAGATAAAGGCAAAGGAGAGTATGGATAGTGAGGGTGAAGCGGTAGCTCTTCCTCACGTGGAGCGGTTGTCATATGATCTGGCGTCGGTCTGCCGTAAGCGATATTCACCGGACATGGATTTTGTTTTGGGAAAGGTAAGTCAACGACAACTGGCCACTCTGCTGCAGGAGGCGACGGCTTCTTTCTCGTATCGAAATGACTTGGATGGAGCACATAAAAACGAGCCCCGTGTTTCAATATATGGCTGTTTGTATAATGTTGAAGGCATTCCGGATGGTGCTTATCATTATGATAGCACTGCTCATGCGCTGCGGCACGTACATCCCGGAGATCATCGACTCCGGCTGCAATACGGAATGTCAATGGATAATGTAAATTTGATTCAAGTACCGCTCTGCCTGCATGTGGCAGGAGACAAGGATTACTTCAAAACGGAACTTGGATACAGAGGATACCGGATCCAGCAAATGGAAGCGGGTATGCTTGTGCAACGATTACTGTTAGCGGCGTCAGCCATCGATATGGGTGGGCACCCACTCCTAGGATTTGATGCGAACTTGTGTGATGAAATTTACAAGATGGATCCACAAGGAAAAACGAGCCTAATCAAAATTCCGATCGGTCACTTTCGACCTCGCCCTTGGTTGAGGGGGGGGTTGCATAGTTAAGTACAATAAGTTTACAGTTTGCTATAACCTGTATTAAACAACCCCAGAATCATGTATTATAGAATGTACATCCTTAGTAATATAAAGCCTCAATTCCTTTTAAGGAGTTGAGGCTATTTTAATTTTAGGATGGAAATTCAATGAGTTTTTAAACGGTTAATCATGAACAGCTAGAATTACTGATGAAACTTGAAACAAATTCAGTCAGTTCGAACCAAGTCCGGATCACCATACGTTCAAATATCAGGGTTTGTAGGACTATAAGGGTTAGGGAAAAGATTGTTGTTGACTACAAACACGTTTTCTTCAAGAAGGCACACTATCTTTTAGTTGTATCAATAACTAAAGTGGTGTGCTTTTATGTTGTTGATATTTGCGATTAAGGATTGTAGATATTTTAAGGGTGTAATATTGGTTGCAAAATCTATGTAAATTTTTTTGACTGGACTTTAAATTTAGCGATAATTTATTTGCCCATTATATTCTTAATATGCCAAAAACCTTTGCAGAACCCAGGGGTTCCTCCTGCTTTCTGCTCGGATTTCCTGATGCCCATATCCCCTTTCCGCACAAGGCTTTGGCTCTTGGTGTATTTATAAAATTAAGTTGACATTGCTCATCATGAAGCATCTTAGCGGCACGATTAAAACGTTCTCAATATTAATCGGTTGAGACGCTTTTAATACCTCAAATGTGTAGACCAGAGATGTAATAAAATAACATGTTTAAAAAATATTAGATTACTTGGTATAATAAGGTTATAGTGCATTTATCCTAATAGTTTTTGGGGACAAGGTTGGGTGGTAAATATGGGATTCCTACGTGACTTGTGGCAAACTGCTAAAGAAATTGCTTATATTACAAAGCAAACCGCAGACGAAATTAAAGAAATAGCGACAGATGGATTCAAAGAGATAGTTATAAAGGGCAATAGTAATTATAAAACATCCTATGAAAAAAGAGATGAGGTAAACCAAATTGTAACATGTGCGGAATCAAGCTATAGAAATGTAGTTAATGATGTTATGTCCGTTTATTATAGGGTAATGTCATTAGTCGAAGATCATTATAGGTATAAAAGCTCAGTTCTTGAGAGAATTTTAAAGGAGTATGTTCCATCAGTAGCTCGATTCACCGCATTTATGGAACAAAAGAAACTTGATTTGCAAAACTACGTTTTTTCTTCAGGATTTTCAAATAGCTTAGATCTTAAATTAATGAATAATTTTACTAGTGCATTAGGATTTGAATTCTTAGGTGACTTTTTAAGGCAAAGAAAACGTGTTGCTGAAGCTGATGAGATGTTGGAGGAAGCAAAAAAGTATAGAGCTGAATTGCATTTGGAAATGGAAAAGCTTCGATACATAAAAGCCAATTTAACATTAATAGAAAAACACATAAAAGAAGAAAGGACTCTAATAGAACGTCTTACAAATCCAATAGAAATAGTAATCATTAGGATTAAAAACTTAGAAGGTCGGAATGTTTTTGATCAAAAAGAAATTAAGGAAGCAGAAAATGTTGTTGAGATCTTTAAACTTTTTGAAAAAATACTTACAACTCGTTTTGTTAATAATGATGGGCAGATTACCAATGAATACAACCAAATCTATCGTCAATTAGTCGATTATGAAGAGAAAATCAATGAAAGGAATGTATAAAGATGGGAACACCAGTAAACTTATTAGGAACTATTGAGATTTCAAAATTAATAACCCATACAATCGATGCGGCAACAGATTATTTAAAAAGTAAGGAAATTGAAAAAACAGAGAGACAAAGAATTGTTGCATGTTTAAATGCAATTTCCGCCAAGATACATACAGAACGAAAAAAGTTCGAAAATTTTATGGAAAAAAGTTTTGCAGAGCGTGAGCGACTCTATAAGACTTTCGACAAACTGATTCAAAGAGGTTTGGAGAATAATGATATTGAGATGTTAAAACTTGCCTCTAATTGTATGCTTAATATTTACAATAAAAGTCCTCTCGATGGATTTAAAGATATCTCTAATGATACTCAGTTAAGCTTTCTCAATCAATCGGTCCGTAACTTCTTGGATTAAAGGGGTGACTCCGGCTGAATGAGAAGGAAGAAACAAGTCGGATAAAGAAAATTTAATAAACCAAAAAATAGTAAAAGTAGATTTTTCTTAATAACAACCATATGGAATCACATTAGAAGGGACTGCTTATTAAAGACATTGATACATGGAGACGTTTATATACATTGTTCTGTAAGCAACTTAAAAGCAACCTGCTCTTTAAATCTTCTAGTAAGATCAAAAATCTTCCTTATGCTGCAAAATATACACAAATTTTAATAGAAGGAGGCTAAATATAAATGTCATTAAAAGAAATATTGTTAGAAGAAGATTTTCATAGTATTCAAAAAGAAGGAATAGGATATATTGCTATTACAGATGGGAGCAAGTGTCGTATACATCATGTCCAATGTTCAAATGTTGATTATTATTATTTCCGTACAAAAGTTATTGAGAATAATAGAAAAAATGGAAGCTATTACTGGGCACCTAGTCTAAATAATTTAAGAGCTAGATGGAAAGACAGTGACGATTGCCTTCATTGTAAACATTTATAATAAATATGGAGGAAAGAGAGTATGGGAAACAATAATACTATTGCGAAACTAGCAAATATATTTGTTGAACACGGAATTTACTCTAAAAATAGATTTGCATCAAGTAATTGTCCGTTAAGAGTTTTTCAAAAAATATATCCTGAAGATGTCTACTCAAAACAAATTGAAGAATTCCTAAGATATCAACCTGAACATCATTCTGGGAATGGGGCAGATTTACCTTGGTGGGGTAACCGTTATTTTACAGACGATAAAGGAATTAGAATAATGATCGTTGGTCAAGATTCAAGAACTCCTAATGGGGGAAGTGTTACGTTCTATATGCCTTTATTAAAAGATAAGCGGAGAGTAAATGAACTAAGAGGAATTATCAATTCTTATTCACATTGGGATCCGTTTGTTTCATTTGAATTGATTAAAGAATTTTTTGAAAAATGTAATTTAAATTATGATTTTGGTTATGTGACAGATGCCCAAAAAGTTGAAAATAATTGGGAAGAATTATTTGAACGTGAAATTGAAATTGTAAACCCCGATGTTATTTTATGTTTAGGAAATAGAGGCTTAACATATCTTCTAAAGACAAAAAATCCAAAGATAACAAAAATTGTAGACAAAGAAGATACAAGTTTGGAAGTACATCAAAAAGCTTTAGTTTCAATGCCAAAAAAGCCAATAATTGTTGCATCATTATTTCCGTCGAAAATAAATACACATAACACAGATGAAAGAGAAAGGAATGTAATTAGTACACTTGACAAAGTAATTCGAAAATTAGAAGGAATGGTTTAATTGAATATTCTTCCCTGCAAGTGATGAGTGGTGACCAAGTTGGTTCACAAAATATTTGGGTTCATTATAATACATGTGCCGACAATTCCGTTCCCACCAATCGAATTGTTAAAATTGTTTGTTAAAATAAACGAGAATATGACAATGAAAAAGGAGCATATTGCTGTGAATAAAACAGTACGTGTGGTTGGTGCGGTCATTTATAATGAGCAAAATGAAATTTTGTGTGCGCTGCACTCTCCGGAAATGTCACTTCCGAATCTTTGGGAATTTCCAGGAGGAAAAATCGAAGAGGGTGAAATTCCAGAAGAGTCGTTAGTGAGAGAAATTCAAGAAGAATTAGAGTGTATGATTGAAGTGTATGAAAAAATTGAAGAAGTACATCATGAATATCCGAACGTGATTGTTAATTTACTTACATACAAAGCAAAAATCATTGAAGGTGAGCCGAAAGCGAAAGAGCATGCGCAATTAAGATGGGTTCCGATTCAAGAATTACATACTCTTGAATGGACACCCGCTGATATTCCAACCGTAGAGGCTTTAAGAGGGATTTGTCCTTAATTAGGCAATTGCTCAGTAATATGGTATTCGTAAGATACCGTATTTTGTCAAAAATTGTGATCTCTAGTACTCAGGCAACTGAAACAATAAAGTAAGGCAAGGGGGATCTTCTAACCCAATTTTTTTAGGATCTTTCAGCAGACGGTGCTAAAGATGCTAGCTGTGTTGATGGCAAATGTAAGATTCCAAATAGACAGGAGTGTTTAACAATCTTTAAGAATATTTGTCTTTAGAAGGAAACAGCCATAGGTTCCTATATTGGTATGTCAACACTAGACTAGACAATTTTTTTAAGGTGTTCTATTTTGTATTCAATTGGGCTTAAATACCCCAGTGATCCGTGAATTCTTATATGATTAAACCAATGAACATAATCCGTCTAATTCCAACTTTAACTGTTCTAAACTTTCAAAATATTTACCTTTTACAAATTCTGTCTTGATAATTTTAAATGTGGCTTCGGCTACTGCGTTATCATATGGGCAACCTTTCATGCTTAACGACCGTTTAATCTCGAATGTATCTAAAGCTTCATCGATTGTCTTGTTTTTAAACTCGTTTCCTCGGTCTGTGTGAAATAGTTGAATTTGTCTTAAATCAGCTTTAATCGTTGATAAGGCTTGGTAGACTAGTCCAGCATCTTTATTAGGACCGGCACTATGTCCAACAATTTCTCTATTGTAAAGATCAACAAATAGACATATGTAATGCCAATTTTTTTGGACCCTTACGTATGTTAAATCACTGACTACAACCGTTAATTCCTTTTGTTGATCAAATTCCCTATTCAACACATTTTCAACTTTAGATTCATTACATTTATCCACATGTGGCTTAAACTGGCAACTGTATATTTTGATATTAGCCCATTTTCTTTCATGATTCGGCCAATACGTCTTCTGGATGCAATTTTACCGAGTTTTTTCAACTCATGTTTTATCTTACGAGTGCCATAGTTCTGGCGGCTTTTATGAAAAATATCGATTATGGTAACAGTAAGTTCATCATCTGATTTAGATTGCTCTTTTGCTTCATAATAATAGGTACTTCTTGGGAGTTGTAGGACGTCGCACATTGCTGATATCGAGTATTTGTGACGATTATTTTTAATCACATTTACTTTCGTCCTAATATCAGCGCAGCTTGCTTTAAAATATCATTCTCCATCAGTAAACGCTGATTTTCTTTACGAAGCTTGATCAGTTCTTCTTTTTCAGGTGTTCGGTTGTCCTTCTCTTTAAATGAACCAGATGTTTGGCTCTGTTTCACCCATTTGTCTAATGCCGAAGGCGTTAAATTGTATTCACTTATAATGTCTTTTCTAGGCTTACCACTTTCATATAGTTTGACCATTTGAGCTTTAAATTCGGGAGTAAATGTTCTTCTAGCTCTCGTCATATCGGCGTACCTCCATTAACTGAATGAGATGAAGTAGACTTCCAGATTTAGAGGGTAAACACCGCAACTTGACAAGGAGCCTCTACGGGCATGCTTTCCCAGCCAGGAAACCAGATGATGAAAACATCTGGCTTGCCAAACAGGCTAGCATACCCGCCTCTCCTAGTAAAGTTGCTGGTATGGGATCTCTTATGCTTGATTAGCAGTATACCCAGATTGGATGGTTAGTCTACCTGACCTTAATTTTTTTGTCCAGTTAAGTGTAGCCGATTCATATTTTATGTATACTGACTTAAGGAGTTTTCAATATTAAAAGAGGTTATTGGGTAAATAACTACAAAAGAAATATGAAGAAAAAGGAGGACACTATATTCTCCCTATTCGGGATGATGGTTTTGGAAGATGGCGAGTTGGTTGGGAATCAGCAAAAAATCCATTGGAAAAAGATGAATTTTTTTTGAGCCAGAATGAGATAGGTTTAAACCATATCGTTTATATTCAGAAGGAAATGTAACTGAAACCGAAGTTGGCTCACTTATTTTGGATAAAAGTACCGCTTCTACAGAACGAAAGAATTAAAGCGAATTTTTGGGAGAAAAGTTTTTGATACAACAAAACCGATTGATGTTACGGAATATTTGATCGATCTTGTGATGTTTAATAAGGACGAAGGAATTGTATTGGATTTCTTTGCGGGTAGTGGAACAACAGGTTAAGTTTTATGCAATAAACAGAAAACGAAATAAACACTTAAATTTTTTCCTTAGCATAAACAACAAATGAAAGTAAAGAATTGCTAAGCCCTCCTCCGAAGAGGGGTTTCTGAGACAGTGAGGTGTTTCAAAATGAAGGAGTATGTCGTAAAGTCATCTATTTAAAACTAAAGGCTGTCGTTGAAGGCTACGACTTTGAAGGGGAAGTCGCAGATGTTCTGGATGAAGTAAAGCTTACCTTTTATATATAACACGAATGCCTAGAGAACGTATTTAATTTGTTTACATAATTATACTTTCTAATCAAGGAGAAATGAGGTGAAAGATTGGAAGATTTAAAGGATATTGAGATTTATGAGTTATATGAATATGGAGGAGAATATTATTATCTTGAGATCTTTTATTTTTATGATATGATTAAAGTTTTTTGTAAGAAGAGGGTTCAGTTTATGATTGAAACATTTGAGAGTTTTGAAGAATCCGTTGGTGTAGGTGTTGACTACTTTAATAAGGAAAAAGCTATAAGGAGAGCAATTAAAGATTTAAAAGTCAATTTATGTTAGGAATGCTTTTTTATACTATTTATTATTTAACGGGTAAGAGGTTATTGTTTAAATCCAAGTTAGTATATACTTACAGATAATTCCAAATCTTCAATTGAAGTTATAGATAATAATGAGATTGGATTCATAAATATTGTTACAAATCAGATATTAGCTTTATTTTAAAGAGGTTATTTTCTGTTTAATTCTTTTTTATAATGTCTAGTTATTTCTAGTTATTATAATTTTGTTGTTACAAGGATGCCAAATTCAGGCCTTATTTAAATGTAAAAGGTACTCAAAAATGAGTACCCAACTAACTATTCTCCACTTACAATTTCATTCCATTTTTCTTTATGTTCAAATTTTAATGTTGAATCAACTTCAATATTATTAACATAGAAGTCAATAAACTCATATGTGTCATCAAGAAGTCTTAAGTAATACTTAATAGAAGAACTAACCCCATTTACTATGACTTGACAACCGTGTAAAGTTCTAATTTTTTCAATTTCTTTTTCAATCTCTTCAATTTCACTTGATTCGCATCCAACTGTAGATAAAATGTAGTATCTTTGAATTGGATGGATTTTAAACTTTTCAAAGGCATCTCTGATTAGTTGCGCAGTAATTTTAATTCCATGTTTAATTTCTACTCCCTCAAACACTCTCTGGTTCGAATCAACAATTTCGATATCACCAATCCTTCCTGATTGAGCATCAGCGGAAGTATGGTCTTCTAGAGGTAATAAAGTCTTATCTTCGAATCGCTTTACCTCTTTCATCATGCATTGATAAGCGGCATAAATTGCAAGTGTCGGAAGCCGAGACGCCCCTCTAGAGGTATACTTACTATTAAAATGCTTTTCTAAATATTCAATTATTGTAGCAATAGGCAAGGAAGTAGGTTTTGCTAATTCAATTCTTTTTTTGTCTCTTTCGATAATAAGCCTTTTGAATAAGTATTTTAGATATATTTCAGGGTTTTTCCCTTTTGTTTCAATGAAATCTAAAATTCTCAGAAATGCCTCTTTTAAAGAAGCGGGTGTAATTCGTCCTAAATAATCTAATGTGTAGGGAGAATTTTGTTCTAAAGAACGAGTTAACCAACCACTTTCAGCCATGGCAGGAAAGCTAACTGACTTCATAAAGGGAGTTATAAAGCGTGTATCGATTCCTCTTCCTGAATAGCCATTTGGTAGATTTTCCTGGTGATATCTTACGTCTTGATTAGGCTGAACAATTTTATGTGTAAGACTCGTAACTAGTACAGTAAGAACTCCTTTTGAAGCTTCGGCACGCTCGATTATTTTATTTAAATATTCAATTTCTTCTTGAGAAAGTTGTTGTTCAAATAAAGTATTTTCTTCAGCGGCTAACATTAAAGCTTCTTTATAAGTTGACTGCAAAACGTCTGTATGAGTCAAGGTCACCTTGAAGTTCCTCCTTTACTTGTACCTTACCCCTTCTTGTTGTTTGGGTATTTTCAATAAAAAATTGATTAAGTATCTCTTTTCCTAATTCATAAACCATTGGCACACAAACGGAATTACCTATTTGTTTATATAATTCTCCAAGAGGACTAACCTTCTTAAATGTTTCAGGAAATCCCATTATTCTAAAGCATTCATCTATCGTTAATTTTCTTACCCTACCGTCTACTAGAATGTAAAAACGCCCTGAGGTTTCTTGCGAAGGTAAAGTAGGATGTACGCCTTCAACAGAATATATTCTATTTGGTTGCTTATGAACTCTTGATAAATGTTCGGTATTAGGTCTTACTCCATTTTTTCTAATTTTTTTATTCCTATAACCAGCAAAAATCAATCCAGATTTCTGTATTGTAGGATTGTCAATTAATGTATATTCACTTGGATCTAAATATTCGAAATCTCCATCTTTATCTAAAAAGTCCTTCAGATAAACCCTTTTTTTCTTTTGAAGTTTACTAAAGTCAAATGTTTTTTCTTTTGTTGCAATAATAATTATTCTCTCTCTATTTTGAGGAACACCAAAATCGCTGGCATTAAGTACTTTCCAGCTAACAAGGTACTCTAATTCTTCTAATTTATTAATAATAACTTTAAATGTATTTCCCTTGTCGTGATGAATAAGATGTTTAACATTTTCAAGTAAAACAACCTTAGGCTGTTTTTCTTTTATTATTCTAAGTATGTCAAAAAATAAAGTGCCTCTTGTATCTTCAAATCCTAATTGTTTACCTGAAATACTAAAAGGCTGGCACGGGAACCCTGCACTTAATACGTCAAAATCTTCTATATCATTTGCATTAATCTTCGTGATATCACCATATGGTCTTTCTCCAAAGTTTGCAAAATAGGTTTCTTTACAATGATCATTAATTTCAGAAGAGAACACACATTCCATTCCCGCTTGTTCAAGTCCTAAACGGAACCCACCTATCCCGGCAAAAAGGTCAATAAATTTAACATTATTTGTCACTTTAAATCACCTCAGTTGCACTATTAATCTATAAACATAATTATATACTAAAAAACGAAAAAATGTTCTGTTTTTGACACAAAACGACAAGTTCCTTAAATACAATATATGTCTCTTCACCATATTCTGTGATGTCCACACAATTCCTGAAATAAGTTAGCTAGATTGGTACTCAATCTAGTAGCCCCTTCATCAGCTTAGTGACCACTTAGTTGGTAGAAAGGAAGCTGTCAAGTGCTTTCCTTGACGGCTTCCTTTCTACCAACTACACTGTGGAAAGCTGATGAAGGATAAGGTCAGGCAGCCTGATTTTTATAAGTTTTACCTGTACATTCTAAAAATACACGGAGTCTAAATCTGTCTAAATTCCTAAAACCAAATGCACGTCTTTTGATATTCTTGATTTTATTGTTTGTGCCTTCAATCCGGCCATTTGTAAAGGGTGTAAGAAAGTATTGCAAAATTTGTGCTTTCCAATTTTCTAAGGTCTTGGCTACTTGATGGAATGACGGAAATGGGCTGCTCCATGCAAGTTGGATCCCTTCTTCCAAGAGTGACTCAGCTGTATCAAAGTCCGGTGCTTGGTAAACTTCTCTAAATAGCTCTTTTAGAAAATAGGCATATGACAACTCTAGGTGCTCTTCGAGCATTTCGTCTAATTGTTGTTTTTCATTAGCCGTTAGCTTTTCAGAACCTTTCAAGAGCTTAAACCGTTCTTTTTTCAGGCCAGGAATATTCTTCCTTACTTGATCAAGTGCTTGGGTAACTTTTTGCACTACATGATACTTATCAATGACGATACAGGCCTCTGGAAATACGGATTTAACAGCTTTATGAAAGGGATCCCACATATCCATGACAACGGTTTGAACACACTTATTAGCCAGGATCTCCTTGGAGAGTAAGGTTAGAGTAGAATCATAACTACGTTGATGTTCCATACCAAGAACACTGCCGGATTGGGCATCCATTAGAACGGTTTCATATCGGTGACCCTTTCGAACAGCGACTTCATCAAGGCTAAGGACTAGCTCATTGTTTTCTAAAGCACTATCAAGATGTTCTAAATGCTCCATTTCTTTTTCTTTAGCGATGGAATAAAAAATTCTTTCTACTGTCGTATAAGGAACTTTTTCCTTTCGACTTACTTCTTGAATAGTGGATCCATTGCACATTTGATACAGATATTCTCTGTATCGATTGGTCTGATGTTTTTTAGGGCTAATCGATTCAAATGTTTGGGAAAATACCTCATTACAGTTGTGACAACGGTATCTGTTCACTCTGACAAATAAGAAAAGGGGTTTGCCTAATATAGATAGATCACGAACTTTTCTTGTCCGCCAGTCGTGGACATTACTGGTAAAAAAGCCGCAAAAAGTACAACGTTCTTCCATCGTATTTTTCTCAACATGTAACAGATTGCAATCTTCAAGAAATACTTGTTTAACAACTTCAAATTCTGGCAAATCTAGTGATACAGAAAACACTTACAGAACCTCCTGTTATGTTAAGTAGGCGCTAACATTATTGCCAGGAATCTGTGAGTGTTTTCATTTTTATTGGTTAAATCACAAAATGTGGTGATGAATCCAATATATTACAATATATTATAAAACTAATAGGGGCTGTCCAAAAAGTCAGGGTAACTGACTTTTTGGAGCCCCTCTCATTTTTTTCATTTCTTAAAAAAGTACACAAAAAAATCGTCCTTTCTAGTAAAATGAAGTTACCCCACAACATTCCAGAAAGGACGATTTTAATGAGTAATCAAATGCTTACTAAAGAAAATTATAACACGCAGTTGACTCTTCTTCCAGAGACAGAGGAAAAAAAGACCTCTAAAAGACAATTAGCCCCTACTTTTAAACCCTATAACAACCGTCAAATTCAAGTTATCTTTGATATTGAATCCCTCATACCAGAACATCATGTCGCACGTGTGGTGGATGAAATGGAAAAAGCTATACTAGATGAGCTATTGTTTTCTCATTATAAGTGTTAAGGGTAGTGTCCAAAGTCCCTTTCATCCCAAAATGATGCTTAAAATCATTCTATTTGGTTATTCCCAAAAGGATTATTCCTGCAAAGGAATCGAAAAGTTGAGAAAAGAAAATATTCCAGTCCATGTGGTTGGCAGCTATGCAAAAACCAGATTTCCGTACGCTCAATGAGTTTCGTGGGGAACGGATGAAAGCCTTTAAAGATGAGTTATTCGAAGCCATGATTCTGAATTTGATTGAAGAAAAGTACATCACGATGGAAAGCTACTTTTTGGATGGCACAAAGCGAAATTTGAAGCAACATTAAAAGAAAAAATTCAAGAAACGCTACAGCACATTCATGAATTAATAGAAATAGAAGCTGGAACGGTAGAAAAGGAAACCGAACAAAATACAGAGATCACTGAACAACATCTAGAGGCAGTCGCTAAATAGAAGAAAAAGTAGAAACACTAACAGAGGAACTCAAAAAGGAAACAGATACAAAGATTCGTAAGGAGAAGCGACAAGAACGCAGTAAAAGTAAAAAACCTTTAAAGCTGATTCAGGAAAATTTCTTGCCGCGACTAGCTAAATACAAGGAACAGAACAAAATCTTTGGCGACCGTAACAGCTATTCCAAAATGGACAAAGACGCAACCTTTAAGCGCATGAAGGAAGATCATATGAAAAACGGTCAGATCAAGCCAGGTTATAACGTGCAAATGGGGACGGAGAACCAGTTTAGCTTGTTTTATACCATTTACCAACGACCTACAGACACGCGTTGTTTTGTACCAAATATGGAGAAACTGGCCTCTGCTTCTTTACCGATGCCCAAAACCGTCATCTCGGATGCAGGATATGGCAGTGAAGAAAACTATGTATATGCGGTTGGTGATGAGAAAGAGCCTCGATTTGATTTTCTGATTCCTTTATGGATCCTATGTACAAGAACAGACACGCAAATACAAAAAGGACATCAAAAACGTGAAAAACTGGACCTATCATGAGCAAGAGGATTGTTTTATTTGCCCGAATGGAAGGAAAGTTACGTTTAAGAAATACCAAAACAAAAAGAATCCGTCTGGTTATGAGCAAAGCTTCAAAATATACGAATGTGAAAATTGTTCAGATTGCCCATTGAAAGCGCAGTGGACGAAAGCAAAGGGAAATCGTCAAGTTCACTGGAATACCGTCTTCGAAGAAATGAAAGCGAAGGCAAAAACAGCCCTTGAATGTGAAGAGAAAGCCGCAATCTACCCTCGGCGCAAAGTCGATGTAGAAAGTATGTTCGGTCACATCAAGGGCAATCGGTCGTTCCGCAGATTTTCTCTGCGGGGTCTCGATAAGGTATATGTCGAGTTTGGGATTGTGGCATTGGCCCACAACATACTGAAAGTAGCAGGCATCCGCCAGCTACTTTCAGAGAAAAATCGAAAAAATACAAAAGCAAGTGGAGAAAAACGGCTCGTTTTCTCCACTTGCTTTATTTTAGGGACTTATCAGACAGCCTCTTTTTTTCACGATTTTTAGATTGTCAGTTGTTTTATTTATTAAAGTAGATAATAGAAAAATAAAAAGGAATATTGTCATTTGTTGAAGAATATTGTTATTATTTAGGATTTTATATTGAGGTGACAATAATGAATATTAAAAGAGCAAAAAAACGGTAAAAGAATTATCTTGTTATATTGAATTAACAGAAAATTATAAATAGATTCTTTTGAGCAAAAGGTGATTAAAGAATATGAAATTTTGGTTAGTATTGAAAAGCTTGCTAATAAATTAAATAAACAGGGATATGACGTTAAGAATAAAGATATTTCAATGTTATTAAATTAGTAAGCCAAGAAATGAATTACATCAAATTGGAGGAAATTTTATATCTAAGAAAAAAATCATTTTTAGTTAATAAATTAAGGTGTTTATGGCAATCTAATAATGTAGTGTTTTACAATTAAGAGTATACATTGTTTAGTGCATATTCGCAGGTTTACATGGAGTAGCGGGTATGATAGGCTTGATTGCCTAAGCAAAGCCTTATTGCTCGTTCCTTAGCAAAAAATTATACCCGAAGAAAGCTCTATATCAAGCGTACTTGAAATAATTGTTTATACATTCAAACGACTATCGTTAATTGCCAGTTAATACATTTTTTAATTGCCAAAAACAAATAAACATTGTCATTTTAATATTACAATAAACTACTTTAAAAGTAAGCGTCAAATAATCCCCACCTATAAGTAGATGGGGATTTAGTTATGATTTAAGTATTCTTTTTAAACACTCGACAAACTAATGGGATCGTTGATGACCAAGGCATTAATTGATCCAAGGCCTCTTTATCTTGGGTATCCATGTTTGGTAGTTTCTCAAAAAGATAGGTGAGATAGGTAAATGGATTTAAGTCATTCTCTTTAGCTGTCTCAATAATACTGTAAATCGTTGCACTGGCTTGAGCGCCCCGTGTGGTGTTGGCAAACAACCAATTTTTGCGGCCAATTACAAATGGTTTGATTGAACGTTCGCTACGGTTATTATCGATTTCTAACCGACCATCTTTTAAAAAGCCCACTAATTTATCCCATTGGTTCAGGCAATATTGGATTGCCTGGCCAAGGGCGCTTTTTGGGAGGACTTTTGACCTTTGCGTTTTTAGCCATGCTGAAAAAGCATCCAGCACTGGCTGGCTGCGTTCCAAACGACTTTTATGGCGTTCTTCAGGAGTTGAATCCTTTAAGTCACGCTCAATCGCAAAAAGTTGGTTACAGAAATTGAGCCCTTCCTTGGCAGCTACCGAAGCGGATTGTTTTGAAGCCGGTAAAACCTTTAAGGCCTCATCAAACTTACGCCTTGCATGCGCCCAGCAACCTACCAGGGTCACATGAGGCACCCCTTGATAACCAGAGTAGCCATCCACATGAAGGTAGCCCTTGAAACCATTCAGAAATTTGCGAGGATGTTCCTTTCCCCGTGTCTGTTGGTAATCATAAAGAGTAATCGGCGGACCTTCTCTTCCAGTGCGATAAAGCCACATATAAGAAGTGGATGTTGCCTTTCGACCTGGTTCATGGAGCACCTGCAAAGTGGTTTCATCCGCATGGAGAATCTCCTGTTTAAGTAAATGATCCTTCATCCGATCATAAATTAAACGTAACCACTGATCTGCGCCATAGATCATCCAGTTCGCCATCGTCTGCCGGGATAATGTAAACCCAAATCGCTCAAACTGCTTTTCCTGGCGATAAAGAGGCAGCCCTTCCACATATTTTTGACTCATCACATACGCCATACTTGAAGGAGAAGCTAAACTGCCCGGATAGACAGGTGCCGGCATAGACGCTGTGACAATCGGTGTATGGATCTCCTCACGTTCACAACGGCGACAGGCGTAGACATAACGGACATGCTTAACCACTTTTACTTCAGCTGGAATGACTTTGATTTCTTGACGCACTTCCGTGCTCATTTCATGTAAAGATCCACCGCAGCACGAACAGACCTGATCTTCTGCGGAAAGGCGGTATTCAACCGTTTCCGTAGGCAGGTCTTCTAGCATCGTTTCACGTTGACCACGTTTTTTACGACGACGGTAGGTAATGGTTTCAGAAGCAGGCTCCTCTAAATTGGAGGCTGCTTCTACCTCTGCTTCATTAAAGAGCGAAAGCTCTAGTTGATCGGAATGTGTTTTTTCACTTGAAGAGCCGAATCGTCTTTTTTGGCTGAGGCGAAACTGTTCCTCATACCATTTTAGTTTTACAGTCAGTTCAGCGACTTGCTTTTCAAGGGATTCACATCGTTTTTGAAGATTTTCAGTTGGTTGGGTGGGTGTTTTCGTTGTCTTTTTCATACTTTATCTATTCGACAAATTATGATCAATCCCTTTTAAAAATTGGTGTGTAAATAAAAAAAATATGATTTTATATGACTGTCCTCGCGGTAACTTCAGGATGAGCCTGGCGCTGTTCAAGTGGAAGTCCATCAAGTAACCAACGGAACTGGCGGCGGCTTAATTTTAGCGGTACATCACTTTCTTCCGTTGGCCATTGAAATTTTCCGCGCTCTAAACGTCTATAATAGAGCCAAAAGCCATTGTGCTCCCAATGAAGGATTTTCAGTTTATCCCGATTACGATTACAAAAGACAAAGTAGCTAGGCGAAAAGGGGTCTAGATCAAACCCTTCTTTCACCAACGCAGCCAATCCATCAATGGATTTGCGCAAATCTGTACTCCCTCGGGCGAGGTAAACATTCGCGATCATTGTTTCGTTTAACATAGCGATCTTAACGTCCTGACGACTTCCGCAAGGAAAGATGGGTCGAAACCTGGTTTAACCTCTATGGATGCTTGACCTATTTTAATCTGTAAGGATAATGAAGTGTCTTTTGATTCGGCATATTGTTCATCCATTGTGACCGAGACCCATTTAGGTGATGGTGCTGAGATCCGATTTGTGTTTTCAATTTTCTTAAGCCAATATTTTAATTGATGGAGCTTCACATTATTGTTAGCACACCATTTGGATTGGGTTTGTCCACTTGCCCTAAACTCAGCGATCCGAAGTTCCCATTCTTTTCGCAATTCTGCTCGAGACATCAAAAAACCTCCTCAAATATTGATTTGAAGAGATTATCTCAAAGTGTCATCTAGGTTAATAGGTGGGTACTATTTTACGGTTACCTTTAAAATGATAATTTAGATTATTTTGTATTTACATACAAGTATTTAATTCTAAATAGAGTTAAAATAAAGATTCTTAATGGGGGTTGTAACCGTCAAGTAGTTTTGAACACTTTTTGCTCGTTAATTTTGAACACTTTGTTTCTCAAAAATGGTAGTTCGATGCTTCATTCTGTAACTGTCATTTTCATTTAGCTGAATGACCTCTACTCGATGAAGCAAACGATCCAAAATAGCCATCATGATCCCTTGGTCTCCCATCAATTCACTCCATTCTTCTGGTCCTTTGTTAGAGGTTAGAATAATGGAGCTACGTTCGTATAGATGATTTACTAGATGAAAGAACAAATTTGCTTCCCTTTGATCGATAGCCATGTACATTAAATCATCAATGATGACTAAATCTGATTCTCTTATTCTTTTAAGCTGGATTTGCGACTTCCTTATATACTCTTCCGTTTTTAAAAAGTGTACAAGCTCTCCCATAGTTGAAAAAGCAACCTTATAACCCTTATGAATGGCTTCTATCCCTAATCCAATTCCAATATGAGTTTTTCCAGCTCCTTGGGGTCCTAATAGAATCAGATTGTATTGTTGCTCTAGCCAATTGAGTTCTCTTAATTGGTTTAATTGACGCGTACTAAGAGATCTCTGCTCTTCGATATGAAATTCATCTAGTGTCTTTTGATACGGGAACTGTGCCCATTTCAATCTCTTTTCCACATTCTTTTCTTCTCTTCGTTCTAACTCATACATTAGAAGCTTCTGTAGAAACTCTTGATAAGTCCACGACATTTTTTCTGCATTACGAAGTAACGCGGGCAGTTCATTAGCCGTTTCCGTCATCCGAAGATGGCGGAAATACTCTTGAAGGATCTGTACTGTTTTCGTCATGATGAAGCACCCCCTAATATCTTGATATAATCATCCATTTCCCTAGTTGCTGCTGTGGCTTTTATTGCCGGGTTGATATTTTTAGGTTCTTGAATTGAATTTGGTTTCGAAGTTTTTGTTTCTTTTAATCGAGTAAAATGTTGGGCAATATCCCGAAGATCATTGGCACTCCATAACTGATCTTTGATACAAACAGCTAGGGCCTCATCTATATCTTGTCGATATTGGGTGATGGCACATTGAATGACTTGTAGTTGGTCCCGAATGTATCTTGGATAACGGATTCCAACCTCATGGATAAACTGCTCTGCTTTTTCTTGATCCTTAAACTGCCGAATTACGGTTTCTTTGTATGCATGAATTCCTTTTGAGCGATCTCTTGTATGTTGACGGTTCTTTATCAATTCTCCTTTTCCGTGGCATAGTGGGTGTCTGGCTAAGACTTCTCCATGTGGTTCTCTTCTTATGATGAGCTCTTCCTCTTGGGTTTCTACATACACCGTATTGTCTCCCCTTGGGCGATAAGTCCCTAATGGAAGAGAATAACGATTGGATTTATATTTTATAACGTTGTCCTTATGAACTGTTCTTGTTATACTTGTTACAAGAGTGTTCTCAAAAGAGAGCAGGGAAGAGACTGGTTTTAAGTGTTGCTTTTCGAGGGCGTGCACTTCTACCGGTCTTTTTTTCGTTGTATGATGTACATTGAAATTTCCTGTTCTTTCTAGCCATGCTAGACACTTTTCATTCCAAGCCTCTAGATTGGCATATACTCTATTTTTCGCAAAGTTCTTCTTTACAAATTTGACAACATTTTCAACTTTCCCTTTACTCTGAGGATCTGCTTTTCTGCATAGGTAGATTCGAAATCCGCGTTCTTGCTTGTAAGCCTGAAATTCACTAGTTAGGATGATATCACCCGCATTTTCACTTACAGTTATAAGATGATCTTGATCATATACGATTTCCTCTGGTATTCCCCCAAAAAACTGGAATGCTTTTTCATGGCATCTGATCGTATCCCTCGTTGTAAAAGGTCGATCAAGCCATTCTACATATTTATAGCGAGAGTGGGAGAGAACAAAAGTAATAAAGTAAAGTTTCACATCTTTATTTTCAGAATTCTTTATGATGATTTCCCCCCAATCTACTTGAACTTGTTGCCCCATTGGTAATTCTTCCACAGCTTCATGCGTTCGAACACGAATTACTTTAGGGATATGATAGATATCTCTCATTTCACTTACATAAGAGCGAACGGTACTTCCACCAACGTCCAATGTTGGATATCGTTCTTTTAACCAGTCCTCCACTTGAGCAGAAGATAGGTCTGGATGTTCCTTTAGCCAGCTTAATATCTGATTATGATACGGGTCTAATTTTTTTCTCCTGCTTCCTAAAGATGTAATCCACTCAGAGGCCTCCTCTAAGCTCATATCCAAATACTTGTAAACTGTGTTTCTAGAAATCTCTAATTTTTTTGCGATGGCTGCGACTTTAAAGCCTTGTTTCTTTAGTTGTTGTATTTCCACAAACAATAGTAATTTTTCCACCTTTCATGTCCTCCAGCTAAACAAATGATTAAAACTATCATATCTTAGCCGAGAGGAAAATTGGTAAAAAAGTGTTCAATCTTATTTGGCGGAAACTGTTGATTATAATTTAGCAGTTACAGGGTACATTATGTCAAAAATCTTCCCTTATTACATTAAAGGTAATAAAAACTTAATTACAATTATGGATGGAACTAAATATGAATTAGAAGATTTAAATTACCTTAACTTTTACAAACAAAATGATGATAATTACTTAAATGCTATTGAAAATATAAAAATAAAATTGCAAGAATATTTCATGAGTACGAATTTAAGTATATTTATAGGTTCGGGTTGTTCCTGTTCTTCAATTCCTTTAATGGGAAATACTTTTAAAAGAATTAAAAATGAATTAGAAGATAAACACTTACTGGGAGAATATTTAGATGAAAATAACAATAATATTGAAAAATGTTTAGATTGGTTAATTTCTGGATTACAGTTCTTAAAGGAAGATGATGATAAATTTCCATCTTACCAAGCATTATATTATACAATATTATCAAAGCTTAAGGATTCTATTATTAGTTTAGATCCTACGAAATCTGATTTAACTCTTAGAGATTATTGCAATTTTTTTAATTATGTCTTTAGTATCAGAAAAGAAAATCACTTTTATCCATTAAACATATTTACAACAAATTATGATTTATTTATTGAGAAAGCACTAGAAAATGTAAAAATTCATTTTATTAATGGTTTTAATGGAATAATAAATAGGGAGTTTGATCCATCTATGTTTAGAATTAGATATGTTGATGATGAAAATAGGTATAAGGATAAATGGGACCCTATTTCACGATTTTGTAGACTGTTTAAGTTACATGGTTCAATAAATTGGTTTATCGAAAATGATAGGGTAATTGAAAAAATAGGATATGATGTAAGCGCAGATCAAAGTAATACTGTAATTTATCCTACAGTAAATAAACATATGCAATCTTTACAATCCCCATTTTCAGAATTATTCAGGGAATTTTCTTTGCAATTGCAAAAGCCAAATATGACATTAATCGTTATGGGTTACGGGTTTCCAGACGAACATATTAATCAATTAATGCAGCAGGCTCTGTCTAATGAGACATTCTCATTGATAGTTATGGGTGATATTAGAGAGGAAGGATTAAGGGAATTTTATAAAAAAAATTGTAATAAGCAAAACCTGCATGTAATTGGTGGAGATACGTTAGATGGACAAATGATACATTATTTTTCATACTTGGTTGAGAACATTTTCGAATTAGAAAAGGTTGATATTAATGTCTAGAAAAATAGGAAAAATTATCGAAGTAACAGCAAATAAAATTGTTTGCGAAATTACAAGGGATCCTATCCCCTTTATTTCTCAAGGTAATATATTTGATTTTAATGGAGTTGGTAGTTTAATAAGCATTTATGATAAATTTCAATCATACATATCTATTTATCAAGTTACAAAGGTATATGAAAAAGAACAAATATTAGTAAAAAATGAGAGTTCAAAGATAAAAAACATTGTTATTTTTGAGGCGGTTCCTCTTGCACAAATTAATGCAAATAAAGTAGATTTTGGTGTAGGGAAATTTCCAATGGTTGGAGAATTAGTTTATATCTCAACAAATGAGGAAATTGAAAAAAGTCTTTCCAGTAAAAAAGATGGTCTAAAGATTGGCATTATTAATTCAAATGTTAAATTTATACCAAGGTTGGATAAAGACAAACTCTTTTGTGGCCATTTATCTCTATTTGGTAATACTAATTCAGGGAAATCTACTACAGCAAAAAAAATTCTACAAGAAAAATTAAAAATTGATTCAGATTTTAAAGCAATTGTTTTTGATGTACATAATGAATATAACTTAGATAATGTTGAACAAGTATTAATAGATCAAATATCAATAGATCCAAGGTATTTATCAATTGATGATTGGATAAATCTAATAAATCCTTCATCTCTAACTCAACTACCAATATTAATTAATGGAATTAAAATAGCCCACTACTTAACTAATGGTATTTCGGAAGATCTTGCTGCGTATATTAGCTTTTCTGCATACCATTCTAATGTTGAAGCCTCTACAAAGTTAGTTTTTGTGAAAAAATATGCAAGTCTGGTTAATAATCAAAATGTAAAAGAAGCGCTAATAAACTTTACTTTATCTTATGGTGTATTTAAAGATTCTGAAAAATTGTTAAGTGGACTTTCTGAAAGATTTTTAGAACTAACAGAAAAAAAAATCGTTAATGCAGAAGAATATATTGTAGAAAAATATCTAGGACACAATTCCCCTGTGGTGAAACCAGAAAATATTAAAGATGGAATCAATATTGCTTTAACCCTTGAAGAATCAAAGGGAAATTTACATGTGAGATCGCATTGTCAGACTATGATAACTAGATTAGATTTTTTGTTATCAGAATATAATTCATTCTTTGTTGAAGACCAAGAAAAAAGAAATAATTTTGAAAAAATATTTACTGATAAAAAATCAAAAATTATTAAGGTTAATGAATTGTCAGATACAAAATTAAAATTTATTACACATTTAATATTAAGAGTTGGTTTTCAAAAGCAACGTACTAATCATGAATTTAGTCAAATTAACTTTATCTTTGATGAAGCTCATAAATATATTAAGAAAGAACAATTTACTGAAAGCTTAGTTATGGATATATTTGAAACAATTGCTCGTGAAGGTAGGAAGTTTGGGGTTTTTATTTGTATTATTAGCCAACAACCTCATGAACTTTCCTCAACCGTTGTCTCTCAATGTAGTAATTTTATTTTACATAGATTGAAAAATAATTTAGATTTAGAATTTATTAAGAAGAGTAACCCTTTTATTACTGATATACAAATTTCTAGATTATCTTCTTTACCAACTGGAACAGCATTAATTCTGGGCGATGCAATTCCTGTCCCTTTAGAAATTGAAATTGATAATAGGGGAGTATAAATTTTGAGTAATATAAAACTCATATAAGATAAATAATGCACACTTATTATATTATCAGTTGATTTTATATATCTCTTAAATAGAATGATTACATTATCCGTAAGAATAGATATTATAGGATCAATAAGATTTGTAAGAAGAATTGCAGATATTCCGTTTATAGGACCGTACGGGTCAAATATCCCTACTTACAAGTAGATGGGGATTTAGTTTTTATTTAAGTAATCATTTTAACACACTCAAATAAATGGGATCGTTGATGACAATGACATTAATTGATCCTTAGATCTTTATCATGGGTATCCAAGTTTGGTAGCTTCTCAAAAGGATAGGTTTAAGTTAATCTCTTTAGCTGTCTCAATAATACTGTAAATTGTTGCACTGTCTTGAGTGCCTCTTGTGGTTTTGGCAAACAACCAATTTTTGCGGCTTATTGCAAATGGCTTGATTGAACGTTCGCTACGGTTATTATCGATTTCTAACCGACCATCTTTTAAAAAGCCCACTAATTTATCCCATTGGTTCAGGCAATATTGGATTGCCTGGCCAAGAGCGCTTTTTGGGAGGACTTTTGACCTTTGCGTTTTTAGCCATGCTGAAAAAGCATCCAGCACTGGCTGGCTGCGTTCCAAACGACTTTTATGGCGTTCTTCAGGAGTTGAATCCTTTAAGTCAGGCTCAATCGCAAAAAGTTGGTTACAGAAATTGAGCCCTTCCTTGGCAGCTACCGAAGCGGATTGTTTTGAAGCCGGTAAAACCTTTAAGGCCTCATCAAACTTACGCCTTGCATGCGCCCAGCAACCTACTAGGGTCACATGAGGCACCCCTTGATAACCAGAGTAGCCATCCACATGAAGGTAGCCCTTGAAACCATTCAGAAATTTGCGAGGATGTTCCTTTCCCCGTGTCTGTTGGTAATCATAAAGAGTAATCGGCGGACCTTCTCTTCCAGTGCGATAAAGCCACATATAAGAAGTGGATGTTGCCTTTCGACCTGGTTCATGGAGCACCTGCAAAGTGGTTTCATCCGCATGGAGAATCTCCTGTTTAAGTAAATGATCCTTCATCCGATCATAAATTAAACGTAACCACTGATCTGCGCCATAGATCATCCAGTTCGCCATCGTCTGCCGGGATAATGTAAACCCAAATCGCTCAAACTGCTTTTCCTGGCGATAAAGAGGCAGCCCTTCCACATATTTTTGACTCATCACATACGCCATACTTGAAGGAGAAGCTAAACTGCCCGGATAGACAGGTGCCGGCATAGACGCTGTGACAATCGGTGTATGGATCTCCTCACGTTCACAACGGCGACAGGCGTAGACATAACGGACATGCTTAACCACTTTTACTTCAGCTGGAATGACTTTGATTTCTTGACGCACTTCCGTGCTCATTTCATGTAAAGATCCACCGCAGCACGAACAGACCTGATCTTCTGCGGAAAGGCGGTATTCAACCGTTTCCGTAGGCAGGTCTTCTAGCATCGTTTCACGTTGACCACGTTTTTTACGACGACGGTAGGTAATGGTTTCAGAAGCAGGCTCCTCTAAATTGGAGGCTGCTTCTACCTCTGCTTCATTAAAGAGCGAAAGCTCTAGTTGATCGGAATGTGTTTTTTCACTTGAAGAGCCGAATCGTCTTTTTTGGCTGAGGCGAAACTGTTCCTCATACCATTTTAGTTTTACAGTCAGTTCAGCGACTTGCTTTTCAAGGGATTCACATCGTTTTTGAAGATTTTCAGTTGGTTGGGTGGGTGTTTTCGTTGTCTTTTTCATACTTTATCTATTCGACAAATTATGATCAATCCCTTTTAAAAATTGGTGTGTAAATAAAAAAAATATGATTTTATATGACTGTCCTCGCGGTAACTTCAGGATGAGCCTGGCGCTGTTCAAGTGGAAGTCCATCAAGTAACCAACGGAACTGGCGGCGGCTTAATTTTAGCGGTACATCACTTTCTTCCGTTGGCCATTGAAATTTTCCGCGCTCTAAACGTCTATAATAGAGCCAAAAGCCATTGTGCTCCCAATGAAGGATTTTCAGTTTATCCCGATTACGATTACAAAAGACAAAGTAGCTAGGCGAAAAGGGATCTAGATCAAACCCTTCTGTCACCAACGCAGCCAATCCATCAATGGATTTGCGCAAATCTGTGCTCCCTCGGGCGAGGTAAACATTCGCGATCATTGTTTCGTTTAACATAGCGATCTTAACGTCCTGACGACTTCCGCAAGGAAAGATGGGTCGAAACCTGGTTTAACCTCTATGGATGCTTGACCTATTTTAATCTGTAAGGATAATGAAGTGTCTTTTGATTCGGCATATTGTTCATCCATTGTGATTGAGACCCAATTAGTTGATGGTGTTGAGATCCGATTTGTGTTTTCAATTTTCTTAAGCCAATATTTTAATTGATGGAGCTTCACATTATTGTCAGCACACCATTTGGATTGGGTCTGTCCACTTGCCCTAAACTCAGCGATCCGAAGTTCCCATTCTTTTCGCAATTCTGCTCGAGACATCAAAAAACCTCCTCAAATATTGATTTGAAGAGATTATCTCAAAGTGTCATCTAGGTTAATAGGTGGGTACTATTTTACGGTTACAAATTTACCAATAAAATAAAGGGATAGGGGGGCTATTTTTTGGTTATGTACAAAAAAAAGCTCTTATATATTTAATTGAAGTAAAGTAAAAGCGGGATGAAATATCCTTGCTTAAATATTTGCGGAATATCTTCAAAAACAACAGCAATTTCTAAACGAAATGAAACAATATAATGAATTCCATAAAAACAAAAAATTTGTTGTCACTCTGGATCTAAGTCAAATTTCCGGATACAAAAAAATTAACTATTTCTTCAGCCATGCCCGATTAAATATAAGTTGGGCCATGGCGCTTGACATGAAGCCTCTGCGGGCATGAGTTTCCTGCCGAGAAGCCAGATGTCGCAAACATCGGCATCGCCACACTAGGCTATCATGCCCGCCACTCCATATAAAGCGAGTGCACAGTCGGCAATGAGGTGACCTATGCAATTTGCCGTATTTGGTCTTCTATCGCTTGGGGAGTCTTATATCCCAAGCTGGAATGAATTCTTTTGCGATTATACCAGCCTTCGATGTATTGAAATAATGCGATTTTAGCTGAGGCATAATCCACATAAGTAACATGATGAACTTCTTCCTTTTTCAAGATGGCGTGAAATGATTCGATACAGGCATTGTCATATGGGCAACCTTTATGGCTGAATGATTGTTTCACACCTTTTGATTGAACATGGTTTCGAAAGTCTTCGCTTGAATACTGCGAGCCTAAATCCGTATGTAGCACAAGCCCTTCTGCCGGCTGCTGTGTTTCAAAAGCATTATCAAATGCTTTTGTGACTAATTCCGTCGTCATCGTCCGTGAAAATGAATATCCAACTACTTTTTTTGTTTGTAAATCTAGTACAGAAGCTAAGTAACACCAACCATCTCGAAGTGTATGAATATAAGTAATGTCTGCCACCCATTTTTCGTTGATCGTCGTAGTGGAGATGTCACGGTTTAACAAATTATCGCGTGCTTCTACTTGATGCTTGCTTACTTGCGGACGATATTTTTTCTGGGTAATGGCTCGCATCCCAGCTTTTTTCATCAAACGCTGCACCCTTTTGAGGCTCACCAAATAGCCCTCCTGTTTGAGGAGAAAATGGATCTTAGGAGCACCATAACGCTGTTTGCTTTCTGCGTGAATTTCTCTAATTCCTTCTGTTAATTCTTTGTTTTCACGAACGCGGCTGCATTCCACTATATCAGTGGATTGATAATACGTACTTCTAGGGATTTCCAACACTTCACATAGGGTTTGAATGGGATATTGATCTTTATGTTGATTAATTACGTTGGATAGTTCGGTCAAACTTACTTTTTGGCGAATATGGCCATAGCCTTTTTTAAAATTTCGTTTTCCTCCTGCAAGCGGAGCATCTGTTTCTTTAATTTGACGAAATCATCAGGAGTTACAGTTGTTCCATCTGCTATATCCATTGGAGAATATCGTTTAATCCATTTGTAAATTGTCACTTCAGATACGCCATATTCGCTGCTTAAATCTCTGACTGTTTGACCGGAGCTATAGAGATCAACCACCATCTTTCGGAAATCTTCATTGAATTTTTTATTACTGATTTGGTTACCCATCAAGGACACATCCTTTCATTTTCATTCTAGTCAAATTTTTAAAAACTTAACTAAGATGTGTCCATGGATTTATACTAGCACCACTCGTAAAATTATCAATTGGTTGAACAAAACGAATCAAAGTGCGATTCTTGAAAAGTTATAAGAAACAGGCAATGTCACATATCCCCTAGCCCCAAACATTCTCGAACAAAATTTTATTGAGTCGTTGTTACCTGAAATAGATGAACACCTCTCACCTATGAATGCAACAATTATCAGCACAGATGAAGATACAAAGTCGTTTATTATCAAGCCATTCGAACATCTAGATATAAAGCTTTGCCTGAACATTAGAACCAATTACAGGCGTTACAAAAGCTGAACTGCTATCTTTCTTTAATCAGTTTGATTTAGAAAAGTATTATGAAGATAACCCTGATTATTTGGAACCAGCGGAGGACTTGTTTCTCAACAAAATAAAGACAATGGCAAGAACCAATCTACAATTTGAATGTACGACTTGGTTTCATCTGACAAGAACGTTTAAAGGAAATGACTTTAAAGAAGGTATTCTGCAGTTGGGTAAATCATTCGAATTATATGGGATTTATGGTTTCATCTCCAAAAAGGCTTTTTGCCTCAAGAAGAATGGCAAAATTTCAAAAAATATTTGGAGAAACAATCGCTTGTTTATTATGAGTGGCTTTATCGTATAAAGGTTTCAGATTCATTTCATTGGGGTTCTTTTGCGATGTTAATTAAGGAAGTTGCTTTTTCCGTTGAAGAAATCGGTAAACACGATTATTTGAACGCTCCTGAAATAGTGGAATACATATGTTATACGTTTGAAGAAAAATACAATTACGACTTGTTGACCAAGTTAAGACAATCAACTTATCCGTGTATTATCAAGTTTCAAGTTCAGGACTCTAACATAGGACATTTAGGAATTGTATTGAATTATTTGTATCATAAATATTACAATATGGAACTTTCTATTCATTGTAATACTTGCTTTGATGCCAACGGTACAACTATACCAATGGAAGCCATAATGAAAATTGAATATATTTAATGAAAAAAAGTCTTTGACTAAGGAAATGGGTTAAAGCTTTTTCATAAATCATTAATAGATTTAGTACAAAATGAGGAATTTAGCTAATAAGGCTGGGTTCTTCTTTCAGTGATAGAATAATTGTTTCCACCATTACGATCTTTTAGTAAGCCGAGTTTGATATATTATATATATAATCTGTTAGGGGGAAAGAATATGCCAATTTACAACAAACTCGTCCGCGACCGTATTCCGGAAATAATTGAATCTGCCGGAAAACAGTTCTCTACCAGAATTTTAAGTAATGAGGAATACATAAAAGAATTAAAGAAAAAAAGTTTTGAAGAACTTGAAGAGTACGTAAACACAACAAATAACGAGGATGCCATTGAAGAACTGGCAGATCTATTGGAAATTATCCATGCACTTGCCGAGTATCATGGAGCCACTTTCGAAAAAGTAGAAGAAGTTCGTAAACGGAAGGCGGAAAAAAGAGGAGGCTTCAAGGAAAAAATCTTTTTAATTGAGGTTGAGGATGAGTAAGGTTCAGTTAATTACAAAAAGACTAGGGGATCACTTAATAAAGCAAATTGATGCGTCTTCGTCAATTTGCATCTTGACATCTTTTACAATGAAATCCGGAGTCGAATATTTAAAGAAATCTCTTAAAACGGCAGCTACGAGAGGCGCAGATATTAAGATTTGCACGGGGGACTATTTATATGTGACCCAGCCTGAAGCTCTTGAAGAGCTGCTGAATATAAGTGGCAATATTGAGATACGACTTTGGAAAAGCAACGGGACTTCTTTCCATCCAAAGGCGTATCTTTTTCAAACAGAAGAAAATGACTGTCTAGTTGTCGGTTCTTCTAATTTGTCCCGATCAGCTCTAAGCAATGGGGTGGAGTGGAATCTTTCCATAAGCAATGAAAAAGACGTGTTCGAAGAGGCGCTAGAGCAATTTTTAAAAACGTTCTACGCTGAGCAGACGGTGCCTCTAAATGGAGAAACGCTTAAAGAATATAACAGTGCTTATGAGGAATACCACAAACGCTTTCCGGGGTTTGTAAAGGAATGGTCGGAGAAAGAAGAACTGGACTTAATGCTTCCATCTGAAACAGATGATAAAGCTGCGGCTGAAGTCATCAGAGAAAAGACGGTACCATATGGGGAGATTAAGCCGCGCTTTGCACAAGTGGAGGCACTTGAGGAATTAAACAAGACGCTTGAAGAGGATTATAATAAGGCCCTTGTTGTCATGGCGACAGGGTTAGGGAAAACTTATCTAGCCGGTTTTTTTGCCCAAAATTTTCAGCGTGTCCTCTTCGTTGCTCATTTGGAAGAAATTCTTCATCAGGCAAAGAAATCGTTTCAGGCAATTACGCCGGAGAGATCATACGGGATTTATAATGGCAAAGTAAAAGAAGGAAAAGCAGATACAGTATTTGCGTCTATTTACACCTTAAGCATGAAACACCATCTTCATCAATTCCAGCCTGATGAGTTCGATTTGATCATTGTCGATGAATTTCATCATGCTGCGGCTGATTCTTATCAGAGAGTTCTCGAATATTTTAAGCCACAGTTTTTACTTGGAATTACCGCCACACCTGAACGTAATGATAATAAAGATGTTTATGCCATTTGTGATGGAAACGTTGCATTCCGGCTCGACTTTTTAGATGCGATTGAACGAAAGTGGTTATCTCCTTTTAAATATTTTGGGGTATACGATGATACGGATTACAGCCAGATCACTTGGCTCGGCAATCGATATGATGAAGAGGAATTGCTGCAGGTTCAGTTAAGGGATGAAATGGCGGAAAAAATCCTTAATGTTTGGAAAGAGAAAAAGCAAACTAGAACAATTGGATTTTGTTCCTCAATAAGACAGGCTGATTTTTTATCCGATTTTTTTAATCGAAAGGGATATAAAACAGTCAGCCTGCATTCCAAACAAGTTGAAATTGGCAGGCAGAGTGCGATTGAAAAGCTCGAAGCCGGGGAACTTGATGTCATTTTTACAGTGGACTTATTTAATGAAGGTGTGGATATTCCATCTGTAGATACTTTATTGTTTGTGCGTCCGACGGAATCTTTGACCGTTTTCACACAGCAAATCGGCCGGGGGCTGCGCCTGCACCCTGGGAAAGAGCATTGTGTCATTATAGATTTAATTGGAAACTACCGAAATGCTGATATTAAGCTCAGTTTGTTTGATACTGAATCCATTGATTCAAAATCAAAAAAGATTGTGCCGAAAGTTCCGGATTTTTGTGAAATCGATCTTGATCTCAAAGTCATAAATTTATTGGAAGAAATGGCTCGAAAAAAACAGCCGAGAAAAGAAAAACTGTTTGAAGACTATATGAAGCTGAAACAGGAGTTGGGCAGAAGGCCAACTTATTTGGAACTTCACTTGAAAGGAGCTTCAGATTCAGCTCAATACAGACAAGAATTTAAGACTTACTTTGTTTTCCTGGATTGGGCAAATGAGCTTTCAGATAAGGAGAAAGAAGTTATTAATCGATATGAAAACTGGCTGATTGAAGCAGAAAGAACGTCGATGTCAAAGAGCTATAAGATGATTGTCTTACTATGTATGCTTGAGCGCGGTCCGTCAAAATGGTACAAGCCAATCAGTCCAGTAGAAGTGGCACCATTTTTTCACCATTATTTAATGGAAAAAGAATACCGGAAACGAATCGATTTTTCTGATAAGGCATCCAAAAAGTTGTGGGATTATAATGAGGGCGCTGTCAGCAAACTGATCGCTACGATGCCGATGACAAAATGGAGTAGCAGTTCTAAAGGATTGGTATCTTTTGAGAATGGGATTTTTCGGATAAATTTTGATGTTTTGAAAGAAGATGAAGTAATTTTGTATGACTGGACTAAGCAAATTTGCGAATACCGGCTGCATTATCATTTTGAGCGGAAGGTGAAGAAATAATTCCAAAAATTTCATTTTGATTCATCGTGAAAAAATATTTATCATTTGGGTATTAGACACAATGCTCCGAATTTAAGAATAACAATCTCAGAAAGGTTTAGACATAATGGACTACAACTATGAAATTTTATCATTATTAGATAATTCCCTCGAATTTGAAAAGTTACATAGTAAATTTAGCCGTTTTAATCCCTTTAAAATATTGCGTGTCGATAAATTTGAGATACGGCATTCAAATGTTCTTTCTTGGCTTTTGAATCCAAGTGAAAATCACAATCTCGGATCGTTTTTTGTGAAAAAACTTTTAGCCAAAACGTTTGTAAAAGCAGAGAATGAACATTTGCTGGAAAGCTACAATTTAATTCAGCTTCACAAACATTCGTTTCATGATTTAGAAGTATATCGGGAAGTTCAAACATCCAATAATAAACGAATTGATATTTTGGCTGTTTCAGAATCACAGAAAGTTGTTATTTTAATTGAGAATAAATACAAGTCTTCAGAGTCCGATGGCCAGTTGAATAACTACTTAAACTTTGTCCGTAAAAAATACAGCGGATATACGATTATTCCTATATTTTTAAGCTTGGACAGCTCTGTTCCTACGAACAAAGAGTACTTTATTTTGGACTATAATGATATTTTAGATATTTTGAAAGTATATATGGACGTGAATGGAGACCAAATTTTTGAGCCAATCAAAGAATTTATTAACTACTATATTTCTATATTACAAGACGAGCTTGTCCGTGATGAAGAGGATATTGAATTGGCCCTACATATATACAAAAAACATAAAGATGCCATTGATTTTCTTTATGCGGTTCATAATGAAAAAACTGACAAGTTTATTAGTAACGAAGTATTATCTCAAATATCAGCCCTTAGTCCTGAAGATAAATTTGCAATCGATAAAATTTATTTGAACTATCAAGAAACGATTAACTTCATTTATTCGGTCGGTAACAGCATTATCAGGGAAGCTTTCTTAGAGTTTGTTTTTCAAAATGAAATTCCTGAAAAATGCTACCGAGATCATATAAGAGTACCTAACTTTATTTTTCCGGAATGGAGACAGTTTGATGAGATATTAGGCGTTCCAAAAGAGGAATGGTGGTTAAACAATGCCTTTATTATTTGGTTTGAGCGGATTTGGAATAACAGATTAAAGCTTACAGTCGAGGTTGGACCTTTAGATTTTGAAGAAAGATTAAGACTTCTCAATGCACTGGAAAATAAAGGTGTTAAAATAAAGGAAAAATCGAAAGAAAATGGAGCTAAGTATACCCGAATCTATTCTTCTGCTGTGAAAATTGAAAATTGGGCTGATAAGAGAGAAATTGTAGAGGCAATGAACGGACTTTATAATAAAAAAGATTTCCACGCTATAATCGCAGCTATTTCCGGAACTATTCATGATATTGTTTATGGACAAAATCCGATGACGAAATGATTCTTTCTGAAAAAGCTGCTGTGATAACAAGTAAGTTTAGCAACTTTAAAGCAGTAAGTTTTCGATTGATAGATTTCAGTTTTTAGTGATTGTGGAAAACAAGGAAAATTACACAGTTTATATGCATGTGAAAATATATTGGAGTGTTAGAATTGGTCTGGCTGTTTTTGTTACTTCTCATCGCATCTTTTTTCATGGGGGTCTTTGATGTTCCTCAATGGATTTTTCTTTTAGTCTTTATTCCTTTTGTTTCAGCTTTGCTTTACATGTCGTATTATCCGGTTTTATTTGAGAGAGACGTCGATAAGATCATGAATTTCTTAAGAAAATCGAAACAAGCGCACTACCGGTTTATATACCATTTTTTTCAATGGAGATGCAGAGGAGGCTGAAAAAGAACTTTTTCGGATCCGTTCCAATCAAATGAAAGTAATTTCTTATTTGATGCTGCTTTCGAAACAAAAACGGTACAATGAAGCAAAAGAACTGCTTTATCAAATGAAAGATAACGTTTACAAGTGGTATTATGGTGCAGCCATTGCCCTTCAACTAGGCGATCACAGCACATATGAGCATTACAAAGCAAGAGTAAAGGACCCCGTTTATCGAACTTGGCTTGAAGCAGAGGAAAAGGTTCGCGAGGGCAAGAAAACGGAAGCTTTGAATATACTTGACGAACAAATACCAAAGCTCAGAGGTCTTAAACTACTTTCAGCCATTCAATATAGAAAAGAGATTAGCCAGGAGATCTAAAACATTTCTTTTTGGGCTGAAAATTATTTGGCACTGTCAAAAGAGAGGAAAAGGATCGATTGTTTGTTCAACGACAATCGATCCTTTCTTTATTATTTAGATTTATTTTGTAAATCTCTTTTTGTAATGTCACTTCGAATATTCGTTTCTTTCGAGAATTCAGTTTCTTGCTTTTGGTTATTCGGGTATTTATTTCGTCGTTCCCGATTATCATTACGGTTGGTCATTTTCAAACCTCCTTTCGTTACAATTCTGATCTATTTTTTACAAACGAGTGTTTTTTATTACTTCGTTGACTTTGTTTTTAAAATAATCAATCGCCTCAGTTTTCTATGTCATATCAAGAAACAGTCCATCTTGTAAAGAATGCGGACGAGAGAAAAATCCTTGTTCTAAATATATGTGTAAAATTTTACAAAAAGCGGTTTAATCTAATTGTAATGTTCCTATTATCAACGTGACAAATTTGGGTGCTATACTCCTAAATGTACAAATAGTCTGAAAATATTTTCGAACTGAATGTTGTCACTCAATATTGATTGTGGATTTTCGGTAGAGAGAAATTTCATTGTTAAGAAGAGTTTTTTACAAGTTGTCATTATGTTGGCGGTTTACTGGAAAATCTTTTTTATTTTCAAAAAAGAGAAAGAAGGTGCAATGAGTGATGAAAAATATGGTGATGGTGCTGTGCACTGCTGTAATGTTTGCAATGGGATTTGTGGCTCCATTTGTACATGCAGAAACTGTTAGTGATTTAGAAAATCAAAAATCGGAAATGAAGAAGCAGATTCAAGCAAACATATCAAAGGAAGATCAAGAAGTTTCCCAGGTTAAGAATGAACTTACCGGATTAAATAAACAAATACAGCAAGTTAATCAAGCAATACGAGATAATCAAAACATGATTGTGAAGGCAGAAGCAGATATTGTTGAAACAACTTCACAAATCAAACAGCTGGAAAAAGAGCTTGTTGAAATAGAAAAAAGAATCGCAAAACGAAATGAACTATTAAAGGAGCGTGCAAAATCTTATCAGGCAAGCGGCCGTGATGTCAGCTATCTGGAAGTACTGGTTGGTTCTGAGAGCTTTAGTGATTTTGTAGATCGGGTAGGAGCAGTGGTTATGATTGCAGAAGCTGATAAGGAGCTTTTGGAACAGTACGAAGCTGATAAAAGGGATCATAAAAACAAACAAGATTCTTTACAACAAAAACTTACCGATTTGACTAGAAAGAAAGCAGAGCTTGAAGGAATGCAGGTTCAACTCGAAGAACAACAAAAACAATACGATTTGAGAAGGGAACAGCTTGCTAAAATAGAAGAAAAAAATATTGCTTCAAAGGCAGAATCACATATAAAAGCTAGTAATCTTGCGGTTCCGAAGCAAAAATTAGATAGTCAGGCCAATTTAACAAACGGAGCTGCTGCTCAAAATACGAATGAAGAAACGAATGGAAACAAAAACACTGTTATTACGGCTGGATACAAATATATCGGAAACTCAGTCTATGTGTTTGGCGGCGGAAGAAACGCTTATGATATTGCGAATGGAAGATTTGATTGTTCCGGTTTTGTTCATTGGGCATTTTCTCAAGCAGGCATTAAAGTGGGTTCCACTACAGATTCCTTAAAAAATTCAGGGCGCCAAATTTCAGTAAAAGAAATGCAGCCGGGAGATCTCGTTTTCTTTGATACATATAAAAAGGATGGACACGTTGGCATATATGTAGGAAACGGGAAATTCATCGGATCGCAAAGCTCCACCGGCGTCGCAATTGCTGATATGTCAACCGGTTATTGGAAACAAAAGTTCAATGGGCGTGTTATACGAATTTAGTTATTTTTCGTACCTCGTTTAGGAAGAATTAGCAAAAACCGCCTTTTCGGGCGGCTTTTGCGTGATCGGTATGTCATGCTAACAGAAGAACCTATTCCAATGATTCAGAATAGTACGCACTATATGTTCAGCTATGAACTTCTCTTTTGTTTTCTTTGATTTCCTCACGCAATCGCACTATTTTCAACCACACAAACCATTTGAATTTGTCATACAGGGCTTGTAATATTTATAACCTTTATAAAAAAGTAATTATAATCAGCAGGTTATAAAGGAGCGGAAATATGATTATCTCTAAATTCGTAGATGAACTCCCCATTCCTCCTATTTTAAAACCTCGATGGAAAGATCAGTTTCATACTTATTATGAAGTGAAGATGACGGAATTTAAGCAATCACTCCATAGTGAGTTAAATGATACAACGGTTTGGGGCTATGAAGGCAGCTATCCAGGACCTACAATTGAAGTAGAGAGTGGAGAAAAAGTGTTTATTAAATGGATCAACAATCTTCCAGATAAGCATCTTTTGCCGGTAGACAATACGGTGCATGGTGCCCATATGGATGTACCGGAAGTACGAACGGTGGTACATGTACACGGTGCTTGTGTTGAATGGGAAAGCGATGGCTACCCGGAGGCTTGGTTTACAAAGGGATTTAAACAAGTCGGTCGATATTTTAGAAAGCAAGTATATCGATATGATAATTGCAATCATGCTTGCACCCTCTGGTATCATGACCATACGCTTGGTATTACGAGGCTCAATGTGTATGCTGGATTGGCAGGATTCTATCTTATAAGAGATCATCGGGAACGTTTATTGAATTTACCAAGTGGAAAATATGAGGTCCCTCTTTTGATACAAGACAAGACTTTTAATAAAGATGGTTCTCTTTATTACCCGAAACAACCAGATAAACCAGTTCCGGAATTAGAAACGTCGATCATTCCTGAATTTATTGGGGATACCATCTTGGTAAACGGAAAAGTATGGCCGTTTCTAAAAGTGGAACCCCGTAAATATCGATTCAGGCTGTTAAATGCATCTAACACCCGTTTCTATAGGCTAAAGCTTGATTCGGGACAACTTATTTATCAAATCGGGACGGATGGGGGATTAATACAACACCCGATAGGAGTCAAAGAAATCATGTTGGCACCTGCAGAACGAGCAGATGTGATCATTGATTTTTCCAATTTAGAGGGCAAGAATATAATCATGACAAACGATGCACCTGCGCCTTTTCCAACCGGAGATCCGGCAAATGAAAATACAGGTACTGTAATGCAGTTTAGAGTGACTCTTCCGCTCTCAAGTATTGATACGAGTGTTATTCCGGCTTATATGATGCCTCTTCCAAAAATGAAAGAACAGTCAGCTTCAAAGATACGATACTTAACATTAAATGATAATATGGATAAGTACGGTCGTGAATTCATGCTATTGGATAATAAACAGTGGGATGCCCCCATTACAGAAAATCCAAAATTGGGATCAACCGAAATATGGTATCTAATTAACTTAACTACGGATACACATCCAATTCATCTTCACTTAATTGATTTTCAAATATTAGACCGGAGAGATTTCGATGTAGAAAAGTATAACAAGGAGAGAATTATCCATTATACGGGTCCGGCGATGCCTCCCGAACCACAAGAACGAGGATTGAAGGATACAGTAAGAGCTAATCCTAACCAGGTTACTCGAATTATTATGAAGTTTGGCCCTTATGAAGGGTTGTATGTATGGCACTGTCATATCTTGGAGCACGAAGATTATGAGATGATGAGACCGTATATTGTTATCCGATAATACAGTCCATAAAAAACCTCCCTTGAAACAAGAGAGGTTAGCAAAATCAGTGTTTATCGGAAGTTGGATTAGTAGTTTATAAAATCATTTATTAGACGACAGGCCATTTCTCCTTCCGCAATGAGTTCATCAATTCCGGCCCTACATGCAAGTGGTCCTCTACTAGCTCTTTTGGAGTCAGCGCCATCCACTGGTTCAATGACACGTCGGCAAAGCGATTACTCTTGAATATCTCCAGAAACCAAAGGCTTTGGTGGCCTGTGTTTTGGATGTGATGGCCCATGGCGAACGGTACATATCCTACATCACCGGCCCGGTAATTAAAAGTTCGGGCCGTGCCACTCGCCGCAAATACTGTCATTCGCCCGGTTCCCGAGAGGTAATACTGCCACTCATCGTTATTCGGATGCCAATGCATTTCTCTCATTCCGCCTGGCTTGACTTCCACCAACGCCGCCGCGATTGTAGTTGAAATGGGGAAGTTGGTGGAATCAACTATACGTACTGTCCCGCCCGGAGTTACGATTGGATCCTGTGCAAGCAGCCGATGTGTGAAGCTCTTAGGCACAGTACCGTAAGGATCCGACACCTTCTGGCTTTCCAGTGAGCCGGGCACCTTTGCTTGGAAAATGTATCGCTGTTTTGTAGGGATGTGGGCAAAGGCGCTTTTTGGTACACCGAAATTTGCAGCCAGCACGTCCTTTGGTGTGTGTGCGAACCAATCGGTAATAGTGAAGGTGTCGAACTCGGAGAAGCTGCCGTCGTCGAAAACGAGCAGAAATTCGCAGCCTTCCTCCAGTCCTTGAATTGAGTGTGGAATTCCGGCGGGAAAGTACCACTAATCCCCTGCGCCGACATCGGCTATAAAGTTCCGCCCGTCCTGGTCGACCGAGGTGATTCGTGCAAGGCCCAAAATCATGTAGGCCCATTCTGTTTGCTTATGCCAATGTAACTCACGCACACCGCCAGGCGTCAGACGCATGTTCACCCCTGCAAGCGTGGTAGCGGATCGGCAGCTCTCTAACCGTTACTTCCCGTGACCAACCGCCGTGATTTAACTGCATATGGGTGTCGGAAAAAGAGAACTTTAAATTGGGGATCGTTCCGGCGTCGGTGGCTGGCGGAACTAGCATGTCGGGGTTCTCATGGTCCCTCATGACGTCTCGAGGACCGAAATCGGTCGCACCAGCACCATCATCCCTAATGGGTTGCGGTATATTTTCGTACACAATTCTTTTCGAAGGCCGTGATTCCATAAAACATTCTTCTCTCTTTGTAAAAGATAAACGATACTGTAATAACAGAATTATTAGTTTACGTAACATATAGGGTGTCTGTATCAATATATGAGGGAAATTTCGTTTTATATGTCAACATACTGAATAGAGAACAAGGTGAGGTAAAGCTGCTGCATACTCTTTACATGTGAGGTGTAAATAATCAAAACAAAAATAAACCCCTTGGCGTCATTTCGCACGAATTTAAAATTACCATAGAAAAACCGGATATTCGAAAAACAGGCATTTTATTAATTTATTAGAACGGAAGCCTAGATATGTGATCGACGGCTCATATATTGAAATTAAGGCTCATATATCAGAATGACGGCTCATAAATTGAAACAGAGGCTCATAAATCAAAATGACGGCTCATAAAACGAAACAAAGGCTCATATATCAAAACGAAGGCTCATAAGTTGAAACAAAGGCTCATATCCTTCACTTGATCCGTGACTCAGGGCGGGTAACCCCCTCATGTTCATACTAATAAACAGCTCTTTTACGATAAAATTTCTATAATAAATTAATTAGAATAAAATAACTGTTTAAACGCCTCGTTTTAGACACGACAAACACAAGACGAATTACGGATGAATGGATATACTATAGAATAATTTTGCTAGATTCGGTTTTATGCTTGATCGATTTATATTTTCAAATCTTTAAAAAAACCGCCTTTCGGGCGGCTTTTGCGTTATCGGTAACCGATATATCCTGAAAGGTGGTCGATATATTCATAGAGGGGCCGATATCTCACCAAAACTGGTCGATATATTCTGAAAAGTGGTCGATATCTCACCAAAACTGGTCGATATATTCAAAAAATAGTCGATATTCATTAAGAGCAGTCTGTCTGTTCGAAAGTGTTATCAGGCTATCAGGTTAGTGATTGATGGCTCAGTATTTTGCAGATTAAAATGAGCCATTGATTGATTTTTAAACTAGGCAATCCGTATATACAACCCTGAACAGTCAAAAAAACCAGAGCCTTCTGACTCTGGTTCGTTCTTTCAATCTATTAGCATAGCAATCTTATAGTTTCTCTACATCTACACGGCCGGAAAAGAACGTCGCACCGTTGCCCATATCTGCTACTCGGTCCGGGGTAAGTGAGTTTACAAGCTGCTTCGCACCCACCCATAGTCCTTGAGTAACGACGACGCCCGGAAGTACGTTTTCACCTACTGAAACTTTCATTTCACATTCTCCGCGGTCGTTCCACACTCGGACTTGATCACCATCCTTAATACCTTTCGATAATGCATCTTTCACATTCATATGCAAGCGCGGTTCTTTTTCAAAAGAAATGTGTTTTTCATTATTTGAAAAAGTTGAGTTTAAGAAATTATGGTTTGGTCCGGGAACAAATAAAAACGGAAAGTCCCCATCGTCAACTAGAGGTGTATAGGTTGGCAGCGGGGGAAACCCGTCTACATCCATCTTTTTTGAATAAAGTTCAATTTTCCCGCTTGGTGTTGGAAGTTTTCCAGGGAACAAAGGTTTTACCTTTGCTTTTACATACTGCTTTTCAACCAATGTTTCATAATCGATTCCTTCCAAATAAGGGTTTCTTGGGAAATCAAGTGCCTGCATAATCATCTCTTCATCTGTCTCATGAAAAACGCGGTCATCAAATCCCATTTCTTTTGCAAGCAATCGGAACACTTCTGTATTTGATTTAGACTCTCCATAATGTTCAATGACCGGCTGCTGAATCTGAATATAATGATGCCAATAGGATGTATAAAAATCAGTATTTTCAAATGATGATGTTGCAGGAAGTACAATATCAGCGTATTTTGCCGTTTCTGTTAAAAATAAGTCATGCACGACGACAAAGAGATCTTCTCGTGCAAGTCCTTTTCTTACTTTATTGGCTTCAGGAGCAACAACCGCAGGGTTCGAACCGTACACGAATAAAGACTTTACAGGCGGGTCTAATTCTAGTAATGCTTGGCCTAGCAAATTCATATTTATGATGCGTGTATTTTTATTTTGTAATAAATCCGGGCGTTGTAATTTTCCTGTATTATGGGCTAAATAACCTTTATTTGACTTGATTGCTCCGCCGCCTTTTACAAGCCATTGTCCGGTTAGAGCAGGAAGGCAGGAAATGGTTCGAACGCACATACCCCCATTATCATGATGCTGAAGCCCATTACCGATTCGAATAAAGGAAGGTGACATTTGACCATACATCCGGGCAAGTTTATAAATATCTTCAACCGGAACACCAGTAATGCCGGAAACAGTAACGGGATCATATTGAACAACATGCTCACGCAATTCTTCATATCCGACTGTATATTTCTGTAAAAAATCGTTGTCTACCATGTCTTCGGCAAATAAAATATGCATGATCCCCAACGCGAGAGCACTATCGGTTCCAGGCAAAACGGGAATGAACCAGTCGGCCAATCGGCCAGTTTGATTCTTATGTACATCAATGACAATAATCTTCGCTCCGTTTTTTCGGGCTTTTTGGGCAAGAACCACTTGATGCATATTTGTGCTAACAGCATTTATCCCCCAAAAAATAATTAATTTTGAATGAATGGTATCTTCGGGGTCAATTCCAAAACTGCCGCCCATCGTATATTTATACCCCGCATTACCGGCGGATGAACAAATGGATCGATCCAGCTGGGAGGCGCCTAACCGATGAAAGAAACGCCGGTCCATTCCTTCAGCGCTAAGATTTCCCATGTTTCCATAGAAGCTGTAGGGAAGAATACTTTCAGGTCCATATGTTTGAATAAGGTCTTTCCAACGGGAAGTAATCGTCTTAATCGCTTCGTTCCAGCTGATCCGCTCAAATTTTCCTTCTCCTTTAGCTCCGGTACGTTTTAATGGATACCTCAAGCGCTTTTCATCATAAATTCGTTCAGTCATATTTCGCACTTTGTTGCAAATATTCCCTTTTGTCACGGGATGGTTAGGGTCTCCCTCTATTTTTACGATTTTTCCGTCTTTTTTATGTAAAAGCAAGCCGCATTGATCCGGGCAATCCAAGGGGCAAACGGATGGAAATACACCTGTTCGTTGATTCACATAAGAGTGCATAATTAGTCTCCTTTAATCATAAGATAAGTTACTATTGTTTAATGAAAATAATAAAATAATTCTAATAGTCTATCAATAATTAACCTAGAAAAGTCAATTTCTCATTTGGCAGAAAGATCATTTTCCGATTCAATAAAATTATGTTAGAATAAGAGTAAGTGAATAAAAAATCCGTTTATTACGGTAGAGGTTCTAGCTACCCTCTTTAAAAAAACTAAGAAAACAGTGCTACTTTCTTAGTAGTGCTGTTTTTTCTTTGAAAGGAAGATTGGAAAATGAAAAAAGAAAAGGCCATTGTCGTGTTTAGCGGAGGCCAGGACAGCACTACTTGTTTATTCTGGGCGATGAAGCAATTTGAAGAAGTAATCGCAGTTACTTTTGATTATAATCAGAGACACAAAACGGAGATTGAATGTGCGAAAAACATCGCAAAAGAACTTGGTATTAAACATCATATTTTAGATATGTCTTTGTTAAACCAATTGGCTCCGAATGCTTTAACAAGGGATGAAATTCCTGTAAAAGATGGGGAAGAGGGCGAACTGCCATCAACGTTTGTTCCCGGCAGAAATTTATTATTTCTTTCATTTGCCGGAGTGCTGGCAAATCAAGTAGGGGCAAAACACATCGTAACCGGTGTTTGTGAAACAGACTTTAGCGGATATCCGGATTGCAGAGATGTTTTTATCAAGTCTTTAAATGTAACATTGAATCTTTCGATGGATTACCAATTTGTCATTCATACACCCTTAATGTGGCTAAATAAAGCAGAAACTTGGAAGTTGGCAGATGAACTCGGTGCTTTTGATTTTGTGAGGGAAAAAACGTTAACTTGCTATAATGGCATCATTGCTGATGGCTGCGGGGAGTGTCCTGCGTGCAAGCTTCGAAAAAAAGGACTTGAAGAATACTTAAAGGTTCGAGGGGGTTTGTAAAACAATGTACGGTTTTCGAATTGTTGATAAACTCCAAAAAATAGATGAAGATATCCGCCGCGATCAGTTAAAGTACCATTCGAAGCGTGTCCTTGTCAGCAAGGAATTTACCTTTGATTCAGCTCATCATTTGCATTGTTATGAAGGCAAATGCAAAAATCTTCACGGCCATACGTATAAAGTTATCTTTGGCTTGAGCGGATATGTGGACGAAAGAGGATTACTGATTGATTTCAGTGATATAAAGGATATTTGGAAACAGGAAATTGAAATTTATCTTGATCATAAATACTTAAATGAAACACTTCCGCCTATGAATACGACTGCAGAAAACATGGTCGTCTGGATTTTTGAAAAAATGAAAGAAGCGTTGGAAAAAGAAGACAGACAGCAAAAATATCTCGGGGCCAGAGTGGAGTTTGTGCGGCTTTATGAAACTCCTACCAGTTATGCGGAAGCTAGACGGGAGTGGATGGAAGTTGAGTAAAATCCCGGTCATGGAGATATTTGGTCCTACCATCCAAGGAGAAGGAATGGTGATTGGACAAAAAACAATGTTTGTAAGAACTGCGGGTTGTGATTATTCATGTTCCTGGTGTGATTCTTCATTTACGTGGGACGGAACAGGCAAGGATTTAGTGAGGCAAATGGAAGCTGAAGAAATTTGGTCTGAGCTTAAAAAGCTTGGCGGGGATGGTTTTTCGTTTGTAACAATTTCAGGCGGCAATCCGGCATTATTAAAAAATTTACGATCCTTGATTCAGCTTTTAAAAGAGAATAACATCAAAATTTGTTTAGAAACACAAGGAAGCAAGTGGCAAGATTGGTTCTTTTATATTGATGAATTAACACTTTCACCGAAACCGCCAAGCTCAAACATGGTCACCGATTTTGACGTACTTGATATGATCATAAAAAACTTAGACCGAAAAAATTCTTCTCAGAATATTAGTTTGAAGATCGTCGTTTTTGATGATCAAGATTATGAATATGCGAAGAAAGTTCATCAAAGATACCCTGATGTCTCATTCTTTTTGCAGGTGGGAAATGAAGACATTACTTCGACCGAAAATCAAAAACTAGTTTCCTATCTTTTAGGAAAATATGAATGGCTTATCAACAAAGTTATGATGGATTCTGACTTAAAAAATGTGAAAGTTCTCCCGCAATTGCATACGTATGTTTGGGGTAATAAACGAGGTGTTTAGTACACTTTTTGAAATGGGCCAAAACATTGGCTCATTTTTTTATTTTGCAAAAGGGATTAAGCAGGTATGGGTTAATAACGAATTCAACCAGAGGAAATCTCGTAAGATAGACATGTGGATAAAATCCTGTCTTGTAACAGTGATCTTCTAATTTGTTTGTCGTTTAATATCCTCCACATCCGATTTAATTTCGTTTACTGCCATTCTAAGTTCTTTTCTAAGTTCGTAAAGTTCTCAATCGTCAAAGTCGCAAAGTGTCTCAAAGTATCTTTGATCTCATCTTGACCTTTTTCCAGTTGAAGTTGTCCGTCCTTAAGCTGGGCAACATCAGACTTCAATTCTATATGTCCTTGTTCCAATCTATGTTGTCCTTCTTTTAGCAAGGCAAAATCAGATTTTAATTCAATTTGTCCTTGCTCCAGTTTATGTTGTCCTTCTTTTAACTCGACAACATCAGACTTCAATTCATTATAGCCTTGCTCTAATCTAAGTTGTCCTTCTTTTAACTCGGCAACATCAGACTTCAGTTCAGTATACCCTTGCTCCAATCGATGTTGTCCTTCTTTAAGCTGGGCAATATCAGACCTCATTTCGATTTGTCCTTGCTTCAACTCAGAAATGTCAGCGTTCATCTCAGTTTGTCCTTGCTTCAACACTGTGATGTCTGATCTTATGGTTTTTAGTTCCTTCGTTTCAATTCTATGTTGTCCATCTTTCAACTCAGTAATATCAGCCTTCAGCGATTGAAGCTCTTTTAAAATATCTCCTAAAATTTTCTTTGTCATTTTTCTCACCTCCTTTGATCACTATTGTATCATAATTAGGTTGCAGTTTATCAAATTGAATTCGATAATAACTAGAAATAAATTAGCTCCAGTTGAAAATTGAATATTCTTAAACCGACTTTTTATAAATTTTTTAAATTTTACAAATTAATATTGACAGTTTATTAAGAATCGTTTAAATTAAAAACCAACAAAATCTATAGAATATTTGGGAATATACGTGCATCAAAATTTTTATTGCAACTTAATAGATCTTCGTTTTCTTATCTAGAGAGGTGGAGGGACTGGCCCGATGAAACTTCGGCAACAGGCTTTTCAAAGTACTGTGCCAATTCCAGCAAGCAAAATGCTTGAAAGATGAGAAAAGAAGTGAGTTTCAATCATGAACCTCTTCTTTTTTCAAAGAAGGGGTTTTTTATTTAGTCAGATGGTAAACGACACAGTAAAAATGAATCGAAAGCGGGGAGAAGATATTGGGAAAACAAATTATTTTGAATGCCTTTGAAATGACAAGTGCGATGCATAATTCTCATGGGCTGTGGAAACATCCGGAAAGCAAAAGGCAGAGACGTTACAAAGAACTTGATTATTGGATTGAAATGGCTAAGCTGTTAGAACGGGGAAAGTTTGATGCTGTTTTTTTTGCCGATGTATTGGGAGTCTATGATACATATAAACAAAGCAAGGAACCGTCCATACGTGATGGTATGCAAATTCCTTTAATTGACGCTGCACTTGTGATCCCGGTTATGGCAAGCGTGACAAAACATTTATCGTTTGCTTTTACGGTTAGTACGACATATGAACCTCCTTTTGCCCATGCAAGACGTTTTTCTACGTTGGACCATTTGACGAAAGGAAGAATCGCGTGGAATGTTGTTACTTCCTATCTGCCTAATGCAGCAAGGAATTTCGGTCTGCATGAGATGATCAAACATGACCGGCGTTATGATATAGCGGATGAGTATTTGGAGGTTTGTTATAAATTATGGGAATCAAGCTGGGAAGATGGGGCTGTCATAGAGGATGTTAAGAATGGAGTTTTGGTAGACCCTGCAAAAGTCCATGAAATCAACCATTCTGGAGAATTTTTTCATGTAGAGGGCCCGCATTTAAGTGAACCTTCTCTGCAGCGTACGCCAGTACTATATCAGGCCGGGGTATCTGAACGGGGAAGGGAATTTGCTGCGAAGCATGCGGAATGTGTATTTGTGGGAGGTCCAACTCCGGAGAGGATCAGGTTCTATACAGAAGATATTAAGAAACGTGCCGAAAAATATGGCCGGAACCCTGACAATATTAAAGTGTTTTCTTTCCTTACAGTTATTGTGGGCGAAACCACTGAGGAAGCGGAGCAAAAATATCAGGAATTAAACCGCCTTTGGAGCCCGGATGCAGCAAAAGCGCAATTTGGCGGGGCGAGCGGTTATGATTTGTCGCAATATGAAAAATCAGATTTGGATCAGCCTTTTGAGTTTAAACCAACAGAACACGGACATTATAAGGCAGCATCCTTAACAAAGGATGCATCGAAAAAACTAAAAATCGGTGAAGCACTTTCCAGGCTCGAAAATATTGACAGGGAGCAAGTGATTGTCGGAAATCCAACAGAAGTAGCAGACGCCATTCAATATCATTTTGAAGCATCCGGTGTTGACGGATTTAACCTAAACCACCTTGTTACACCGGGAAGCCTTGAGGATTTTATCGATTTAGTCGTGCCAATCCTGCAAAAGAGAGGCCTTTACAAAACAGAATATAAAAATGGTACATTAAGGCAAAAGCTCTTTGACCATGGAAGCAGTTTATTGCCAGAAGATCATCCTGGCAGCCAATATAGAAGGATCACTGTTAATAACTAAACGGAAAAGAAGCAAAATATTCCTCTTCAACAAGTGAAGGATTGCACAGCCTTTTGCTTGCTGAAGAGGCACCTAAACATTAGCTTGGATCTAGTTTAAATAATTGCAACCGCTTTCAAATGTTCCAACAGCCAGTTGTGACTATATTCATTTAGGTACGAATTGAACCACTCGTTCTTTTTTCGGTGTGTGTTTGTACGCTTTTGCAATGCCGTAATTCGCTATATCTGCTTTTTTGACTTCTTTTAATGGCACTTTTACAACAACTTCAGAAGAAAATGGAAAGTGAGAAAGGATTATTTTTTCTTTTTCTGCCCATTCGAAAGTGATTTTTTCATGATTAAAGAAAGAAAATCGTTGGCTGAATCCTTCAGCAAACCATTCCGAAGCAGTATGATGTACCATCGGTTCATGCATACAAATATATAAAGATAGATCATCGCAAAAGCGAAGGACTTGTAAATGGAATTTGATCATTTCCTGTGAAGAGTGATGTGTTAGATTCAAATCATTGATGAGTCTTTGCTGCCTCTCGTATTCAGAGTACAAAAAAGCCGGTACGGAATCGTCTTGAATCATTTCAAACAAGGTCGTATATTGCAAACTGCACAATAATGCAGCATATTTATTTTTGCTTTCAACTTCGTCAATGCCTTTTTTATAAAAAACAAACCTAGGGGTTAACGGAAAATCACGGAAGGAGAAGGGCAGCCGTTTTTCGTCATTCCAAAACGGTGTTTCATCAAGATCGATCCATCCCCGGTCATGTTCAAAAACAGCAAGCTCTACATCTTCTTTTCGATCCAATGCAACAAAATATTCGTTCCGCCAAGCTTTTGCAAATTCACCTGAGACTCTTGCATGATCATCCTGGGTCACCATGACAAAATCACTTTCTCTTTCATAGACAATCATGTGATACCCCCTTCTCTTTTTTTGTGGAAAAGGGGCGGAGCTACGCTAACAAAGATAGAACTGCCAACTTATCTTTAGCAAAATACTTGTTTAGCTTTGTAAATATTTAGTGCTTTGCTTCGCTCACACCGCCTTATTATGTTGGTTCTGTTTTATAATGAAAACTACTTCCATGTTAGCGCTGGGAGTTTAAAACTCATGTACGTTTTATATAATTATTCTATGTTGCAACAGTGTATTCCTGTTCATCAATGTAAGAAAGTTCTTGTTTACTAGATTGGCATTATGTTTTATAGAATAATAGCCTTCTTAAACTCTAGTGAGAAAACTAATGGAAGGCAATTTTGTTGAAATGTGTCAGGTGGAATTGTAAAATGATATCAAAATTCAAAAAATTGAATTTATGGAAAATAATTAAACAACGAATTCCCTATTGAAATGCTGAAAGGTTGTTATACATAAAATTGATTGGAGATGTTCTGAATGGAAAGCATGAATAATCAAGTAAGAGTTGCCGTTGTACAAGCATCACCTGTTATTATGGACCTTTATAAAACCATTGAAAAAGTCCGATTGTTAACCACTGATGCTGCTAAGAAGGGAGCAAAATTAGTGTTATTTCCGGAAGCGTATATTCCGGCCTATCCGAGAGGAATGACATTTGGAACGGTGGTAGGGAGCCGGTCGAAAAAAGGACGGGAAGATTGGTATCGGTATTGGGAAAATTCGATCTTCGTTCCTAGTAAAGAAACGGAAATATTAGGTTCCATTGCAAAAGATAATAGCGTGTATCTTGTTATTGGAGTGATTGAAAAAGAACAATTATCCGGCACCCTTTATTGCACGGTACTTTATTTCGGTCCGGACGGTACGCTGTTAGGAAAACATCGTAAACTTAAACCGACTGCTTCAGAAAGAATTATATGGGGAGAGGGAGATGGAAGCACTCTTCCTGTATTTGATACTTCAATAGGTAAAATGGGCGGTTTGATCTGTTGGGAGAATTATATGCCGCTTGCCCGGATGGCAATGTACAGCAAGGGCGTTGAAATCTATCTTATGCCAACTGCTGATGCAAGAGAAGTTTGGCAATCTACGATTAGGCATATTGCCCTGGAAGGCAGATGTTTTGTTTTATCATGCAATCAATTTGTGACAAAAGATATGTACCCGACAGATTTGGCCTGCTATGATGAATTGGAGTCAGAACCGGAGATCATGAGCAACGGAGGAAGTGCTATTATTGGTCCGCTCGGTGAATATATCGTTGGACCGGTATACGGAAAAGAAGATATACTTATTGCGGATTTAGATTTAAAAGACATTGTTAAAAGCCGTTTCGATTTTGATGTGAATGGTCATTATTCTCGGCCTGATGTCTTTCAGCTGACAATAAATGAAGCCGAAAAAACGAATGTAAAATGGGAATAATCGAACAAAATAACGGGCTGCCATTTCTTTTTTACCAATTCAAAATTTTTTAAAAAATTATATTGACAGTATTGTTGGCCATGGTTTAAATTAATATCAAATAAAGTTCATGAACTGGATGGGAACTTTCCCATTATGACACCATGTTTTGTTTATACAGTATAATAGTTTCATATGAATTCTTATCAAGAGAGGTGGAGGGACTGGCCCGGTGAAGCCTCGGCAACAGACTTAAAAGTACTGTGCCAATTCCAGCAAGCGAAAGCTTGAAAGATAAGAAGAGCAAAAAGATTGCATTCTTTCACCTCTTCTTATCCAAGAAGAGGTTTTATTTTTGAAAATAAAACCGACTATTTATATTGGATATCTTAGAATTAATGAAACAAATCGTTCAGAAATTTGTTGCTATTGGAGCCCGAAGAAAATATTTTCAGTCCTTGATGGGTTGAAAATAACCATAAAAGGAGGAATGTTTTATATCAATGATTTTACATGAAACAATCAAAAAGAGGAAAGGTTTTCTGATTTCGTTCTTGGTTAACTCAGGCCGCTATATTGGAGATCTTCAATTTTTGAATGAGCTGACTTTATCGGAACTTGAGAAAGAATACCGTGATTTAAAGAATAATGGTTGAAATTAGACTTACATGTGTCAATAATATCTTATTAAGGGGGCTTTTATGAAACAATTAAATGAAGAGAAAATCAAATATATACTGTCATCGCTGGACAAACTGGAGTATGGCTGTGTGGTGATCACCGTACATGATAGTGATATTACACAAATCGATATTACCGAAAAGAAACGGTTTCCGCTTGTGAAAAATAAGAAACTTGAAGTAAAGAAATAAGCAATGATTTTTCAAAATTTATCAAATAAGGAGTGGAGCTTTTTGGCAAAAGCAGTTATTATTTCAGGGGCAACATCAGTAAATTCAAGATTGAACGGAATTGAACAGGAGGTTGTAGCTTTTTTGACCCGTGAACAGATCGAGTTTGAGCAAATCAAAGTGCGAGAGTTGCCTCCGGAAGATTTAATTTACGGAAAATTCGATAGTCCTGAAATCGCAATAGCAAATAAGAAAGTAGAAAGTGCCGACGCTGTCATCGTGTTAACACCTGTTTATAAGGCGTCCTTTACGGGAGTGTTAAAAACATATTTAGACTTGCTTCCGCAAAAAGGACTTGCAAATAAAATCATATTGCCTCTCGTTATTGGAGGAACGTTCGGACATCTTCTCGTGATTGATTATGCATTAAAACCGGTCTTGTCTGCATTGGGAGCAACAACCATTTTGAATGGTGTCTACACGCTGGATACCCAAGTTGAACGGATTGAAGATAATCAGTATGAGTTAGATTCTGAAGCTCATGAAAGATTGCAAAAAGCGTTAACCGACCTTGCCGAACACCTTCGCAAATAAAACTATTTTATATTACTGAGGTCAGAAAATGTCTGAATCTTGCCACAAATCAACTTCGCTGAATACAATTCTCCGGCGAATTCTGGTTTAAGAAAGGGCTGACTCCCTTTGGAGGGGTCTGGCCCTTTACAATATTTATATGCTAATATCTCTTCTTTCGAAAAAGACGAACGTAATGATGATGAAGACGACATAGTATACAGCCAAAATTCCTAAAGATTCCGGCAAAGTGATATCCTGAAGGATTTTATCCTGGAGTGCATAGATCGTTAAATCCAGGTGAGGAAAGATTAAAAACTTTGTCCATTCGTATTTTTCGGCTAATACAACGATATACGCCCCCACTGTGGAAGAGAAAAATAGAACAAAAATTCCGATACCGACTGCAAGTGACTGGCTTTTAAACAGTGTTGACAGCATGAATGCAATGGTTGTAATGATGAATAAACCAGGCAGGTCATAAAGCATTTTTAAAAAGAATTGGGTGCTTACAATCGCTTCTTTCTGCCCGTCGACGCTCATTTCAAAAATTTTTGCATGAAAATCACCGTTGCCGAATAAAATCAACCCTACTAAATACCCTGACGCGATCAATGTCAGTACAAGCAACAGGGAGTAGATTAGTACAGCAATATATTTGGACAGTAGAATTGCCCATCTTTTGTGCGGTCTGATTAACAATTGCTTAATCGTTCCATCAGTAAATTCAGCAGATACATTTGAACTGCATACAATGACGGCAAATAACGTGACAAGGGAGGCGATTCCTGTTACGACGCTGTTCATATAATGCCAGTTGCTTTTTGCGTTTGGATTCACATTTTTATCCAAATATTGCTGATTTTGCTCGATTTGATCTTGGATCCATGCTTTCTCTTCGTCAGGAGCACTTTCTAATTGTTTTTCAAGTTGCTGTATTTCTGCCTCAATTTCTTCCCGCCAATTTTCCTTTGGCTCAGGACCTACCTTTTGATAAATGATTCCGCCGATCAAACAAGCAGCCAGAATGATGATCATATAAATCCAGCTCGCTTTTTTTGAGAAAATTTTCATCAGCTCATTCCGAAGTAAACCGGTCATACAGGTACCTCCTTGTTTTCTTTATTTGTAATTTCTAAGAAACGGTCTTCAAGTGTAGCCTTTTTACTGCTTATCTCATATACCTTAATTTGATTGGTGACAAGCAATTCATTGGCTTTTGCAACTGCCTCCCGGTGAAGCACAAGACTAAACTTTTGATCCTCCAAGTCCTTAAATTCTCTGTTCAGGCCATGTTCTTTTAAGATCGAAACAGCTTTTGCGGGATCACTTACATCAAAAACATACTCCTGAGCAGTTTTTTCTGCTTCCTCTGTCTCATTCATTTTGGAAATATGTATCAACTTTCCTTTTTCAATAATCGCAAAGCGGTCACACATCAACTGCATTTCAGAAAGCAAATGGGATGAAACTAAAACAGACATTCCTTCACTGGCAAGTGTTCGAAGATATTCCCTGAACTCCCTGATACCTTGAGGATCGAGCCCGTTTGTAGGTTCGTCTAAAATGAGAATAGACGGATTGTGCAATAGAGCCTGAGCCACACCCAAACGCTGACGCATTCCGAGAGAGTATGTTTTCACTTTTTGATGAATGGATTGTTCAAGTCCTACCAATTTGATCACTTCTTGAATCCGGGATTCAGGAATCTTTCTTTTTGCCATATTTACATAGTGGCGCAAGTTTTTATATCCGCTCATATATTTATAGAATTCCGGATTTTCAACAATTGCACCGATCTCGCTCATGGCCGAGGTAAAATCATCATCGAGGCTATAGCCGTTAATGATGACACTTCCTTTAGTCCGGTTGATTAAACTGACGATCATGCGGATGATCGTCGTTTTCCCCGCACCATTCGGGCCAAGCAGACCAAATACTTCTCCTTTTTCAATGGCAAAACTAACATCATCCACAATCAGCTTTTTTCCAATTCTTTTTGTTAATGATCGAACTTCAAGTGCATATTGAGACATGATTCTCCCTCTTTCTCTTTTTGGCTAAATATTCCTCCAACAAATAATACGAATAAAAAGAGAGAAAAGTTGCGAAAATTGCAAAAAAATTTACCAAAAAACTAGCATGATTATTAAACTCCCAACCCTAACATGGAAATAGGTTAAATTTATATAGTTAACAAACATAATAAGGCGGTGTGAGCGAAGCAAAGCTCTAAATATTTACAATGCTAAACAAGTATCTAGCTAAAGAAAAGTTAGCATTTCTATTTTAATTTGCGTAGCTCCGCCCCTTTACCACAGAAAAAAACGTAGATAATTCTTTCAATCTTATATTGTAAATTTAGTAAATATAATGATAAATTTTTATTTAATACAGCTGTGCAATACATGTAACAGGAGAAAAGCAAATGAAAAAGATGGATCAATTACATCAACGGAATTGGATGATGATCTTATGTCTGGTTATCTTTTTAGTGGTCCTTGAAGATGTAACATCAATCCTTATTTCTTCCCGTGGGAATGTCTATCATATCTTTGATATTTTGTATAAACTTACTATGATCATATTGCTGTTGATTTTGCTGAAGATGATTTATAAAACAACTGAAGAACTCCAACATAGCAAGCAAAAATTAAATAGTATTTTTGATACTTTGGATGTAGCGATATGGTCCCACGATTTAAAGTCTGATATTCTACTCATCACTCCGGGTATTGAAAAACTGTACGGACGCTCTTTACACGAGTTTTATCAAGACCATGATCTATGGAAAAAGGTGATTTATCCGGAAGATCTTTATGTTTTAGATGAAAGAGAACAGAAACTTTTGGCGGGTGAACCGGTTACGAGTGTATACCGAATTATCCGTCCTGATGGAGAAGTGCGCTGGATACAAGACCGGGGTATTCCTAAGCTGGATGAACACGGTGAGTTTGTGGATTTTACAAGTGTATTGTTTGACATTACCGACCGAAAAGAAAGTGAAGAGCGTTATCGAAGCTTAGTTGAGATGTCGCCTGATCTCATAGCGGTTATTAGCAATGAGAAGATCGATTATATTAATAAGGCTGGCTGCAAGCTTGTTGGAGTTTCCAAACCAGAGGAGATCATTGGACAATCGATCTTTACATTCACGGATCCAAATGTGATTGATGAAATAAGAAATCGTATTAAGAATATTGAAGATAATAAATTTTTGGCAAGGCGATTTGAATTTCATGTCTTTCGAGTTGATGGACATACGATTGAAGTAGAAATGTCCACTATGCCAATCTTGTATGAAGGCAGACGTGCCATCCAGATCGTCGGCAGAGATATCACTGAACGAAAGCAAGCAGAAAAAACAATCCATAAAATGGCTTTTTATGATGCGCTGACAGGTCTGCCTAATCGTAATAAGTTGAGGCAGCATTTGAACAAATTATTAAGGAAACAGAGAAATCAAATGTTGGCTCTATTGTTTTTGGACCTCGATCGATTTAAGATTATTAATGATACGAAAGGACACTCGACAGGGGACCTATTATTGCAAAAAGTAGCGAAACGGTTAAAGAGCACCGTTCCGTCCGATGGGCTTGTTTCCCGCTTGGGCGGAGATGAATTCATCATATTATTAGAAGATATCGATAAGAAAAAAGTGACAGAAGTTGCAAAACGAATCCTTGATGAATTTCACGAGCCAATTAAAATTAATCAGCAGGAATTTTTTGTTACTCCAAGTATCGGCATTAGCATCTATCCAACCGATGGTAAAGACGAAGAAACTTTAATTAAGTATGCGGATACCGCCATGTACTTGGCAAAAGAACGTGGAAAAAACAATTTTCAATTTTATAATTCTAATCTTGATGATTTAACTTCCCGTAAGATGGAGCTTGAGAATAGATTAAGAAAAGCGCTGGAACAGAATCAGCTGATGCTTCATTATCAACCGCGAGTCGATTTAGCGACCCGAAAAATTGTCGGTGTTGAGGCATTAATTCGCTGGAAGCATCATGAGCTTGGATGGATATCTCCATCCGAATTTATCCCTCTTGCAGAGGAAACAGGGCTCATTGTTCCGGTTGGAAAATGGGTTCTTAGAGAAGCGTGTAAACAGATGAAAGACTGGCAGAATATTGGATTACCTCCGATCCCAATTGCCGTAAATATTTCTGTTCGACAAATTCAAGATGAACAATTTGTTCAATTTATTATGAATACATTGGATCAAGTTGGTTTGGATCCACACGATTTGGAATTAGAAATAACCGAAAGTATTATGCAAAATATTGAAAAATCTACTTTTATTTTAAATCAATTAAAAGCGCTTGGAGTCAAAATATCAATTGATGACTTTGGAAAAGGATATTCTTCTTTAAGCTATTTGAAACATCTCCCAATCGACAATCTAAAGATTGATAAATCATTTGTGGATGATATCATCCATCATTCGAATCAAGGCGCCATTGTGAAGACAATCATTGATATGGGCCATAATTTGAATTTTACTGTCATTGCAGAGGGTATCGAAAAAGAAGAACAAGTGAAGTTTTTAATAGAGAATTCATGCAAGATTGGCCAAGGTTTTTTATTCAGTAAACCTTTGCCGCCGGAAAAAATTCCGGAGCTGTTGGAAAAAGGTGATCTATTAAATTAGTATTGTGATGCTAATATAGAGGTAACAAAAAATTGGGGCTGACCTCTTGTTTTTGAGGCAGCCTCATTTCTTCAATCAATTACGAGAATTACTTTTACCTTTTAAACTTTTCCTTATAATGAGACAAAGCGAGCAATGGGAAGATGTAGCGGTAGCTATGGTAGTGCATGTAGAATCCTCCTGCCATTCCCTGTCCTTGTGGGTAAGAACTGGTCCAATCATTTTTATCGAAAGCCTCAAACAAAAATCTGATTCCCGCTTGAATTTCCGGTGTTGGCTGTTCTGCTGCAGCAATGAGTGCATCGATCGCCCATGCGGTATGTGTCAATGTACTTGCCCCGAGATGAATGTACGTATTCATAATATCACTGTTGCACGACTCTCCCCAGCCGCCATCATGAATTTGGATCTTATGCAGCCAGTTGGCCGCTTTTTGAATGGAAGGGTGATGGGGGGAAACACCTGAGGCAATCAGGCCGGTTATCGCCGCCCATGTCCCGTAAATATAGCAAATCCCCCAGCGACCATACCAGGAACCATCCTTTTCCTGATGATTGATGAGCCAGTTTACGCCTCTTTTTATTGATGGATGATTTTTCGATAAATTCGTGTATGCCCCGAAAAATTCCAGTGTTCTTCCGGTTAGGTCTGCGGTGCTAGGGTCTGTGAGCAAAAATTTTCCTCCTTCAATCGGGAGATGATTCAATATTTTTTTGTTCACATTTTTTTCAAAAGCAGACCAGCCACCGTCATCATTTTGCATCGAGAAAAGCCATTGAATGCCTCTTTCCCAAGCTTGGTGAAAGACGGGATCTTGATTGACAAGTTTGGAAACAGCTCTTAGCGATGAAGTCGTATCATCTATATCGGGGTGCATTGTGTTGATGTGTGAAAATCCCCATCCTCCCGGCAAACTCCATGGACTATGGACCATCCAATCTCCATATTTATGATGCTGCCGTTCCAGTAAATAACGATTTGCCTTGGCAACCACCGGTTCAGAAGGGGACATTCCTGCATTCTCCAGGGCGTAACTGATTAATGACGTATTCCATAATGATGCTGTTGTATATTGCATGTGGGTATGACCGTTAATCTGACACTTCATCGCTTTTAAACCTCTGACAGCTTTTAATATAATTGGGTCTCTATTGGAGTAACCTAGAGACAGCAAAGCAAAAATCATCAGGAACGTGGAACTGAAATAACTGTTGAAGGTTCCGTCCGGTTCAATTCGGACAAGCATATATTGTTTCGTGCGTTCGATGGCGAGCGAGTGAATATGCAGCGGCAAACCTATGAAACTTTTGATTCCCTTTTCAATAACCGAAAGAATTGACCTCCATTCAGATGAATTTCTCCAATAAAAGAAATCATCTGCTCTTGAATGGAACAAATCTATAAGATTCGGACTCCTCTTCGTTTTTTTGCTGTATTTTTTGCCGGATAAAATTAGAATTGGAGCAAGATTGGCTCTCCCAAAGACGGAAAAATCGAAAAAGTTGATCGGGAAGGAAAGGGGCAAAAGGACGATTTCAACCGGAATTGGAAAAAATGGCGGCCATGGGTATTGGCCGGTTAAAGCGAGCATGATTTTTGTAAACATGTGTGACTTTTCAATGCCGCCTTTTGATAAAATAAACCGTTTTGCCGCCCGAAGCCTTTTGTCTTCCTTTTCATAATAACCTGAATAAAGAAGCGAATAATAGGCTTCTGCGGTTGCGGATAAATTTCCGTCCTCTTCATCATGAAAGAGCTTCCACGCACCATTTTCCTCTTGTTTGCTTACAATTCTTTCGCACAACTCACGGATTAAATCTTCATCATTTATTTCCAGAGTCCTTAATAAAATGATCATATAAGCATCTGTCGAAATCCCCGTTTCAAACGGGTATTGCCAGGAACCATCCGGAGCCTGGTCATTTATTAACTTTTTAACAATTCGGCCTATTCCGGCATCAATGTCAATATTTACCAAAATTCACCCAACTCCCTTTTTGATATTCATACTTATCTATACATATTTTGGCGGGAAAAAAGAATTCAATGGGGGAGGCGAACATCGATTTTTTTCTTAAAAAACAAATTGAAAAAACCGCAGGTTTCAGAAAATCTAAAAGAAATTAAGGAATGTTTAATAAAAAAGAGAAAAACAAAAAATGCCAATTTATATTTAGCAAAGGAAGAAGAGATCCTTTTGCAGCAAATCCGGATAAAAACAAATGAATGGAATTTGAACAATGTAACAAGAACGAAGGCATACCTTGACTTTTACCGAAAATTTCCTGAAATTCACTGGGCATTCCTCGGACATATGGTTTCAAGAAACGGGGGATGGAACATGACAGATTTAAGAGGGGAGATGCTTTCTAGACTTCTAAATGAAAAGACTAAGAAAGACTTCTTTGCGTTTTTGGAAAGGGGAAACTGGCTGATTTTTCAGGATGCCTATCCGCAATTCTTGGTATATGAAGAATCCATGAAACGAAATCAAAATCTGTTTTATTTGCTGCCTTTTCTAAATATATCCATGTTTATGGAAGTGATGTGGGAGCACTTTTGGCAATACCGAGACAGCTATCTTTTAGCCATCGCCCTCGTTATTAATGAACAAAGCTATTTAGAAAAACGGATCGTCCAGAATCCTTTATATAAGGATAAGGTTTTTCATACGCCCGAGTTCATGCTTCAAGATCTTCTTTCTTTCAATCATATCTTATTTCCGTTTGAGGGAAAGTTGCCTGGAAAAACAGCATTCATCGGACAGACCCTTCACCATTTCGGTTCTTTAAACGAACGGATTTTGCTCGGTAAACGGCTGTACCGATTGCTTTTTCACAATAAGAATCAATTGGAAAAAGTCATAAGCTGGGCGGTCAGCCACCCTCATACCGGTTCCCGCAAAGATTATTGGCCGGATATTTTCAATGATATAAATGAAGGTTTGCCGGGTGTTGGATTTAAACGCCGGTTGAAAAATTGCCAATTACGGAAAGGCGCGCTCCGGATATATAGCCCGAGACTCGAGTATGCATGGAAAAATATTGACCACCCGGACGCAGAATACGGAGATTGGTTTCAAGATTGGAGAGTCATAAATTATTTGCAAGACCAAGACGAAAAAATTGATGGAGAGATCACTCATGAATACTGCGAAACACTTAAAAAACTCGAACTTGCCGCACTCGCCAAGAAAACGATCTTTAAGTAACAAACTTTTATCTTATTTTCCTTCGATTGTTTTTGCATCCTTGGTAGGAACTTATTTAGACCTATATTATGTAGGGAAGAATCTTTATGAGTTTCCCGCACGGCCTTTGGCTGATATTTTTCCGATTAATATTGCTTTTACATTGATTGGACTCCCATTTATAACGGGAACCTATCTTTATTTTGCAAAAAGATTGGAAAGATGGAGAAGATGGGGATTAATGGTTATTGCAAGTGCTGCCGCGTCTGTGGGCGAAAGGCTGTCTGAACAATGGGGTTTGTTTCTTCATTATAAAGAATGGAACCATAGCTGTTCTTTCTTCGGTTATTTTGTGTTTTTGGCGATAATTTGGAATGTTTTAAATGGACGAATTCCGGCAATACCAAAAAATTGTTATAATCTTTTTTGCACTCTGTTAGTTTAATAGTCATATATCAAAATGTAGCGGCTCATAAATCGAACCAAGGCTTGACGACTCATAAATCGAAATAAAAGCTCATATCGCAGGACGACGGCTCATAAAATCAAGCAAAGGCTTATGTATCATTCGACTGCCTTATATTTGTCCTCTTCAATACTTTAACACTTTTACGCTTTACTATATTGAAAGAAAATTGTGAAAATGGTACAATTAGACTGGTTAATCCATTCATAGGTTTTGACCCCCAACTATTTGGAGCTTAGACATAGTACTAAGCTCCCTTTTTTTATGCTCGTAATATTTTGCCGCGGATGAATCAAAATGGCGAAAATTGACAGTTTTTTGAGAAGGGAATGGGATAAGAATTTTTTTGTTGGCTTTGAATATTTATTAATGAAGTGGACATGCATGTAAACATTCAATATCTGCGGGTAAAATGACTTTTTAGAGGCGGCAGTGTTGAACAGAACAGAGGAAATTGACCTTTTCGCTGATTAATAATACTTTTTTCTGCCTATGAAAATCTCAAAAAAAATTCTTAATGCTTGAACTAAATGAAAAAAAGTAAGGTGATGCTTATCATTCAACAATTTGCGGCAATTTTTATTGGAAGCATGTTAATTGGTTTAGGCATTAATGGTTTCTTGGTTCCCCACCATTTATTAGATGGGGGAATTGTTGGCATTGCATTAATTCTTCATTATTACTTCAATGTTCAAACAGGGCTTTGTATGATTGTTTTGAGCATACCGCTTTGCTTATCTGCATGGTTTTTGGAGCGGAATTATTTTTTCAGCAGTTTTCATGGATTGATGGTTTCCTCTTTTTTTATTGACTGGCTCTCACCGTTGCAAACTCAATTTCCACTGCCTATTCTAGTAAGTTCTATACTGGGCGGTGCGATAAATGGCGTTGGATTTGGGATTATGTTACGCTATGAAACAAGCACAGCCGGAACTGATTTATTAGCACAAATTCTATCGAAAACTTTTACTATTAATATTGGTGTTATCATCTTTTTGATTGATGGGCTTGTTGCGGTAATTGGATTTCAAGCATTGGGGTTTAAAAGTTTTATCTTTTCATGTTTAACGATTATTATAGTTGGTGTAGTAACATCAATGATAGTAAAAAATGATCATCGGTCATATTATTTTTAGCAGAGGGCTTTACGGCTCTTTGCTTTTTGTTTATTATAAGACGGTATTGATGTTATTGAAGACGATCAACTTCTTTTTGGCCCAAAATTTATAAAACTTTTAACATAGAAAAATTCCTAATTAAATTTTAAAAAAATTAAAAATTTTCAGAATAGTTATTGAATTGCTAATTCAAATATGGTAACTTGATAGTATTATCTCAAAATGAAGTATAAACTTCATATTAAAATACAAAAAAGCTGAGCCTTCACCAGGTGAAAAAGATGAACATAAAAGAGATCATTCAACAAAACTATTACCAGTTATCAAAAGGACAGCAAAATGTAGCTAAATAGATTGGCACGAGAAAAAGTTATCAGAAAGGAAACTGATGATATTTTCTCAACAATTAAAAGTATGAATCAACATTCGCTTCTAGTATCTATTTCCTTCCACCGTTATTTAAAGGAAACGCTTAAGATAGCCGAAATGGCGAAGGAGCAAGGGACATATGTGATCGGCATTACCGATTCACCGCTCGCTCCGATCCGTAAGTTTTCCGATCTTGTTTTACCGATTTATCGTTCAAACAGATCCACGATTGATGCCGCTCCTGCATTGATGTCTTTTATTAATGCCATGGTTGCCGGCGTAACGGTCCGAGACCCGGACCGGTTTAAAAAAAGGAAAGAGCATTATGAAAAATTAAATGGAGAATCTTTTTTTTATTATAGTGATTCTTAGGGGAGTAAGAAAATGAAAGAGTATGTGCAAGAATTAAAACCAATCATTTATCCGGTATTTGAGTATTTACACAGCAATCCAGAAGTCAGCTGGCAGGAATATAAGACAACAGAATTTATTCGTGCATTATTGGAGGAAAAAGGATTTAGGGTCGTAACATTTGCTGATTGCCCAGGACTCGTTGTTGAGGTAGGAAGCGGGGATGTTTGTGTTGGATTAAGAACGGATATGGATGCACTATGGCAGGAAGTAAACGGAACTTTTCAGGCGAATCATTCGTGCGGGCATGATGCTCATATGACTATAGTGATTGGAGTAATGCTTCTTTTGCAAAAAATAGGTTTTCCTTCAAACGGGAAACTGAAGTTTATTTTCCAGCCGGCCGAAGAAAAGGGAACGGGCGCGTTAAAACTGATTGAAAAAGGCGTTCTGGACGATGTTGATTATTTATATGGCGTTCATCTTCGACCGGAACAGGAATTAGGCGATGGTGAAGCATGTCCTGCCATTTACCATGGCGCAGCTAAATTTATAGAAGGGGTGATCATCGGGGAGGATGCCCACGGGGCACGGCCGCACCTCGGTCATAATTCGATCGAAATCGGTGCTTCGTTAGTAAATGAAATAAAGAGCATTTATTTGGATCCAATGATTCCGTACTCGGCGAAGATGACGAAATTTCATGCGGGATGCGACTCCAGCAATATTATTCCCGGTAAAGCATCGTTTAGCATCGATTTGCGGGCACAGACGAACAAAGCATTGGAAGAACTGACGGAAAAGATCGAGAAAATTGTAAAAGCCGTTTCATGCTTGTATGGAGTTGAAATCCGGCTTGAAACGAAAGGAACGGTAGCCGCTGCGGAAGTAGACGAGGAAGCAATGCAAAATATGAAAAAAGCGATTCTCGAAACAATTGGTGAACAGAACTTGAAAGAACCGGCAGTTACGTCCGGCGGGGAAGATTTCCACTTTTATTCCCTAAAAAAACCGCACTTGAAAGCGACAATGCTCGGATTAGGCTGCGGATTATTTCCCGGACTCCACCACCCAAATATGACGTTCAATCGGGAAGCTATATTTACAGGCATTGAGATTCTTACGAAAACGATCATCAATACATTTGAAGTGCAGAAGGTAGGACATCATAATGCGGTCAGCTGTTGAAATCAAGGTTCTAAAGAGCAATGATGAACTACGGCAAGTTCAAGTGCTTGAAAAAGAAGTTTGGAACACAGACCCGACCCCACTTCACCAAACGATCACAGCTTCACAAAATGGCGGCCTGTTACTTGGGGCTTTTATCGATGGCAACATGGTCGGATTCAATTACAGTTTTCCTGGATTTCGCGACGGAAAAAGCTATTTGTGTTCCCATATGCTTGGTATACATCCCGATTATCAGGGTCGAGGAATCGGTGCGAGCCTGAAAGCAAAACAAAAGCAATTTGCAAGTGAAATGGGGTATGATTTAATTACATGGACGTATGATCCGCTTGAGAGCAGAAACGCATATTTAAATCTAACGAAACTGCACGCTGTCTGCTCAACCTATGTTGAAAATTGCTACGGTGAAATGCAAGACAGTTTAAACAGCGGACTTCCGAGCGACCGTTTTAAAGTTGAGTGGTGGATCAATAGCCCTCATGTCTCTGAACCGAAAGCCTTTAAGATTACAGATGCACGGCATATACTTCAATGGGATATGACGGATCTCTCTTTACCGAAACTAAAGGATTTTAAAACTGGATTATCCGGTGTTCAAGAGACCCATCAACCATTGTTTGTGCCGGTTCCGGCGAATTTTCAAGCGGTAAAAAACCAAGATGATAAACTGGCGATTGATTGGCGTTTGAAGACAAGGAAAATTTTTCAATCCTTATTTGCTTCCGGATATGCTGCTGTTTCACTTGTAAAAGGTGAAACAGCAGCTGTTAACTATTATTTGCTCGCAAAGCGGGAAATACTGGATCTGGACTAATCGAAAAAGGTGAATGAAATGAAACTAACAAAAATAATTTTACGCCATCTGAAAATGAGAATGAAATCCCCGTTTACAACAAGTTTCGGATCTTTTCAGGATAAAGAATTTCTTTTGCTCGAAGCCTTTGATGAAAACGGGCTGAGCGGCTGGGGGGAATCGGTTGCATTCGCTGCACCCTGGTACAATGAAGAAACGGTAAAAACAAATTGGCATATGCTTGAAGATTTTTTGATTCCGGCAATACTGAATAAAGAATTCAACCACCCTGATGAAGTGTCGGTCATTTTTTCATACATAAGGAAAAATAATATGGCAAAATCAACTGTTGAAGGAGCAGTTTGGGACTTATACGCAAAGGAAAAGGGAATTTCGCTTGCCGCTGCACTTGGCGGACAAAAAGAGAAAATTGAGGTCGGAATCTCGATCGGCATCCAGGATACAGTGGAAGACCTCCTTCGTTTGATTGATGGCTATATGAATGAAGGCTATAAACGGATGAAAGTTAAAATCAAGCCGGGATGGGATGTTGACGTGATAAGAGAGATAAGGAAACGTTTCCCGGACGTTCCCCTGATGGCAGATGCCAATTCAGCTTATACCCTTGAGGATATTGATCTTTTAAAGGCGCTTGATGAATTTAACTTAATGATGATTGAGCAGCCTTTGGCTTCGGATGATATCGTCGACCATGCCCGGCTGCAAAAAGAGATAAAAACGCCGGTTTGTCTGGATGAAAGCATTCATTCTTATGAGGATGCAAGGAAAGCGATTGAACTCGGAAGCTGCAAAATGATCAATATCAAAATAGGGCGTGTTGGCGGTTTGACCGAATCAAAAAGAATTCACGATCTTTGCCGGGAACACGGACTTCCTGTTTGGTGCGGCGGCATGCTTGAATCCGGAATCGGCAGGGCACATAATATTGCATTGACAACACTGGATAATTTTATTCTGCCGGGTGATACAGCCGGCTCTTCACGATATTGGGAACGTGATATTATCGAACCTGAGGTTGTTGTACAGGACGGCTGGATAATCGTTCCGGACAAACCGGGAATCGGCTACGAGCCAAATTATGACACAATTAAAGAATTTACCGTTTTCGAGAAATCTTTTACATGATATAAACTTCCATTTCCTGTTCAAATTTTAAATTGAGTGAACAGGATTTTTTTAAATCAAAGTTTCCACTCATTTGAAACGATTAGTCTTGTTTACATTATTTTTTACGGTTGTTTGCCGATTTTTCCATTAATTTTCAAATTTGTATAAAAGGTCGCCTTTTGAAAATAGAGAGTGCAAAGGATATTTTATGTGTAGTTAAGAAGGCTGGCTTCGTGGGAAAGGCGATAACTTGTTCAAAAGAGGTTAAACGAGGAGTTTAGTTAGGAAAAATTGTGACAAGCTAGATAAAAATAATAATTAAACATGATTGAATATAAAGCAAAATGGTATGGAAAACAAGTAGTAACTGTTGCGAAAAACTTTCCTTCCAGTCAGCTTTGTTCAAATTGTGGCTATCAAAACAAAGACGTTAAAAATCTGGGATTGCGTGAATGGGACTGTCCTTCTTGTAGAACCCATCATGATCGAGATATGAACGCAAGCTTAAATCTTAATAATGAAGCTATAAGGCTTCTAACCGTCGGTGCGACGGGGCTAGCCTACTAAGATAACTGAAGGTTACTTCGGTGTTCGTAGGAATCTCCCGCTTCAAAAAGACCGTAATGTCGTTAAGTGGTGAGTAGTTCAAGCGTGTCGTAGAAGAATGCAATGGTTATGCGTCAGTGAAGGAAGGAAAGGAATTAACCAGCGAAAAATACACCAAAATGCAGGTGAAATTTATTGCAATCTACTAAAAAACCATGTAATATTCCATAATAATAAAAACCTCCCGCAAAAAATGTGGGAGGTTTTAAATGTAACGAATTAGATAATTTTCTGTAAAATAGCTTCTAATTACATGGTCTGCTGATAAAATAGATAAAGAGATGCAATTTACATAGAAAAAGAAGTTGCAAACTTAGGAGTTACACGTCAAAGACTTTTGCCATCTCACTGCGACCTTTTGTAAAGTGATTTGAAGATATGTATATTTTTATATTTGTATGATCGAAATGGTTAATAAAGTTATATAGCCATTTCAAATAATTTATATACAGGGAGAGGAACTATGTCTTATAAAATTGTATTTTTCGACATTGACGGCACATTAGTCAACGAAGAAGCAAGAATACCCCAAGACTCAATAGAGGCGATAAAGAAGCTGAAAAAACGGAACGTCGAAGTTTGCTTTGCAACCGGAAGAGCGCCATTTCATTTTAAGAATATCGCCGAAGAACTGGGGATTGATTCCTATGTAAGTTTTAACGGTGCTTATGTCGTCCATAAAGGGAAAGTCATCTATGAACATCCGATTCATCCATCCAGTTTGGAATTATTGGAGAATCATGCACGTCAACTCAACCACCCAATTGTCTATTTAGGCCATGAAGAATGCTATGCAAATGAAGACAATCATCCCCATATTATCGAATCTTTCCAGTCTGTCAAGGTAGAGGTTCCAGGTTATCATCCGCATTATTGGAAAGAAGCAAAGATCTTCCAAGCTTTACTTTATTGCCAGGAACATGAAGAGCATTATTATCAAGGGAAATTTTCCGACCTTACTTTTATTCGATGGCATCGGTTGTCGATGGATGTTCTTCCGTCAGACGGATCAAAGGCGATCGGAATCGAGGTCATGCTTAAGCACCTAAACCTGTCACCAGAAGATGCTGTAGCATTTGGGGACGGATTAAATGATAAAGAGATGCTTTCTTATGTCGGAATGGGAATTGCCATGGGTAATGCCCATGAAGAATTAAAACCTTTTGCTAAGTTTACCACAAAGCATATTAATGATGGCGGTATACGATATGGTCTCCAAGAGCTGCAGCTGATTTAACGAAGGGAATGCGTTTGACTCGTTTTTCATATAACGATAGTGGTAATATTACATTGGATGGAGAACGTATTCTATTTTTTGCCTGTTTTTCACTAAAGAGCGGGTAAAGGTTTGTACCTCCAAACATACTCCAAGGATAATTATAAACATTTGTGAAAAAGGGGGAAAACGCGTTGAACATTATCGAGACCATCAAATCTAGGCGCATTATTAAAAAATTTAAGCCTGAACCAGTCGATGATCAATTGATCGCTACATGGCTTCAAGCTGCAAGTATGGCACCAAATCACAGAATGACAGAACCATGGGAAATTATTTTTATCGGACCGGAAACGAGAGCAAAGCTAAACCATAAAACGAATTTTGGAAATGCACCTGTTCTCATGGCGGTTTTATCTAAGCATGGCGCATCAGAAGCAGAGAGAGAGGAAAATGCAGCCGCAACCGCCTGCTTTGTTCAAAACTTTATGCTCGCTGCATGGTCCGATGGGGTCGGAACATTTTGGTCTTCGATCGGAGCAAGCCCAAAAAACCGGGAAATTCTCGGTGTTCCTGATGATTATGATGTTATTGGTGTTTTCGGTGTCGGCTATCCGGAAGAAGTGCCGGATGCAAAGCTCCGGACTCCGATTGAAACAAAAATAAAGCATCTTCCTTAATATTGTGGTTGTTACACCTGCCAATATCGTGCATAAGGAAAAAAAGGAGCCGGCAATCGAGATTGCTTGGCTCCTTTTATCATATGTAGCTTTAAGCCGAAAAAATCCAGCTGTGTTTTCTGTTTTTTTATTCCAGTTTGTGCATTGTGGATGCTTTTTTAATCGTAGTAATTTAGGTAACAATATAGATTCAAAAGATTTCTTACAATTTACAAATCTTAAAATCTATTGATATTGATTTTTAAACTCATTATAATTGAGAATGAAAATCATTATGTTATATACATATTTCGGGAGTGTTGATTACATGAAATATTATAAATTGCCTATTGCATTATTATTATCCAGCAGTCTGTTGTTTGGTTGTTCTAAAACAGACGAAAATTCAACGGAACCGATTAAGAAAAAGGCTCCTGCGGAGAACTCTCAGGTGGATTTAAGCAAGGTGTCAGCTGATTATCGCACATTTGCTATTGCGGAGATTGATGAATTTGTTAAGAAGACAGAAGCGTTTGCCAATGCAGTGATCGCAGGGGATGTAGAAAAAGCAAAAGAACTTTATGCTCCTGCCCGCATGCATTATGAGCGTTCTGAGCCAATCGCCGAGGCGTTTGCGGACCTTGACCCGAAGATTGACGCCCGAGAAGGTGATGTTCCTGAGACAGAATGGGGAGGCTATCACCGGATTGAAAAAGGTCTCTGGGTTGAAAACACGACAAAAGGCTATGAGCAATATGCTGAGCAGCTTATAAAAGACGTAAAGCTTTTGCGGGCAAAGGTTGAAACGGTTGAAGTGACACCCGAGCTGTTGATCACGGGAGCAGTGGACCTATTAAATGAAGTTTCAACATCAAAAGTGACCGGGGAAGAAGATCGTTATTCACATACAGATTTATACGATTTTGCTGCAAATGTGGAGGGCGCTGAAAAGATTTATGAATTGCTCAAGCCTGCCCTGAAGGAAAAAGACAAGGAACTCGCCAATGAAATCGAACAACGTTTCGATGCATTGTACGGATTGCTTGAAAAATATAAAAAGGGAGAAGGGTATGTATCATATACTGAATTAAGCAAGGAGCAAGTAAAAGAATTGAGCCAGTCGATCAATGAACTTGCAGAACCGCTTTCCCAATTAGGGATTGTGCTGGAGGGATAGACAATGACGGAACTTAACAAACAAGAAATGACATCACTCTTGAAGAAACAAGTATCGAGACGGGATGTTTTGAAAGCAGCCGGCATTGGAGGAGTCGGCATGCTGCTCGGTGCAACAGGAGTCGGAGGAGCGTTTGCTCTAGCTGATGTGTTTCCAAGCTCGCAAAATAAAGAAAAAACAAATGATATCGTGCCGTTTTACGGAAAACATCAGGCCGGCATCACGACTGAAGTGCAAAACCATATATATTTTGCTGCATTTGACGTGACGGCAACCGACAGAAATGATCTTATTCAGCTTTTTCAAGACTGGACGGATGCTGCCGCAGCTATGACGGAAGGCAAATCGGTAGGAGATGCATCTGATAATAAATTTCTCCCGCCTGTTGATACGGGGGAAGCTGCCGGGCTTTCGGCATCGAATCTGACCTTAACCTTCGGCGTTGGACCGACTCTTTTTACAAAAAATGGCCGGGACAGGTTTGGATTGCAAAAAAAACAGCCGGCTGAACTAAAAGATTTGCCAAAATTTCCTCTTGATTCGTTAGAAGAGCAATGGACAGGAGGAGACATCTGTATCCAAGCGTGTGCGGATGATTTGCAGGTTGCCTTTCATGCTGTCAGAAATTTAGCGAGAATTGCCCGCGGCAAAGCCGTACTTAGCTGGGGCCAAGCCGGCTTCCAGCGCACAAAGCAAGCCAGTCCGAAAAATGAAACACCACGTAACTTATTTGGCTTTAAAGATGGAACGGTAAACCCGGATGTTAAAGATCCTGCTGAAATGAATAAGTACGTCTGGGTACAGCCAGGTGACGGACCTGATTGGCTTATTAACGGATCTTATTTGGTTGTAAGACGGATTCAAATGTTCATCGAGGTTTGGGACAGGACCTCTCTAAAGGATCAAGAAAATACCTTTGGCCGATACCGGGATTCTGGTGCGCCGCTTGGACAGAAAAATGAGTTCGATAAGCCGGATTTTGAAAAGAAGAATGAGAAAGGAGAATACTATATTCCGCAAACAGCGCACATTCGTGTCGCACACGGTGATGGAAGCCAGAAAATCTTGCGGCGCTCTTTTTCGTATGCGGAAGGAATGGATGTAAAAACAGGAACGTTTGATGCCGGCTTATTGTTTATCAGCTTCCAGAGAAGCATTAGCAAACAATTCGTACCGATTCAAGAGCGCCTGGCACAGATGGATGAGTTAAATGAATATATTGTCCATCGGGGAAGTGCCGTGTTTGCCTGTCTGCCGGGAGTGAAAAAGGGAGGATATATTGGAGAAACGCTATTTTCATAAGCCGTTTCTCTTTTTTCTATGGAAAAGGGGCGGAGCTCGCTAACAAAAATAAAAATGGCAACCTATTTTTAGAAAGATACATGTTTTAACTTTGTATGGATTTTGAACTTGGCCCCGCTTACACCGCCTTTTTATGTTGGTTATGTTTTTAAATGAGGTCTATTTCTATGTTAGGGTTGGCAGTTTAAAACTCATGCACGTTTTTCTTAGGAGTTAACATTGATGTATAAAAAACTTTGCATGCTTGCCCTTGTGTTTCTATTCACAATGGGCTTTGTTTCGTATACCGCCATGGCAGCGGAAAATCTTGATGACTTATATATTGAAATTGGCGATGCCATTATGAAAACAAAGGAAGCGGATTGGGATTCCGTACAGGCTAACCTGGATACATTTACGCAGCAATGGAAAGAAGTAAAAGCTGCGGACAGTAAAAAAGCGGCTGCTGTCGATAAAAATTTAAATGATGTAAAAATCGCTCTCTCGCAATCTGAAAAAGATGCGACTAAAATAAGCGAAAGCCTGTCAGCCTTATCTAAAGCTCTTGTTTCGTACCAAGAGGAACAAAATCCGCCCGATCCGCAGAAAGAAAAAGAAAAACTGAAACAGCTTTTTCCAACTATCGATGAACTTGAAAAAATGATTCAGAATAATCAACTTAATAAAGCAAGCACGAAATATCAGCAATTACTGTCAGCCTGGACTGCCAATGAAGTAATTGTCCGAAACGAAAGCGTTGTCTCGTATGGCGAGATTGAAACCCAGCTTTCTTTATTAAGAATTTCGCTGACGCAAAATCCGCCGGATAGAGAGAAAGCTTTAAAGAGTCTCAAGGATCTTCGGACTTCGGTTGACAATTTTATAAGCGGTAAAAGTGTGAAAAAGTCCGCAGGTAATGACTACACATTGGGTGATGTTACAGGTTTATTAGAAAAAAGCGTACAGGCACTAAAAGATAATAAACCGTCTAAGGCTGCGGAGTATTTAAACAAAATATTGATCATATGGCCGGCGGTGGAAGGGGAAGTACGGACAAAAGACCACTCTCTTTACAATCGCATGGAAAATGAAATTCCTGCAGCAATCAGTTTACTAGAATCCGATAATAAAAATGTGGAAAAAGCACAAGCCATGATCACCGAATTGTCTAAAAGCCTTCAACTGCTTTCAGCAAAAACAAGCTATTCGTATATAGATGCACTGCTTATTCTGTTGCGTGAAGGATTTGAGGCCCTTTTAATCATTGCCGGTTTGCTGGCATTTTTAAAGAAAACGAATCATGCGGACAAACAAGCATGGATTTGGTGCGGCGTCTTAAGTGGGATCATTGCAAGCGCTATTCTCGCAGTTGTCATGAACGTATTTTTCTCAAAAATTACAGCTGCAGAAAGCCGTGAATATATCGAAGGAATTATTGGAATCGTTGCCGTTGTGATGATGTTGACAGTTGGAGCTTGGCTCCACAAAAAGTCGAACATTGCCCACTGGAACCAATATATCAAGGATCATCTCGGAAAAGCATTGGCAAAAGGAAGTTTATTGTCCATGGCCTTGCTCAGTTTTCTTTCAATTTTTCGCGAAGGTGCCGAAACGATCATTTTCTATGCCGGAATGGCTCCATCGATGGATTTCAGCCAGTTAATTCTAGGAATCGGGATCGCAATTATGATTTTATTAGTTCTTGGGATTGTTATTATCCGCTATAGTGCAGCCATTCCAATCCGGCCATTCTTTATAGTCGCGACGATTCTCATCTACTTTTTATCGTTCAAAATGCTTGGAGTCAGCATCCATGCACTGCAAGTGGCAAATACAATTCCAACACATTCATTGACGAATGTTCCCTTTGTTGAACTAATCGGCTTATATCCAACCATGGAAACATTAGTGCCACAGCTTTTTCTTATATTAATAATTACCGGCACGACGATTTATTTGAATAAATCGGCAGCAGGAGAACAAGCGGCTGCGTCGAAATAAAGATTGGGAAAAGATTCCTTGGACTGAATCGAGGACCATTAAGGGAAAAGCAAAACCGAAAATGCACAGTCAATTCAAGCAGTTCTAAAAGAAGGCGAATTGAAAATTGGTTTGAGGTGAAGGAGATGGCAAGAAAAAAAATCACAGTCATTGGCAGTATTAATATGGATTTAGTAACAGAAACGAGGAAAATTCCTCGAATTGGCGAAACGGTTTTAGGCGATTCGTTTCATACTATTCCGGGAGGAAAGGGAGCGAATCAAGCCGTTGCTGCCGCAAGACTGGGAGCGGATGTTACTTTAATCGGATGCGTCGGCCAAGATGCTTTTGGCGAGGAGTTGGTAAGACATTTGTCAAATCAAGGAATTCATATGGACTATGTGAGACAAGTTTCATACCAATCTACAGGGATTGCATCGATCACCATTTCCGATGGCGATAATAGTATTATCGTTGTTCCGGGTGCAAACTATCAAGTAACCCCGGAATTGGTAGAAGAACATGAACGTGTTATTGCGGAAAGTGACATTGTCTTGCTTCAACTTGAAATTCCGCTCAAAAGCGTTGAAAAAGCTGTTGAAATTGCAAAAAAGCACAATGTGAAAGTGATATTGAATCCTGCCCCAATCCAGGCTCTTTCGAAAGAACTTGTTCAAAAAATAGATTATTTGACTCCTAATGAACATGAACAACAAGAATTACTTAATTATGCTTTTGAATGGTCTGAACAAGAAAAAAAAGAATTAATGGCAAAATGTATTGTGACGAGAGGCTCAAAGGGTGTAATAATTTTTCAAAACGGTGAAAGAGAAATTTCTGGCTATAAAGTAGAAGCTGTTGATACAACAGGTGCCGGTGATACGTTTAATGGAGCCCTTGCTTATTCATTAAGTCTTGGCATGGAATTGGAAGAAGCTTGCCGGTTTGCAAACGTTGCAGCTGCAATATCTGTCACAAAATTGGGAGCTCAAGTCGGGATGCCGACTAAACAAGAGGTGGACCAATTTTTAGAAATGCAGAACGGGCGATAAAGGTAAAATTAAAATTGAAGAATCCATTCCTGATTTAAATAGTTCGGAAAGGGAATAGGCTGGCGAACATTTGCCGGCCTATTTTATTTTAGGAATCTTTTTTGTACTGTAATTGTTTTTTAGAAATTTAAAATAGAGTAATGTTAACGGTTGTATAATTAAATATACCGTAAAAGAATAGCCAATTTTCCAACCTTTATAGTTGAATACGTAAAATAAATGGGAAATCCATTCAAAGATCGTTCCAACTATGGACCATACAAGAATATAAAGCAAAATACCATACCCTTTTAAGTTCCATTCTTCATATAGATAGACAAACAGGTAGGCAAAGGGCGCGTACAATAGATAAAGCAAGTAATCAAAAAATTCATATTTGCCCGAGTCCATGATGTTGTAATAATCAGTAATTGACGTTGCAAGCAAGTGATCGAACAAACTTGCAATGAATATTGCAAAGAGACAAACAAGAACTGTCAAACTTATAGGTAATCGCCGCGGTAATTTCATTGTTAATGTCAGCATGATGAATAATGAGATAAGAACAAACCATTCATTTTCATCAAAAGATTTTGGGAGAGATATCATTGTATTTCCTCTTTTCGAAGAGTGCGTTTAAAGATATTTTTCAAAATGCCTATTATTAGAAGCATCAAGATCATTCCAATGATTGACAGGCAGGCATTCCAGCCATTGTATGAAATAACTTCCCATTTTAGGAATAAATATTCCACTGCATATACTGCGAAAAGATAACATATCGTTAACACCCATTTCCCAAATGTATTCTTTAATGCGCTCAAATAATTATTAAAGTACCATATGGTTAATAAAGGGATATTGATGACCTCGTACAGCCCGAAAAATAATGTGGAGATCTATTTCCTGTGAGAGTTCCAAAAAATCTGTATTATTGTATAATACAGCCATATAACTCAAAAATAATATGTCGTTTACAAAGAACAAAAAAATATTTTCAAAAATATGCAGAGTCTTTCGAGAAAGTATAAAGCTTATCATTAAAATAATGGTAATATCAAGAAAAATCACTAACTTCATTTGATCAACTCACAAACTTTTTATCTAAGAATTAATTTTCTTCCTAATTTCTCATCTTGCCCTTATTTTGGAGAAAATAAACTCAAGGAGAGAGACAATGAACATTATTGATTTGCACTGCGATGTTTTACTAAAGCTGTCAGAATCTAAAAGAACGTTAAGGTTTGCAGATGCCCCTGAGTTACATGCTAATAAACAGCGCCTCAAGCAAGGAAAAATTAAGGTCCAATGTTTTGCAATCTTTGTTGATCCTGAAATAAACACAGATGAGAAATTTACGATTGCTCTCGATCAAGTCGATTTATTTTATTCGGAAGTGCTTGATAAAAATCCTGAAATGAAGCAGATTCGAGAATGGTCTGATTTTGACAGCTTAAAAGACGGTGAAATCGGAGCTATGCTGACGCTTGAAGGTGTCGATGCGATCGGCAATGACTTGACGAAGCTTCATATCCTTTACCAGCTTGGTGTGAGGTCAGTCGGATTGACTTGGAATTATGCCAACTTGGCAGCAGATGGGGCAGAAGAACCGCGCGGTGCAGGTCTTACTTTGTTTGGAGAGGAGATTGTTCGCTTTAACAATAAACATCAAATGTTTACGGACGTCTCGCATTTAAGTGAAAAAGCTTTTTGGGATGTGATGGAACTTGCGGATTATCCGATTGCCAGCCATTCTAATTCTCGAAAACTGTGCGATCATCCTCGTAATTTAAAAGATGAGCAAGCGATTGCCATGTTTAAAAAAGGAGGAATGATCCACGTTGTCTATCACCCTCCGTTTTTAAAGGAAAATGGAGAAGCAGCAATATCGGATGTAATCAAACATATTGAGCATTTCTGTTCTCTTGGAGGTGAAAAACAAATTGGGTTAGGATCAGATTTTGACGGCATTTCTAAATTTGTCGTCGGGCTTGAGGATGCATCCAAAAGCCAACATCTCATCAATGAATTATTGAAGCATTTTTCCGAAGAAGAAGTGAGAGGCTTTGCCTATCAAAACTTCCTGAATCATCGGCCGGGGCCTCGTGCCGTGGGGAACAGCCACTCAACCCTTTAAAGCATTAACGCGGTATCGTAGTGCGGGTCAGACCCTCGATCCTTTAAAGCGTTAACGCGGTGTCGTAGTGCGGGTCAGGCCCTCAACCCTTTAAAGCGTTAACACAGTGATGCGGTGCGTGCCGGCACCTCATTCAACGAACCTATTTTTTTGACATTTTTGTTAAGAAATATGTATTCTGTGTTATGATAACGGTTAGAAAGTTGCAATTAAATGACCCATGGATTGCATTTTCTTTGAAATGCAACGAAAAGATGTGATTTAACTTAGAAAATAGGTGTTAGAGGGAGAAAGATGAAAGATGAAAGATAATATTATCATTCGCTTTGAGCATGTCACGAAACAATATGACAATGATCCTCCGGTTTTGAATGATGTCAGCTTTGAAATTGAAAGAGGAAAATTTTATACGCTGCTCGGGCCCTCGGGATGCGGAAAAACGACGATCCTTCGTTTAATTGCGGGCTTTATCGAGCCGTCACAGGGCAACATCTATTTTAACGGGAAAATAATAAACCATGTTCCTGCGAATAAGCGCCAGGTCAACACAGTTTTTCAGGATTATGCCCTGTTTCCTCATTTAAATGTATTTGAAAATGTCGCATTTGGATTACGAATAAAAAAGCTGAAGAATGAAGAAATAACCGAAAAAGTAAGAGAAGCTTTAAGGTTTGTCAATCTTGAAGGTTATGAAAATCGAGAAATAAGGGAAATGTCCGGCGGTCAGCGCCAACGTGTGGCGATTGCGCGGGCAATCGTCAATGAGCCCGAAGTACTGCTTCTGGATGAGCCGCTATCAGCCCTTGATTTGAAGCTGCGGACAGAAATGCAGTACGAATTGCGTGAACTGCAGCGCAGGTTAGGTATTACATTTATTTTTGTCACGCATGATCAGGAAGAAGCCCTTGCCATGTCTGATGAAATATTTGTCTTGAACAATGGAAAAATTGAACAAAGCGGAACACCGACAGACATTTATGATGAGCCGATTAACCGCTTTGTTGCAAATTTCATCGGTGAGTCAAATATTGTATCAGGAAAAATGATTAAAGATTACGTCGTAGAGTTTGCAGGAAAGACATTTGATTGTGTGGACAAAGGTTTTAACCCTAATGAAACCGTTGAAATCGTGATCCGTCCAGAAGACCTGGAAATTACAACGAAAGACAAGGGCAAACTTCAGGTGCGAGTTGACTCCCAATTATTCCGCGGGGTTCACTATGAAATTATTTGTTATGACCAGGATGGAAACGAATGGCTTGTCCATTCAACGAAAAAAGTGAAAGTCGGTGATGAAATTGGCCTTCATTTTGATCCGGAAGCGATCCACGTCATGCGCCTTGGCGAAACCGAAGAAGAATTTGACAAACGGTTAGAAAATTATTGAGAGGTATGGCCATGAAAAATAATTCCCGTAATTTTTATTTGATTCCTTATGTTTTGTGGATTTTTCTTTTCGTGGTTACGCCGCTGTTCCTGGTTCTATATTATTCATTTTTTGACATTGAAGGCCATTTTACACTGGATAATTACAAGAAGTTTTTTACAGCCGTTTACTTGAGGATGACGCTGAGTTCTTTCTGGTATGCATTTTTAATCACTTTGATCACACTTGTTATTGCATATCCAACAGCTTATTTGCTTACGAAAACGAAACATAAACAGCTCTGGCTGCTTTTGATTATTTTACCGTCATGGATCAATTTATTGTTAAAAGCATATGCCTTCCTGGGTATTTTTGGTACATACGGAGCAGCAAACAGCTTCCTTGAAATAATTGGCATCGGAAGCAAGCAGCTGTTGTTTACCGATTTCAGCTTTGTATTTGTTTCGGTTTATATCTTTTTGCCATTTATGATTTTGCCAATTTTTAATGCACTAAATGAATTGAATCCTTCACTTGTGGATGCGGCCCATGATTTAGGCGGCTCATCATGGACAACGTTCAGGCGCGTTATTTTTCCTTTGACGCTTGATGGCGTGAAATCGGGCTGCCAGGTTGTCTTTATTCCTGCTTTATCACTTTTTATGCTTACGAGGCTGATTGCCGGAAACCGGGTCATTACGCTCGGAACAGCGATTGAACAGCATTTTCTCGTGACACAGGATTGGGGAATGGGTTCAACGATTGCCGTCTTCTTGATCATTGCCATGGTGATCATCATGATTGTCACTGGGAAAAGGAGGCGGGGGATCATATGAAAAAAATGTCGAAATGGTCAACTGTGTATTTAATTGTCGTCTTTTTTATCCTTTATGCCCCGATTTTCTATTTAATATTTTATTCTTTTAATAGCGGCGGTACGATGTATCAGTTTGAAGGATTTACGCTTGACTGGTATAAAGAGCTGTTCAAAGATTCCCGGCTGTTGATCATTGTATTAAATACAATCATTATTGCGCTTTTGTCTGCCGCGATCTCGACCATTATTGGAGTGGCAGGAGCACTAGCAATCGCTTATTCAAGAAAGCGGCGTGTAAAAAATACGCTTTTGTCTTTAAATAATGTCCTGATTGTCAGCCCTGACGTAATTATTGGCGCTTCCTTCTTAATTTTATTTACGATGATCGGGATAAAACTAGGATTTATTTCCGTCTTGCTTTCCCATATCGCTTTTTGTGTACCGATCGTTGTTATTATGGTGCTTCCAAAGATTGAGGAAATGAGCCCGACGATGATGTATGCAGCCCTTGATTTGGGAGCGAGTCGCTGGGATGTTCTTTCAAAGGTTGTGCTTCCATATATTACACCCGGCATTTTTGCGGGCTTTTTTATGGCGCTGACCTATTCGCTCGATGACTTTGCCGTTACGTTTTTTGTGACGGGGAATGGTTTTTCGACACTGTCGGTTGAAATCTATTCACTGGCACGCAGGGGCGTGTCGTTAAATATTAACGCTTTATCAACCTTGTTATTTATTTTCACGATGATTCTTGTGATCGGTTATTATTACATTGCAAAGCGTAACCGGCCGAACGGAATGGGGGTTCGGAAATGAAGCAGCTTATTCGGGCATTTGCTGCAGTTTTGCTAGTATCTTTTCTTTTGCTTTATGTTGTTTTTAAACTGAATTCAGCCCAAGGGTACACAAGCGGAAATACGTTAACCATTTATAATTGGGGCGATTATATTGATGCGAAATTAATTGACAGGTTTGAAAAAGAAACAGGCATCAAGGTCATCTATGAAACATTTGATTCAAACGAAGCGATGATGACAAAAATTGAGCAGGGCGGCACAGCATATGATATCGCCGTTCCATCCGAATATGCCATTCACAAAATGAAAGAAGAAAACTTGCTGCTTCCGATTGATCATTCTAAAATACCGAATTTAAAATACATTGATCCGAGATTTTTGGATTTACCTTTTGATCCGGGCAACAAATATTCGATTCCTTATTTTTGGGGAACGGTCGGAATCCTTTACAATAAAGACATTCTGGGAGATAAAAAGATTACGAAATGGAATGATTTATGGGATCCGGAATTAAAAAATGAGATATTGCTTATCGATGGTGCACGTGAAGTAATGGGAATGGGGTTGAACAGCTTGCACTATTCGCTGAATGATACGAATAAATCCCATTTGCTCGAGGCGAAAGAAAAACTGGACAAACTGACTCCGAATATCAAGGCCATCGTTGGAGATGAAATCAGAATGCTGATGGAAAATGATGAAGCTGCGATCGGTGTTGTCTGGTCAGGGACCGCAGCAGAATTAATGTGGAAAAAAGACAATCTTGAATATGTGGTGCCTGAAGAAGGCTCCAATCTGTGGTTTGATAATATGGTGATCCCAAAAACCGCCAAGAACATAGAGGCAGCACATAAGTTTATCAATTTTATGCTCGATCCAAAAGTTGCAGCGCAAAATACCGAGTATGTCGGATATTCCACTCCAAATAAAGAAGCACTGAAGTATATGGATAAAGAAATCGTCAATGATAAACGTTTTTATCCCGACGAAGAAATGACGGGAAAGCTGGAAGTCTATGAGAATCTCGGAAAAAAAATGCTTGCGTACTATAACGAGCTATTCCTTCAGTTTAAAATGCATAAAAAGTAAGTCTCAAAGAGTGACTGGTTCATTGTTATATGGCCGGCCACTCTTTCTTGTTTTAAAGTGTTAACGCATTAACATATTGAGGGTCAGACCCTCAATGCTTTAAAGCGTTAATGCAATGCGGGCCAGACCCTTCATCATTGTTTTTTCCAAGGCCTCCACCATTTTTTGGCGGGTTTTTCTTCGTCTGCGGCTACATTTCGAAAGCCCGCGATTAAATCTTGAAAAGCTGCTTCTCTATGTTTGATTTCCTGGAGGTATTGTTCCCGTTCTTGATTCAAAGTTTCTAACAGGATATCTCGGTCTTTATTAATGTTGTTAATTAGATTGTTTATCTCGTGATTGGTGACTTCGGTTGACTTAGAAATGTAGTGAACCAAGGTCTTGAATTCTTCTGCGGAAGCTTCGGATGATTCGGAAAGACGGTTCGAAAGTATAGCAATTTCTTCGGAAGCATCTTCTGAAACTTTCGCAATGCTGTTGGATAAGGTTCTGAAAGTTTCAGAAGTGAGTTTCGAAGCTTTCGCAACACTGTTTTTCAAGGTTTTGAACTCTTCGGAATTATGTTCCGAAGCTTTTGCAATCCGCCCCGAAAGGTCCTGAATTTCCGATTTTGTTTTTTCACTTGATGTATAAATAGAGTGGGAGAGACTTTTAACGGTATGAACGGTACTTTTTGATATTTCTTTTTTCACTTCTTCTAATATTTCTTTTCGAGCGGTATTACGTATTTCACCCTTGATCTCCTCCAATAAGTTTTCTTTAAATGCCTCCATGGCTTCCAAAAAGTTCTCGAATCTAGGATCTGAATTTTCTGTATGTTCAGGGGTGTTGTTTTCAGAAACAGACAGCATAGAAGTTTCGATTGTTTCGGAATCAGCTTCCGAATTTTGATTCAAATGTTTTTGCAATAGCTCACGGATCATTTCTTTGCTTAAATTTTTGTCCCGCATTTCCTTGATTTTCATTAAAAGTGAGATTTCTTGATCAGTAAAATACCTTGCACCTTGCTTCGTACGGGAGATGAAGAGAATCCCATCCAAATCTTTCTCCCATTGTCTGATCGTACCCGGCGGGACGTTGATCTTTTTCGAAACTTCCTTTATCGTATATGCCCTCATAAAACGGTTATCCATGTTTATTATCCAGTCCTTTCTAACACAGTTTTGAAAAGATTTTCAGTGTTTATGTTAATTATTCATCATTGATGATCACATTTTCCTGCCTGCAGACAAAACCTATCAAAACAAGACGGGATTCTGCAGAACACCTGAAAAAACAACAAGCTTGTGGTGAATCATATCCTTTTTTGATGTTCAGAATCTGAGCACTTTTATTCGATTAATTTTTCAAAATATTCAAAAATAAATTTGACCTCCCTCAGAAATGGCAGGTATACTTTATAGTAGAATAAGTGAATGCTCATGTTTAAAAAACAAGATGAAAGCGTTTTCTAAAAATAATCATGGGGGTTTGAAATTTGGACTATATGAGGACAGGGATTTCCCTTATTCTTGAAAAATATTAAATGATAAGTCTTCTTAGAGATTCTAATAGAGGAGGAAATGATGCAAAATAAACTGCTTTCTCAAATTGTATACGAAACTACTTTGCCTGTGATAATGGCCCCGATGTTTTTAGTGTCCGGCCCTCAACTTGTTATTGAAGGCTGCAAAGCTGGAATTATCGGTTCTTTTCCCCTCCTAAATGCGCGGACAGGAGATATTCTTGAAGAATGGATGCGGCAGATAACGAACGAACTGGAACAAGCTAGGATCCAAGAACCGAACCAAAAGATTGCACCATGGGCGGTAAACTTTATTGTTCACCGGTCAAATAAACGATATGAAGTGGATCTTGAATTAATTAAGAAATACAAGCCGCCGATCGTGATAACTTCCTTAGGCGATCCGAGCCAGGTTGTTAAAATTGTTCATGAATATGGTGGCCTTGTATTTTCGGATGTTATTAATCTAGTCCATGCCCGAAAAGCAGCTGAAAAAGGAACCGATGGATTAATTCTTGTTTCCAGCGGTGCTGGCGGACATGCAGGTACATATAATCCTTTTGCTTTTATCAGTGCGGTAAAAGAATTTTGGAATGGGATTACGATTCTTGCCGGTTCGATATCGGATGGAAATGATATCGTTGCAGCGGAAGCGCTTGGTGCTGATTTTGTTTATATGGGAACAAGATTTATCGCAGCTGAGGAAAGCTTAACGAGCAAAGACTACCAGAACATGCTGATCGATTCCACCATTGAAGACGTCATTTATACTGATGCTTTCAGCGGTGTAAATGCCAATTATTTAATCCCAAGTATTCGCAAAGCAGGTCATGATCCTGACAAGCTTAAAAAGAAAGCAGAGATGGATTTTTCAAAAATAAATCAGCCGGGGGCAAAAGCATGGAAAGATATTTGTTCGGCAGGGCATGGTGTACATTCCATAAAGAAGATTCAGCCAGTTGCTGAAATTGTGAAAGAGCTCAAGCAATCCTATGAAAAAACCCTTACGCACATAACTGCAAAACATAGTCAAAGTTCGACTTTGAGTGAAATTAAACAAGAATAGATCAGATTGGGGTCATATTTGAATGATCCCAATATTTTTTATAGAGAGATGGAAAATTAAAGAAGAACGTACACTGTAAAAATACATTTGTGCGCCATGTGTAGAAAAAGTTCTTGATTCTTTTCCCCTTTAGAGT